>JBEPTZ010000101.1:0-15983 GCA_041691815.1 Rhodospirillales bacterium | reverse complement strand
TAGTGGGCGGCATCAAATCGGAATGACGGGCGCCATCAGCTCGGAATCCGCAATCTGGATGCGCCGCTCCTCGCGGTGCGACACCTCGGCCCGACACAGCAGCGCCAGCGTCTCGCGCAACGACAGATCACCGCGTGCGGCCTCGTCCAGCAGGCCGTCGAGCCGGTCGCGCATGGCCGTCAACTTCAGCCGCGCCAGCATGGCGGCCAGCGCGTCCACCTCGGCGCTCACCAGCTGCCTCCCGCCACCTGCTCGTATTCCGCCAAGGGGCGCAGCAGTTCGATGCCGGGCGACACGCTGAGCGCCACCGCGGTGTCGCGGGCTGGGTCCGGACGACACGATGCCGTGCAAATGAGCACGATCGACGGCGCGTTCGCGGCGGCCGAGGCGCGCGTCGTGGCAGGCGACCTCCATCCCCGGCATGATGGATCCGGATCCGGCCGCGGCCGACTTGCACGGTGACCTCCGCGCCGATCAGCCTCCACGACATGCTGTAGTGGTTGGTGTCGATGTCCACGCAGGCGTCGTTCTGCACCCGCCGGGTCAGTTCGCGTAGTTGGCGGAACGGCGGTCGGGCGTTCAATGGCCGCAGGGCCGCAGCTTCCTCGCGCGCGAACCGCACCATTGGCGCCTCCCCGGTCGTGCCGTGCACCCGCGTGTCGGCCACTTCGCGCATCCACCAGGCCAGATGCGCCTCCAGCGCACCCCACGACGCGAAGCTCCGGCCTGCAATGGCGCTGTGCTTGACGTAGCCGACGCCGCGCTCGTCCTTGCCCTTGGTGCGGTCCTGGTGGGGTGCGCAGGCGACCGGCCGCACGTCCCAGTAGCGGGTGAACGCATGCAGGCGATCGGTGAACTTCACCTCACGCGTGACCGCGTCAGGGTGCTTGACCAGCGCACGGGCGTTGCCGCGCAGCAGCTCGCCCGGCAGCCCACCGAAGTGACGGAACGCGCCTTCGATCCCTTCCAGCCGCGCCGATTGCCGCTCCTGGCGGAACGCCGCCGCATAGATCCGGCGCGACTAGCCCAGCGTGGCGACGAACGGGAACACCTTGCCCCGCTCGCCTTCGGTCGCGATCCGGCGTTGGCCGAAATCGATCTGCAACTGGCGACCCGGCGGCGTCTCGAAGCGGACTGTGGCCAGCACCTCGGCCGCCAACTCGCGTCGCAGATGCGACACCGCCCGTTCCACCGTGCACAAGCTGACCATAATGCCCAGCTCATGTGCCAACTCCTGGCGCACCACGTCGACATTGCCCCGGTGACGTTGCAGCCGCTCATCCAGCCGGGCTGCATGGCCCGTCAGCAGGCTCGGTCGGGTTGGAATCCGGCACGGTGTCCAGCCACCCGCACTCAAATACCGCTGCACCGCCTCCCGGTTGCAGCCAATCTCCGCCGCGAGCCGACGGGTGCCCCAGCCCGGACCGTGAAGCCGTTGCATCGCCGCCACCTCGTCCGGCGTCCTCATCACCTGTCTCCGCCCATCCCTGCCAGGCGGAAATACGTTCACTCGATCCGTCAAATTACCTCTCCCAGCTGCGCAGGGTGGCTGGGTTCCTGATGTCGCGGGTGCATGGGTTTACCTTGTCGCCTGATAGCCACCGGGAGCTTGGCAGCGCGGTCGACCCTCTCGCGCAGGAAAGGTCGTGTCGCACCCCGTCTGCAGGAGTTCGCGAAGGGCAGTCCTAGCATTGCCCATCGGGCGGTTGTTAGATTCGGCTTGTGTCTGGCAGTCCGCATCTACCCGGCAGCTTTGGAGAAGTCGCCCGCCTGCGCCAGATGCGCGACGGCCGCCTCGGCGGTCGGCCCACCCACCGCCTCTGCACCACCCCAGGGGAGACGACCCAACTGCGTCGGGCAGCATGTGAAAGCGACGCTTCCGCGCGACCGGCGCGCGATGTTGGCTTGTCCGCTGGCGGGTGGAGGTCCATCGGCCGGATTTTGGAGAATTTTCCCATCACGTTGATCTGGCGCGGCGCTTTGAGGCGCGGATTTCAATTGCGGGCCCCTGCGATGTCATGGGTCTGTCGCGAGGTGCTCGCCAGCCCGATTAAGGAATCCGAGCGCTTGGGTGAGGTACCTTCCCCTGGCCACTTGCAGGTGCTGCTGCGAGTCCCGATCTACCCGGGCCTGCATTGTCGGGCTTCACTTCGTCATTCATCGGCGGAAGGGGTTGAGGGGAAAGATCTGTCAACTGGGGCGGAGAAGGGCGACGACCCCATCCAACTGATCGAGCGAGCTATAATGAATGCGAACGGAGCCGCCCTTTCCGTCAAAGCTGATCTCGACCTTGAGCCCCAGATATTCGGAAAGATCGCGCTCCAAAGCGGTTGTCTCGGGATCTTTGGGGCGTGCACCCATGCGATTCCCTGATGCACTTTGCGGGCGGTTCCGGCTGGTTGTGAGCGCCTCGGTCTGACGGACGTTCAGGCCACGGGCGATGACGATCAGTGCGGCCTTTTCAGGTTCGGGGTGCCCAAGCAGCGCGCGAGCATGACCGGCGGTCAGGGCTCCTTTCTTGAGTTCAGCCTGCACAACGCGGGGCAGATTCAGCAACCGCATGGTGTTGGCGACATGGCTGCGCGATTTACCGACGGCATCGGCGAGAACTTCTTGTGTCATGCCGAATTCATCCAACAAGCGCCGATATCCCTCGGCTTCTTCCACGGCGTTGAGGTCCTGGCGTTGGAGGTTTTCGACAAGTGCCGCTGCCATTGCTTCGGCGTCGCTCAATACGCGCACGAGTACCGGAACGCTGTGCAGGTTC
The DNA here is from genome assembly GCA_041691815.1 of Rhodospirillales bacterium. Taxonomy (GTDB): domain Bacteria; phylum Pseudomonadota; class Alphaproteobacteria; order Acetobacterales; family Acetobacteraceae; genus 70-18. The sequence continues at coordinate 13,216 of JBEPTZ010000101.1, read as the reverse complement.
GCCAACTGCGCCGCTCGCCAGCGTCGCTCACCGGCGATGATCTCGTAGCGATCCGGTCTGTTCGGTGCAGGCCGAGCCAAAAGTGGCTGCAAGATCCCTCTGGCGCGGATGGAAGCAACCAGGTCTTCCAGGGCGTCTGGTTCGATGGCGTCCCTGGGCTGGAACGGGCTGGGTTCCAGATGCTCGATGGCGATGTTTGTTACGCCTACCGGTGCGGCGACGGTAGGGCTGTCCCCGAGCAGCGCCGCGAGTCCGCGGCCCAGTCGCTGTTTTCCGTCTTTGGCACTCATGATTGGACTGCCACGTAGGGCCCTTCCCGCTGCAAAAATTCCACGGCAAGCCGCTGATAGGCGTGGGCGCCGGGAGATCGAGGATCGTAGACGATGACCGGCTTGCCATGGCTAGGCGATTCCGAAATCCGAATATTCCTGGGAATCATGGTCTCGTATACCTGGGTGCCGAAGAAGCCGCGCGCGTCCGCGGCGACCAGATCAGATAGATTATTTCTTCGATCGAACATGGTGAGGACGATCCCGTGGAGTCGTAAGCCCGGATTCAACGCCGTCTTGACGCGCTCAATCGTCCGGATCAACTGAGTGACGCCCTCCAACGCAAAGAATTCGCATTGCAGCGGGATCAGAACGGCGTCGGCCGCGACCAGGCCGTTGAGGGTGAGAAGTCCGAGACTCGGTGGGCAGTCGATCAGCACGAAGCGATAGCCGTGCCCCGCGCGCTTGCGTTGAAGTGCATCGCGCAAGCGGTACTCCCTGCCGGGTATCGAGACGAGCTCGATCTCCGCGCCGGCAAGATCGGGGTCGGCAGAAACGATGTCCAGATTGGGAACCGAACTGGCAACGGCGATTTCGCCCGGAACGGTGCCGTCGGTCAGCAATGCGTAGGTGCCGGTAGCGCGATTGGTCCGCGAAATCCCAAGTCCGGTGGAGGCGTTTCCTTGCGGATCGAGGTCGATGAGCAAGACCCGCGCGCCGGAGTTAGCCAAAGCGGTTGCCAGATTGATCGCTGTGGTGGTTTTACCCACGCCTCCCTTCTGGTTGGCGATTGCGAGCACCATTTGGGGCGGATCTGTGGGTGCAGACAGGACGTCTGGCGATCGTTCACGCTGGGGGTCGGACACGTCGGATATCCCTGATGCGTAGGATGACAGAATCCGGATCAGAGCGGCTTGGGAGCTGCTCAGTATGCATCTGCCATTGACTGGCCGCAGCAGTCAATTCAACGGGGTAGGTTCGCCCTTTTGGAAAGAGGCAAATGCCATCGTGGGCCAATTTCGGCGCGGCCCAGTCCAGTAGGGTCACCAGGGGTGCGAGCGCGCGAGCAGTTATCAGTGAAAGATTGGCCGCTTCCCACTCATCGATCCGGGTTGCATGCACGGTCACCGGAGCTTCCGTCACGCGCGCGGCCTCGCGTAGAAACGCCGCCTTGCGGTGATCAGCCTCGACGAGGTGAAACCGATGGCCGGTAGCGATAGCGAGTATGAGGCCAGGGAAGCCGCCGCCGGAACCGAGGTCGGCAGCCGCGGCGAGGTTTTCCGGAAGGAGCGGGATCAGGGCCAGGGAGTCGTTGATGTGGCGCGGCCAGAGGTCAGCCTCGTCCCGTCGCGAGAGGAGATTGATGGTGCGGTTCCATTGCAGCAGCAGTGACGCGTAGGCTTCGAGCCGTGCCCGTGTTTCACGTGAAACACCAGGGTCGTCTCTGCCCATATGTTTCACGTGAAACACGCCGATGACGGGTGCTTGCGGACGTGGGCCGCGATGGCGGCCAGCGCTGCGGGGGTGATCCCCTGAATACGCGCCGCCGCACCCAGCGATGCCGGGCGTACCCGCGACAGGCTCTCGCGTATCTCAGTCGACAGGCCACCGATCGCATCGTAGTCGAGGGATTGGTCGAGCACAGCTCCTTCCTCGCGCTTGAAGGCCCGAATATCCGCCTCCTGGCGGTTCAGATAGCCCGCATACAGGGCCTCGGCACGAAGCTGGTCGTGCACCCGAGCGGGAAGCGTCGCCAACCACGGAAATGCCCTGCTCAAGTTCGCCGCAAGGGACCCTGGCTGGCCAAGAAAATCCATCGCCGCTCTCGGCCGCCCGTCGGAAGCTCCGCCAACCCCTGCCTCACGAAGTACGCGCGCGCTGAGCGTCTCGGTTCGCGCCCGGTGCAGCGCCGTTCCCAACGCGTCGGCGTGGGCACGGAAATGCGCGGCCCGGATTGCCCCGACGCAGCCCCAGGCGATCCCGATCCCGGTCAGTCGGAGGTCGGCATTGTCCGCGCGCAGCGACAGCCGATACTCCGCACGCGAGGTGAACATCCGATAGGGTTCGCTGACGCCGAGTGTCGTGAGGTCATCGATAAGCACCCCGATATATGCCTGATCGCGACCGAGCGTGACCGTCGGGGCGCCGCCTGCGACGCGCGCAGCATTGATCCCCGCAAATACGCCCTGCGCCGCAGCTTCCTCATATCCGGTTGTGCCATTCACCTGTCCGGCGAGGAATAGCCCCGACAAGGCCTTCAGTTCCAGCGCCGGCGTCAGCGCGCGTGGGTCGATGAAGTCATATTCCACAGCATAGCCGGGCCGAATGATCCGCGCGTGTTCGAGCCCCGGAATACTCGCGATCATCTGCGCCTGAATATCGGCCGGCAGACTGGTGGAGATTCCATTCGGATAGACCGTGTCGTCATCCAGGCCCTCTGGCTCCAGGAAAATCTGATGCCCGTCCCGGTCCGCGAACCGCACGACCTTGTCCTCGATTGACGGACAATATCGAGGCCCACGTCCGCTGATCTTGCCACCATATATCGCCGACAGATGCAGGCTCTTCCTGATCACCGCGTGAGTCGCGGCTGTCGTCGTAGTGACCCGGCAGGCGATCTGGCGATTGGTGATGGCGCGGGTGAGCGGGCTGAACGACTCAGGCTCCGTGTCGCCCCAATCGGCGGCCAACCCGTCCCAATCGATGGTGCGGCGATCCAACCGCGGCGGCGTGCCGGTCTTCAATCGCCCAAGCGGCAGGTGGAGTCTGTCCAGCGTCAAGGCCAGCCCGACTGCCGGTGCCTCCCCCACCCGTCCGGCAGGTTGGCTCGACGAACCGATATGGATCATGCCGCGCAGAAATGTCCCAGCGGTCAACACCGCCGCCCGGCATTGTATGCGTGAGCCATCGGCGCAGATGACAGCGGCGATCCGACCATCATCGCCGATTTCAAGATCCTCAACGCTCCCTTCCGCTATCGACAACCCTTCCTGCTCGGCCAGCAGCGTCTGCATTGCGCGCCGATAGAGCGCCCGATCCGCTTGCGCCCGCGGCCCCCGCACGGCAGGGCCTTTGCTGCGATTCAACACCTTGAAATGGATCCCCGCCATGTCGGCCGCCCGACCGATCAGTCCATCCAGGGCATCAACTTCGCGCACCAGATGGCCTTTGCCGATCCCGCCGATCGCCGGATTGCAGGACATTTCGCCAATCGTCGCCAGGCGGTGGGTCAGCAGCAATGTTCGCGCCCCGCTGCGCGCCGCTGCGGCCGCTGCCTCGCAACCGGCGTGGCCCCCGCCGACAACCACCACGTCGTAGAAATCATCCTGTGCCATCGCCCAACCCCAGCGCCGCCGCTATTTGCCTATACAAAACTGAAAGAAGATGGAATCAAGGATATCTTCCACACCGACGATGCCGGTTATCCGCCCGATCGCCCGCAGCGCCAACCGGAGATCTTCGGCGCGCAATTCCGGCCAGGCAGCGTCTCGGCCGGCGGACAATCTCTGCACCGCTTCCATAAGCGCCGCCCGATGACGCGGGCGCGTCAACGCCGGTGCGCCGCTGCCATCGATAAGTGCCTGAGCCCGAGCGCCGAGCAATTGAAGCAGCTCTGCCATCCCGGCACCGGTCAAGGCGCTGATGCCCAGTCCGGGGCCGCGCCACCCCTCGACGAGGTCGGTCTTCGTCGTCAACTCGAGACCTGCACGATCAGGCCTTTCGGTGCCGGGCGGCGGTTGGTCCGCCGCATGAAGAAAAATCACCAGGTCGGCACTGGCAATCGAAGCGCGCGCCCGCCTTACCCCCTCTGCCTCTACGGCGTCCGCCGTCTCCCGCAGCCCCGCCATATCCACCAATGTCACCGCGACCCCGGCCAGGTCGACCCGCGCCTCCAGGATATCGCGCGTCGTCCCGGCGTGCGGTGAGACGATCGCGACATCGCGCCGTGCCACCGCATTGATCAATGTCGATTTTCCCGCGTTCGGCGGCCCTGCGATGGCGAAGATCAGCCCGTCCCGCACCCGCTCACCGCGTTGCCCATCGTCGAGATGCGTCTCGATCTCCGCCAATAGCCGTGTGAGCTCAACATGCCCCGCCTCTTCCACTTCAGGTGGAAGATCCTCGTCCGGAAAGTCGATCAACGCCTCTTGTTGTGCCAGAAGCCGAACCAGCCGTGTCGACCAGTCGCGATAGAGCCTGCCCAGCTCGCCGTCGAGCTGCCTCAGAGCCTGCCGACGCTGCGCCGCAGTCTCGGCGGCAACCAGGTCGGCGGCGCCTTCCGCCTCCAGCAAGTCCATGCGTCCGTTCAGAAAGGCCCGCCGGGTAAATTCTCCTGCCTCCGCCGGCCGCAACCCCAACTCGACCAGCCGATCAGAAACCGCGGAAAGAACCGCCTGCCCGCCATGCAGATGCAATTCAACGCAGTCTTCGCCGGTGTAGCTTCCTGGCGTCGGGAACCACAGTACCAGCGCCTGGTCCAGACGCTCCCCCACCCTGTCGCGCAGATCACGGAGTACGGCCACGCGCGCCGTCGGCCGCCTGCCCGCCAGCGCATCCAGCGTTGCGCCCGACCGCGGTCCACTGATCCGAAGCACGGTGAGCGCGCTCCGTCCTCCCCCCGACGCGACTGCAAATATCGTATCTTCATAATATGATAATAGCATTATCTATTCAGCTCACCGAGGCCAGCGGACGGCTGGGCCACGTGCCCTTGCTGCCACTTCGCCAGGCCGCTTGCGAATCCGGCGCTACCGAAGCGGCCGAGTGCTCCCTCTCCATAAGCCGACCTATCCTGCCGGGATTCACCCCGCTGCACAGCTTCAAGATTGCCGATCTGTCGCCGCCTGGAACCCAGGCGCCCATGCACACCACGTGGAAGCCGCACGGTACTCCCTGCAGCAGTGCCCGCCGCATTGGCGTCGCGCATCTTCCTGCCCATCGCCGCACGCTGAGCTGCCGCGCGGCACAGGATGCGCCGTGTCGGCCGGCGATCAGTCGCCCGCAACGCACGGCATGTGGTTCTGCCTCCGGCATCCTGGTAAGCCATCCCCGCCTGTTTGCCTCGCTGTCCCGCCACGCAAGGAGACTGCATGACCGATCCCATCCCCGCCCCGGCGCAGAACCTGCTCGCCGCGCAGACCTCCCCCTATCTGCTGCAGCATGCCGCAAATCCGGTGCACTGGCGCGCCTGGGGCCCGGCCGCCCTGGCCGAAGCCGCGGCACTTGATCGGCCCATCCTGCTCTCGATCGGCTATGCCGCATGCCACTGGTGCCACGTCATGGCGCATGAGTCGTTCGAAGACCCGTCCACCGCCGCCCTGATGAACGCTCTGTTCGTCAATATCAAGGTTGATCGCGAGGAACGCCCGGACATCGACCATCTTTACATGTCCGCGCTGCACGTCCTCGGTGAGCAGGGCGGCTGGCCGCTCACCATGTTTCTCACCCCCGAGGGCCACCCCTTCTGGGGCGGCACCTATTTTCCGCCGGAGCCACGCTGGGGCAAGCCGTCGTTTCGCCAGGTGCTGCAGGGCATCGCCGACGCATACCGCACCCAGCGCGATGCCATTACCCGCAATGTCGGCGTGATCACCGGCAGCATCGCCGCCCTGGCAGCCGAGCGCCCCGGCGCACTGCCGCAACCCGCCGATCTCAGTCGCGCCGCCGCCGCCCTGCTGCGCACCACCGACCCCGACCAGGGCGGCATGCGCGGCGCGCCGAAATTCCCCAACCCGCCGATCTTCCGTTTCCTGTGGCAGGATTCCTTCCGCACCGCCACCTCGGCCGGCCGCGAGGCGACATTGCTGCTGCTGCTGCGCATGTCGCAGGGCGGCATCTACGATCACCTGGGCGGTGGCTATGCCCGCTATTCCACCGATGTCGAGTGGCTGGCGCCGCATTTCGAGAAGATGCTCTACGACAACGCCCAGATTCTCGAACTGCTGGCCCTGGCGCATGCGGCCAACCCGGACCCGCTCTGGGTCGACCGGGCGAGCGAGACCGTCACCTGGCTCACCCGCGACATGACCGCGCAGCGCATCGCCGGCCACGCCGCCTTCGCCGCGTCGGAGGATGCCGACAGCGAGGGCGAGGAAGGCCGCTTCTATGTCTGGACGGACGCTGAGGTCGATCGCCTGCTCGGCCCCGCCAGCCCGGCGTTCAAGGCAGCCTACGATGTGACCCCGGCGGGGAACTGGGAAGGCCACACCATCCTGCGCCGCCTCGCCCCACCCGGCGGCGCCGCCGCCGAGGCCACGCTCGCCGCCGCTCGCCAGACCCTGCTCGCCGCCCGCGCCGCCCGCGTGCGCCCCGGCCGCGACGACAAGGTGCTGGCGGACTGGAACGGCCTGGCCATTTTCGCCCTCTGCCGCGCCGGCGCCGTCTTCTCGCGGCCCGATTGGATCGAGCGCGCCGCGCAAGCGTTCGATTTCATCATGGCCCAGATGTCCGGCCCGGACGGCCGGCTGGCGCATGCCTGGCGCCTCGGCCAAATCGCCGCTGCCGGCCTGCTGGACGACCAGGCCGCAATGGCCCGTGCCGCCCTCGCGCTGTTCGAAGCGACCGGCGCACCGGCCCGTCTGGCCCAGGCGCGCGCGCTGGTCGCCGCCGCCGAGACATGGTTCGCCGATGCCGACAGCAGCTACTTCACCACCGCCTCCGACGCCGCGGACGTGCCGTTTGGCCCGGCCGGCCGGCCCCGCGTCGCCGCTGACAACGCAACACCCAGCGCCAACGGCCTGATGGCCGAAGTCCTCGCCCGGCTCTATCATCTTACCGGCGAACCGGCCTGGCGCGCCCGCGCCGAGGCGGTGCTGACCGCCTTCGGTGGCCTCGGCGACAGCCTCGCCGCAGCACCCACGCTGCTCGCCGCCGCCGATCTGCTGGAGGAAGGTGCGGTCATCGTGGTCTCCGGCCCGCCTGCCGATCAGCGCACCCAGGCGCTGCTTTCCACCGCACTCGCCTCGCCGGACCCCGCGACCTGCGTGCTGCGGGCAGCCGCGCCCGGCGACCTCCCTGCCTTCCACCCGGCCTTCGGCAAGACCTCCGATGTCCCCGCCGCCTATCTCTGCCGCGCCAGTGTATGTAGCCTGCCGGTCACCCAGCCGGAGGCGCTGGCGGCGATGCTGCGGATGCGCGGAGATGGAGCAACGCACGGCAGTCAAAGCAGCACGTGATTTGTCGACGGCAGAGGTAGCGACAAAATCTTCAGGTCACGAGAATATAAATTCGTAATGATAAGAGTGGTAAAAAATTATAGCAATAAACAACACGCCCTGACCGGCGCAAAGAGTCGCGTGCATTTTACCCCGTTCTGCCCCACGAAAAAAGAAACCCTTCTCGCCTTACATATATCCCGCTCTTGACAGCGGTCATATGACGGTGCCATCGAATTGCCGCATTCCCACCCCCGCAGATGGACCCTCCGCACGTGCCCCAGCTTTCGCTTCACACCCCGGTTGGCGACCTGACCGTCTCTGAAGAGGATGGCGCGTTGGTGGCGATCGACTGGGGCTGGGGCCGCGACCAGAGCGAAACCGCACTGCTGTGCCAGGCGCGCGCCCAGCTGAACGCCTATTTCGACCGCACGCTGACCCACTTCACCCTGAAGCTCGCCCCGGTCGGCTCGCCCTATCGCCAGCGCGTCTGGGCGGCGCTGAACCGCATCCCGTACGGCGAAACCCGCTCCTACGCCGATATCGCCCGCGAGGCCGGCGGCAGCCCGCGCTCGGTCGGCGGCGCCAACGGGGCCAACCCCATCCCCATCGTCATCCCGTGCCACCGCGTGCTGGCGACCAACGGCATCGGTGGCTACTCCGGCGGCGATGGGCTGGACACCAAGCGCTTCCTGCTCTCTCTTGAAGGCGAGAGTCTGGCGCTGGCCCCTCGCCCGGCACAAGCCGCCCGGGCCTGACCACCTCAAGCCGTCTCGCACCCCGCTGCAACGCAATGGAACGCCTCATGACCCATGCCATTCGCATCCACGCCCATGGCGGCCCCGAAGTCATGCAATGGGAGGATGTGCCCACGCCGGAGCCCGGCCCCGGCGAGGCGGTGGTGCAGCACGCCGCGATCGGCCTCAACTACATCGACGTCTATTTCCGCACCGGCCTCTACAAGGCGCCGCTGCCTGCCACCATCGGCATGGAGGGTGCCGGCACCGTCACCGCGCTCGGTGCCGGCGTCACCGACCTCAAGGTCGGCGACCGCGTCGCCTATGCCGGCGGCCCGATCGGCGCCTACGCCACTGCCCGCGCGATCGCCGCCGATCGCCTGGTGCGCCTGCCCGAGACGATCGATTTCGTCACCGGGGCGGCGATGATGCTGCAAGGCATGACCGCCCAGTACCTGCTGCGCCGCACCTTCCGCGTGCAATCCGGCCAGACCATCCTGGTGCACGCCGCCGCCGGCGGGGTCGGGCTCATCCTCTGCCAATGGGCGAAACACCTCGGCGCCACCGTCATCGGCGTGGTCTCCACCGAGGCGAAGGCGGAGCTCGCCCGCGCCCATGGCGCCGCCCATGTCATCGTCGGCATCGCGGATATTCCCACCGAGGTCAAGCGTCTTACCGGCGGCAACATGGTCCCGGTGGTCTACGACAGCATCGGCCGCGACACCTTCACCGCCAGCCTCGACAGCCTGGCGCCGCTCGGCCTGATGGTTTCCTACGGCAACGCCTCGGGCGCGGTGCCGCCGATCGAGATCGGCATGCTCGGCGCCAAGGGCAGCCTGTTCCTGACCCGCCCGAGCCTGGCCACCTACACGTCCAAGCGCGCCGACCTGGTGGCCACCGCCAATGACCTGTTCGACGTGGTGAGCCAGGGCGCGGTTGCCATCCGGGTCAACCAGAGCTTCCCGCTGAAGGACGCCGGCGCCGCCCATACCGCGCTGGAATCCCGCAACACCACCGGCAGCACGGTGCTGATTCCCTGACCGCGCATGGCTGACCCGCCAGCGTGACGCCCGGCCCGCGGCGGACATTGCTGCGTTGCATGCCGCCGCGCGTGACACGCACGCCCTTCACGCCGCAGCGCTGACAGGCGATGCTGCAAGCCATGGATGATAGCGCAACCCTCCCGGCAAACGCCGCCGCCACGGCGCTGGCCCGCCGCACCCGCCTCACCGCGCTGATCGTCGCCTGCGCGCTGTTCATGCAGAACCTGGACAGCACGGTGATCTCCACCGCCCTGCCGACCATGGCGCATGCCTTCGGCGAGGACCCGGTGCGCATGAACGTCGCCCTTACCTCCTACCTGCTCAGCCTGGCGGTGTTCATCCCCACCTCCGGCTGGATCGCCGACCGCTTCGGCGCCAAGCGGGTGTTCCGCGCGGCGATCGTGGTGTTCACCATCGGCTCGGTGCTGTGCGGCCTATCACCCACCCTGCTGACCCTGGTCGGCGCACGGGTGCTGCAAGGCTTCGGCGGCGCGATGATGGTGCCGGTCGGCCGGCTGGTGCTGCTGCGCACGGTGCCGAAATCCGAACTGGTGGCCGCGATGGCCTGGCTGTCCACTCCGGCGCTGCTTGGCCCGGTGCTCGGCCCGCCGCTCGGCGGCTTCATCGTCACCTATTTCTCCTGGCCGCTGATCTTCTACATCAACGTGCCGATTGGCATTCTCGGCGTCACCCTGGTCACGCGCTATGTCGAGGATGTCGCCGAGCCGGTGTACAGCAAATTCGACTGGACCGGCCTCGCCTTCTCGGCGGTGGCGCTGACCAGCCTGTTGTTCGGCCTGGAGACCGCCGGCCGTGGCGTGGTGCCGTCCAGCATCACCATTGGCGTGATCGGCCTTGGGCTGGTCTCCGGCTTCGGTTACTGGCTGCACGCGAGGCGGCACGCGACACCGCTGCTGGATTTCCGGCTGCTGCGCATTCGCACCTTCATGGTCTCGGTGCTCGCCGGCACGCTGTTCCGCATCGGGATCGGCGCCATTCCGTTCCTGCTGCCGATGATGCTGCAGCTCACCTTCGACAAATCGGCGGTGCAGAGCGGCCTGATCACCTTCGCGAGTTCGCTTGGCGCATTGTTCATGAAGCCGGTCGCCACCGGTGCGCTGCGCCGGTTCGGTTTCCGCGACACGCTGGTGGTGAACGGCGTGGTCTCCACCTTCCTGTTCGCGGTCATGGCGGCGTTCCGCCCGTCCTGGCCGGTGCTGCTGATCACCGGCGTGCTGCTGATCGGCGGCTTCTTTCGCTCGCTGCAATTCACCGCCTTCAACGCCCTCGCCTATGCCGACATCTCGCGCCCGCAGATGAGTGCCGCCACCGCGTTCTACGCCACCATGCAGCAGGTCTCGCTGACCATCGGAGTTTCCCTTGGCGCCGCCGCGCTGGCCATTGCGATGACGTTCGGCGGCCGCCACGCGCCCGACCTTGGCGATTTCACCTTCGCCTTCCTGATCGTTGCCGCCACCACCGTGCTGTCGATCCCGGCCTCGCTGATGATGCCGCGCAACGCCGGCATCGAGACCAGCGGCTACCGAGGCAGAAACTAAAGCCAAGGGATAAAAAGTTTTTTTGCTTCTTTTTGTCCACAAAAAGAAGACCTTACTTGCCTGCCCAGCGCCGCCACCCCGCCGCCCGCAAATCGCAGGCCGGACAATTCCCGCATCCATACCCCCAGGGATGCCGCTGGCTGCGATCCCCCCGATAGCAGCTATGCGACTGCTCCAAGATCAATTCCACCAGCCCAGCGCCACCCAGCCGCTCGGCCAGCGCCCAGGTAGCCGCCTTGTCGATCCACATCAGCGGTGTCTCCAGCACGAAGCGGCGGTTCATCCCGAGATTCAGCGCCAGTTGCATCGCCTTCACGGTGTCATCGCGGCAATCCGGGTAGCCGGAGTAGTCGGTCTCGCACATGCCCGCGATAATCCGCCGCAGTCCGCGCCGGAAGGCGATGGTGGCGGCGTAGGTGAGGAACAGCAGGTTGCGGCCGGGTACGAAGGTGGTCGGCAGCCCCTCGGTGGACATGCCGATCTTCGCCTCGCTGGTCAGCGCCGTGGCGCCGATCGCCGTCATGCCGTCCTGCATCGGCACCATATGGTCGGCGCCCAGCCGGCTGCCCCAATCATTGATCGCCGCCATCCCGGCGCGCAACGGGGCGCGGCAGGCCAGTTCCACCTGATGCCGCTGGCCATAGGCGAAGCCCACCGTCTCCACATGCGCGTAGCGATCCAGCGCCCAGGCCAGGCAGGTGGCGGAATCCTGCCCGCCGGAGAACAGCACCAGGGCGGAGTCGGCGTGGGGTTCGGTCATGCTGCATCCTCGTATCGCGGGGCTTCGTCTGGCGGTCCCCGCGCCCTATGTTATGCGCATGAACCTCGATTTCACCGAAGACGAGATTTCCCGCTACTCGCGCCACATCCTGCTGGCCGAGGTCGGCGGCACCGGCCAGGCCAAGCTGCGCGCGGCAAAGGTGCTGCTGGTCGGCGCCGGCGGCCTGGGCAGCCCGCTGGCGCTGTATCTCGCCGCCGCCGGCGTGGGAACGATCGGGCTTGTTGATGATGATGTGGTAGAACTCTCCAACCTGCAGCGTCAGATCGCCCACTCCATGGCCTCGCTCGGCCAGCCCAAGGCCGCCAGCGCCGCCGCCGCCGCCCGCGCCATCAACCCGGCCACCACCGTGCAGATACACCGCACCCGCCTCACGCCCGACAATGCGCTGGAACTGATCGCCGGCTACGACATCGTCTGCGACGGCACCGACAACTTCCCCACCCGCTTCCTGGTCGCCGATGCCTGCGTGCTGGCCCGCCGCACCCTGGTCTCCGCCGCCGTGCTGCGCTTCGACGGCCAGCTCTCGGTGTTCAAGCCACATGCCGGGCCGGACTGCCCCTGCTACCGCTGCCTCTACCCCAGCCCACCGCCCGACGGCCTGGTGCCAAGCTGCGGTGAGGCCGGCGTGCTGGGCGCGGTCACCGGTGTCATGGGCACGCTGCAGGCCACCGAGGTGCTGAAGGAGATCCTAGGCATCGGCGAAACGCTGGCCGGCCGCCTGCTGATCTGGGACGCGCTGGCCACCCGCTTCCGCACCGTCAAATTGCGGCGCGACCCGGACTGCGCATCATGCGGCCAGTCCGCCAGCCTGCACGACCTCTCGGCGCACGCCGCCAGCCAGGCGCCGGTCTGTGCCATCTGACCGCACGCTCGGCCTGCTGCTGCTGTCCGGCACCCACGAACGGGCGCATTACGCCTTCGTGCTGGCCAGCGGCGCCGCGGCACTCGGCCGCGCCGTGGTGCTGTTCGCCACCAATCGCGGCTGCCACGCGCTGCTGGCCGACTGGTCGGGCCTGGACGATGCGGCACGCGACGCGCAGGTGCGGGCCAGCGGCGTCGCCGGTCTGGCGGAACTGCGCGACGCCGCGATCGAACTCGGCGTGCGGTTGATCGCCTGCGAGGCCGGCCTGCGGATGGCCGCCCTCGACCGCGCCTTCCTGCTGCCCGAAGTGGAGGTCGCCGGGGTCGCAACCTTCCTCGAAGCGATCGGCGACGGCCAGATGATCAGCCTGTGACAACACGGCACTTGACCCGATGCGGCCGGACTTGGCAGGGAGAGAGGATGAACCGGCTGCATTTATTCCGTCCGGCGCTGCTGTTGCTGCTCGGCCTTGCATTACCCGGCCCGGTGAAGGCGCAAACCCAACCGGCGCAGGGCGTCCTGCACGCCCCCAGTCGCACCGCGCCGGCCCGCCGCGCCGCCGCGCCGCCACCGCCCAAGGCGTCGCCGGTGGCGCCGGTGCAGCAGGTCGCGCCGTTCAGTTCGCCGGTCACCCATCCGCCGGCCTCGGCGCTGGGCCGTTCGGCGCCCGGTCACGCGGATGCGCACAAGCCGCCCACCCGGCGCGCGCCCGCCCACCACAGCGCAACCCGCCACAAGCAGCCGCCACACGCGGCGCGCCGCCCGCCGGTGGTGCGCGCGCCCAAGCCGCCGCAGGCGCGCAAGGCGGAGG
>JBEPTZ010000100.1:0-16343 GCA_041691815.1 Rhodospirillales bacterium | reverse complement strand
GGCGCGCAAGGCGGAGGCGGCGCCACCCGCCGCCGTGGCGGCCACGGTTGGCGCGGTTGCCAAGCCGCCGGCAGCCGATCCCGTCCCGCCGCAGGCGCCGGAACGCCCGGCGGTCGATCAGAGCAAGGGTGCGGTCACCGGCCTGCCATTGCCGCGCTGGGTGACGCTGCGCTCGGCAGACGTCAACATGCGCACCGGCCCCGGCACCCGCTACCCGGTCGAATGGCAATATCACCGTCGCAATCTGCCGGTGAAGCTGGAGCGCGAGTTCGGCGTCTGGCGCCTGCTGGAAGACCAGGACGGCGTCAAAGGCTGGGTCCACGAGGCCAACCTCACCTCCCGGCGCGGCTTCGTGCTGGACGGCCCACAACAGATTCTCCGCCGCGACCCCTCCGACACCGCCGGCGCGGTGGCCCTGCTGAAGCCCGGCGTGCTGGGCACCATCGTGTCCTGCAAACCGCACGCAAGCTGGTGCCAGGTGCGTGCCGGCGGCTATAGCGGCTGGTTGAAGCGGGCGGCGTTATGGGGCATCTTTCCCGCCGAGGCGGTCGCCAACTGACGGCGGCACCGATCGTCGCCCGCATGAAAGGCGAGCCACATGAGCAACGACGACGCTCCCCGCAGCCCGCATGAAGACACCCCCAGGGCGATGCACGACCTCGGCGGCGTCTCCCGCTTCATGTGCCAGGACGTGGAGCCCGAATTCCACGCGCTGAACGATTTCGACCGCGAGGTGGACGCCATCCGCCAGATCCTCGGCATCAAGAACATCATGGTGGTCGACGAGCTGCGCCGCGGCATCGAAGCCATTCCCGAGGCCGAATACCACGCCCTCACCTACTACCAGCGCTGGATCCGCGCCATCACCGCCACGCTGCTCCGCAAGGGCGTGTTCACCGAGGCCGAACTGGTCGCGGCACTGGAGGCAGGATGACCGCCCATCTATCCCCCGGCCAGCCGGTGCGGGTGCGCGACGACTGGCCGGAAACCCGCGGCCCCTGCCATATCCGCACCCCGCATTACCTGCGCGGCGAGCCCGGCACGGTGATCCGCCATCTCGGCGACTTCGAGAACCCCGAAGACCGCGCCTTCGCCCGCCCGGCGCCGCACATCCCGCTCTACCATGTCCGGTTCGACATGCCGGCGGTCTGGCGCGGCGAGGGCCATGCCGGCGACGAACTGCTGGTGGAAATCTTCGAACACTGGCTGGAGCCGCGCCAATGAGCACCGCCGAAATCGAAAGCAGCCGTCTGCTGGTGGCATTGCGCAACATCCTGATCGGCAAAGGCCTGACCACGCCGGACGAGATCGCCGAACAGATCCGCATCACCGACACCGCCTCCCCGGCGCGCGGCGCGGCGATGGTCGCCCGCGCCTGGACCGACCCGCAATACCGCGCCCTGATGCTCGCCGACGGCACCGCCGCTGCCGAGGCAATGCACGTCCCGATGCGCGGCATGCCACCGCTCGGCGTGCTGGAAAACACCCCCGAGGTGCATAACCTGGTGGTCTGCACGCTGTGCAGCTGCTACCCGCGCGCCGTGCTGGGCTACCCGCCGTTCTGGTTCAAATCCGCCGCCTACCGCGCCCGCGCGGTGCGCGACCCGCGTGGCATGCTGAAGGAATGGGGCACCAACGTGCCCGATTCAGTGAAACTCCGCGTCGTCGACAGCACCGCCGATTACCGCTGGATGGTGCTGCCGATGCGCCCCGCCGGCACCGAAGGCTGGGACCCCGAACGCCTCGCCGGCCTGCTGCACGAAGGCGACATGATCGGGGTCACCATCCCGACTGCCTGACCCCACCGGCGAAGGAACCACGCATGCTTCGCCTCGTCCTACTCCTGACATTGCTGCTGCCCGCCACCCCCCGCGCCGCCTCGCTGCCGGCGCAGGAAGCCGCGCACGGCATGGTGGTCAGCTCCCAGCACCTGGCCACCGAGGCCGGCGTGGCGATCCTGAAAGCCGGCGGCAACGCCGTCGACGCGGCCGTCGCGGTCGGCTACGCGCTGGCGGTGGTCGACCCCTGCTGCGGCAATATCGGCGGCGGCGGCTTCATGACCCTTCACTTGGCCGACGGCACCGACCACTTCATCAACTTCCGCGAAATGGCCCCCGCCGCCGCCACCGCCAACATGTATCTCGACGCCGCCGGCAACGAAATCAAAGGCGCCAGCCTGATCGGCTGGAAAGCCGTCGGCGTCCCCGGCACCGTCATGGGCCTCGACGCCGCGTTGGCCAAATACGGTACCATGCCCCGCGCCCAGGTCATCGCCCCGGCCATCCGCCTCGCCCGCGACGGCTTCCTGCTGACCCGCGCCGACACCGACATCCTGCACCTGCGCACCGCCGCCTTCCGCACCCAGCCCAACGTCGCCGAAATCTTCCTGCACAACGACGGCACCCCCTACCAGCCCGGCGAAACCCTGGCGCAACCCGGCCTCGCCCAAACCCTCTCCGACATCGCCGAACACGGCCCGCCCGCCTTCTACCAGGGCCGCATCCCGGCCGCCGTGCAAGCCGCCTCCACCGCCGGCGGCGGCATCCTCACGGCAGCCGATTTCGCCGCCTACCACATCACCGAATCCGCCCCGGTGACCTGCGCCTATCGCGGCTTCCAGGTAATCTCCGCCCCGCCGCCCTCCTCCGGCGGCACCACGCTATGCGAAATCCTCAACATCCTGTCCGGCTACGACCTGCACGCCATGGGTTACGGTTCGGCCGCCAGCGTGCACGTCATGGTCGAGGCGATGCGCCACGCCTATCTCGACCGCAACACCTACCTCGGCGACCCCGCCTTCGTGCAAAACCCGCTCGCCCGCCTGCTCTCCCCCGCCTACGCCGCCGCCATCCGCGCCACGATCCCGCCCGACCGCGCCGGCGTCTCCAAAGACCTCCGCCCCGGCACGGCCCCGCACGAAAAAACCGAAACCACCCAGTATTCCGTCGCCGACAGCCACGGCAACGCCGTCTCCACCACCTTCACCATCAACGGCTTCTTCGGCGCCCGCGTCATGGCCGGCGACACCGGCTTCTTCCTCAACGACGAAATGGACGACTTCACCGTCAAACCCGGCGTCCCCAACCTGTTCGGCCTGGTGCAAGGCAAAGCCAACGCCATCGCCCCCGGCAAACGCCCGCTCTCCTCGATGGCCCCCAGCATCGTCACCCGCGACGGCCACCTGTTCCTCGTCCTCGGCTCCCCCGGCGGCTCGCGCATCATCACCATCACCCTGCAAGTGATCCTGAACCTCATCGACCACGGCATGGCACCCCAGGAAGCCGTCGACGCCCCGCGCATCCACCACCAATGGCTGCCAGACCGCGTCTACGTCGAACAACGCGGCCTCTCCCCCGACACCGAGGCTCTGCTGCGCACCATGGGCTACACAATCGCCGAACAAACCCCCTGGGGCGCCGCCGAACTGATCGCCATCGGCCCACCCAAACCGCTGGCCAAATCCGCCGCCTCCTCCGGCAACGACGCCGCCCTCTCCGGCAAAATGCTGCCCGGCCTGTTCTACGGCGCCAACGACAGCCGCCGCCCGGCCGGGGCGGCTATGGGGTATTGAAGCGAAGGGTTCTTTTTTGAAAAAAAGAACCAAAAAACTCATCCGCGTTGCAACAGCGGAGGGGTGGAGACTCCGGAGTCTCCAAGACGGATAAAAAGTTTTTTTGCTTCTTTTTGTTCACAAAAAGAAGACCTTCATTCCTTCGGAGACCTGCAATGCCGCTGCCCAGCAAAATCACCCTAGTCGAAGTCGGCCCCCGCGAGGGCTTCCAGTTCGAGGGCATCGGCCAGCCGGACAGGATTTCCACCGCCGACAAGATCCGCCTGATCGACATGCTCGCCGCCACCGGCCTCACCACCTTGCAGATCGTCTCCTTCGTCAGCCCGAAGCAGGTGCCGCAGATGGCCGATGCCGAGGCGATCTGCGCCGGCCTCACCCGCCGCTCCGGCGTCGCCTATAACGGCATCTACCTCAACGACGCCGGCCTGAAGCGTGCCATCGCCGCCGGCGTGCTCGACATCCGCGGCAAGATCACCCTGGCGATGTCCGAGACCTTCGCCCTGCGCAACCAGCGCCGCACTCTGGCCGAGGACTTCCAGATGCAGCGCAAGATCGCCGCCCTCTGCAACGCGAACGGCATCGCGGTCGACTACGGCGCCAGCATGGCCGCCTTCGGCTGCAACTTCGAAGGCCCGATTGCCGTCCCCCGCGTGCTGCAATTCGTCCAGCAGTTGCACGACATCGCCGCCGAGCAGGGCCACCGCCTCGCCACCCTCAACCTGGCCGACACCATGGGCTGGGCCGACCCCGAGCTGGTCCGCCGCCTGCTCGCCAGCGTCCGCGCCCGCTGGCCCGATCTGCGGATCGCCTTGCACCTGCACGACACCCGCGGCCTCGCCATCGCCAACGTCTACGCCGCCCTGCTGGAAGGCGTCGACCTGTTCGACACCGCCATCGGCGGCCTCGGCGGCTGCCCGTTCGCCGGCCACAAAGGCGCCGCCGGCAACGTCTGCACCGAGGAAGTGGTATTCCTCTGCCGCCAACTCGGCATCGAAACCGGCATCGACCTGGAAAAACTGGTCGAAGCCGCCCGCTTCGCCGAACACATCGTCGGCCACCCGTTACCGAGCAAGCTGCTCAACGCAACGCTACGGGCAGCGTAAGGAAGCAGCGCTTTTTTGAAAAAAAGCGCGCAAAAAACTTCACCCATTAAGGGAGCGGAGACTCCCTACACTCCAATGGATGAAAAGATTTTTTGCTTCTTCTTGTTCACAAAAAGAAGACCTTACTTCAGCAGTGCCTGCACCGCGATCGCCGCCTCCTGCGCCAGATTGAGGCTCTGCACCCGGCCATTGCCGGAAACCCGCACCTGCCGCCGGCATGCTGCCAGCACCGGCTCCGACACTCCGTGTTCCTCGTTGCCCAGCACCAGCGCCACTGGCCGGTCGCGTGGCAGGTCGGCCAGCTCCATCGCGTCGCGGCTGTGGGTCACTGCCACGGTGCGGTAATGCGGCTCCATCAGCGACAGTGCGCGCGGCAGGTCGCGGGTGCGGTAGAGGTCCAGATATTCCAGCCCGCCCTCGCTGCTGCGGTGGGCGGCGTCGGACGGCATGGCGTGCCCGAGCCCCTCGCCGATCAGCAGCGATTTCACCCCGAAAAACGCCGCCGCGCGGGCGATTGCGCCGAGCACATGCGGGTTGCCGATGCCGTCCAGCACCAGCAGCAACTTGTCGCGTGGCGGCTGGGCCGCATCCAGGATCACCGGCACCCGCGCCCGCGCCACCGCCACCACCCCGCCATGGTGCGCTGTGCCGGCGATCTTCTCCAGTTCGTCGCTGTCCACCATCCGGTACGGCCGCCGCGCCTTGGCCAGTTCGCCGCAGAATGGCCCCACCGCCTCGCGCATCGCCGGCAGGTAGAACAGCCGCTGCACCTCTCCGGCGCGCCGGAGAAACAGCGCCGCGACCGGTTTGATGCCGCAGATGGTGTCTGGTTTCATCCCCGCGACTTCCGCTGCGCCGGCCGGCCTGTCAACCTGTACCGCGCATGGACCTCCCGATCCTCTTCCGCGACGCCCGTTTCGTCGTGCTGGACAAGCCCGCCGGCTTGCCGGTGCACGCCGGCCCACGCGGCGGCCCCAGCGTCGAAGACAGTTTCCCCGCCCTCTCCCGCCGCAAGGACGGCCCCTGGCTGGCGCATCGCCTGGACGCCGACACCGCCGGCTGCCTGGTCATCGCCCTGCGCCGCGCGGCATTGCACGCCGCCCAGGCCGCCTTCGCCGGTGGACTGGCGCAGAAAACCTACTGGGCGGTGGTCAACGGCGCGCCGCAGGCCGAGTCCGGCACCGTCGATGCCCCGCTGCTGAAGCACAGCACCAAAGCCGGCTGGCGCATGCTGATCGCCGCCACCGGCCAGCCCGCAGTCACCGAATGGCGGGTGCTGGGCCGCGGCCCGGGCATCAGCTGGCTGGAGCTGCGCCCGCGCACCGGCCGCACCCACCAGGTCCGCGTCCACGCCGCAAGCCTCGGCTGCCCGCTGCTCGGTGACCCGATCTACGGCGACGGAGCCGGCCCGCTGCACCTGCTGGCCCGCGCCATCGCCCTGCCGCTCGACCCGCCGCTTTCCGCCCAGGCCGAGCCGCCGGAGCACATGCGCCACGCCCTGGCCGCCTGTGGCTGGCGCCAACCCGGCTGACATCACGCAGCTTCGCTTTCCCGCCCCCCCGCGAATGCGCTATGCACGCACTCCAAGCCGGGAGAGAGCCATGTGCGGGCTGACGGGCATATTTCATCAGGCGGATCGGCGACCGGTCGACGCCGCCCTGCTGCGGCACATGACCGCGGCCCTCGCCCATCGCGGCCCGGACGGTGACGGCTTCCACATCGAGCCGGGCGTCGGCTTCGGCCACCGCCGGCTGGCGATCATCGACCCCACCGGCGGCGAACAGCCGATGTACAACGAAGACCGCTCGGTGGTCATCGTGTTCAACGGCATCATCTACAACTACAAGGCGCTGTTCACCCAACTCCAGGCCGCCGGCCACGTCTTCCGCACCCGCTGCGACACCGAGGTGATCGTCCACGCCTGGGAGCAATGGGGCGCCGACTGCCTGCAACACCTCAACGGCATGTTCGCCCTCGCCGTGTGGGACCGCAACCGCGAGACCCTGTTCCTCGCCCGCGACCGGGTCGGCAAGAAGCCGCTGCACTACGCCTACACCGAGGATGGCAGCCTGGTGTTCGCCTCCGAACTCGCCGCCCTCGCCAACATCCCCGGCCTGTCGAGAAAGCTCGACGAGCGGGCGGTCGATGACTACTTCACCTTCGGCTACGTGCCTGACCCGGCGACCATCTATACCGCCATCCGCAAGCTACCGGCCGCGCACTACCTGCAACTGAAGCGCGGCGAACGCCCCGCCGCCCCACGCCGCTACTGGACGGCGCAAACCGCGCTGCACCCGATCGGCGAGGCCGAGGCCGCCAGCGAACTCACCAGCAGGCTGTCCGCCTCGGTCGCCGACCGGCTGCTCTCCGACGTGCCGCTCGGCGCCTTCCTGTCCGGCGGCGTCGATTCCTCGGCGGTGGTCGCGCTGGCCACCCGCCACCGCACCACCCCGCTCGACACCTTCACCATCGGCTTCGGCGGCCCGTCGGACGAGACCCGCTTCGCCGAGCAGGTCGCCACCCGCTACGCCACCGCCCAGCACAGCGACACCGCGACGCTCGACTATCTCACCGCCGCCGCCGACCAGGCGCGCATCTACGGCGAGCCGTTCGGCGACCATTCCTCGGTGCCCACCTTCGCGGTCTGTGCGCTGGCCGCCCGCCACGCCAAGGTGGCGATCTCGGGCGATGGCGGCGATGAGGTGTTCGCCGGCTACCGCCGCTACCAGTGGCACCGCATGACCGAAGGCGTCCGCGCCTGGCTGCCCGCCGGAATCCGCCGCCACGCGCTCGGTGGCCTCGCTCGCATCTACCCGAAGCTCGACCGTGCACCGCGCTGGCTGCGCGCCAAATACACCCTGACCGAACTCAGCCTGGACAGCGCGCTCGGCTATTACCGCATGGTCACCAAGCTGCACCACGCCCAGCGCCGGGCGCTGTTCTCCCCCGCCCTTGCCGCCCGGCTTGAGGGCTACGACCCAGGTGCGGCCATCGCCGCCCAGATGGAGGCCGCCAACACCGACGACCCGCTGGTGCAGGCGCAGTTCACCGACATCAACACCTATCTGGTCGGCGACATCCTCACCAAGGTCGACCGCGCCTCGATGGCCCACTCGCTGGAAGTCCGCGCGCCGCTGCTCGATCCTGGCATGGTCGACTGGGGCCTCGGCCTGCCCGCCGACCTGAAACTGCGCGGCCAGGAGGGCAAATACATCTTCAAGCGTGCGATGGAGCCGCTGCTGCCGCGCGAAATCCTCTACCGCCCCAAGCAGGGCTTCGCCGACACCCTGGCCCCGGTGCTGCGCGTCGGCGCCGCCCGCGTCCGCGCCGCCATCCTCGCGCCCACGATGCTGGACAGCGGTCTGTTCCAGCCGGCGGCGCTGGAGGCGATGATCGCGGCGCATGAATCCGGCCGCTCCGACCACAGCCAGGCGCTGTGGCAGCTGCTGGTGTTCGCCGGCTTCCTGGCCCCGGCCGCCGCCCGCGCCGAGCCGGCCGCGATGATGCTCGCCGGTGCGGGTGCCTGAGCCGGTCTTGCCGCCCGCCCCCCTCCCGCCGCTGCTGCTCAGCGTCTTCCCCACCTTCGCGATGGGCGGCGCGCAGATGCGCTTCACCACGGTGATCAACCATCTCGGCGACCGCTTCCGCCACGCCATCATCGCCATGGATGGCCAGGACGCAGCCGTCGCCCGCCTCGCCCCCGGCCTGTCGCTGATCCGCCCGGAGGTCGAAATGCGCAAGGGCGACCTGGCGGGCAATGTCCGCCGCTACGCCCGCCTGCTGCGCCAGCTTCGCCCGCACGCGCTGGTCACCCATAACTGGGGCAGCATCGAATGGGCGCCGGCTGCCCGCCTCGCCGGCATCCGCCACATCCATTGCGAGGACGGCTTCGGCCCCGACGAGCACGACCGCCAGCTTCCCCGCCGGGTCTGGACCCGCCGGCTGCTGCTGCGCCGGGCCACCGTGGTGGTGCCGTCGCGTTCGCTGCACGCGCTGGCCACCGGCATCTGGAAGCTGCCGCGCGTCCGCTTCATCCCCAACGGCGTCGACCTCGCCGCCTTCGCCGCGCCGCCGGCGCATAATGCCATCCCGGTGGTCGGCGCGATGACCGCGCTGCGGCCGGAGAAGAATCTCGGCCGGCTGCTGCGCGCCTTCCAGCTCGCCGCCGCCGCCAGCCGCCCCGCCCGGCTGGTGATCGCCGGCGACGGTCCCTCCCGCCCGGCGCTGGAGGCGCTGGCCGGTGAACTTGGCCTCGCCGAGCGCGTCAGCTTCCCCGGCTACATCGCGCACCCGCACACGCTCTACCCCGGTTTCGACATCGTCGCGCTGTCGTCGGACACCGAGCAGATGCCGCTCACCGTGCTGGAGGGGATGGCCGCCGGCCTGCCGATCGCCGCTACCGATGTCGGCGACATCCGCACCATGCTCGCCCCGGAGAATGCCGCCCTGCTGACCAGGCTCAGCCCCACCGCGCTGGCCGAGGCGCTGGCCACGCTGCTTGACGATCCCGCGCTGCGCGCCCGCCTCGGGGCTGCCAACCGCGCGCGCGCCGAGCAGGAATTCGATCAGGCCGCGATGTTCGCTGCCTATGAGGCGCTGTTCCGTGGAACCCAAGCTTGATGCACGGCTGGCGGGACACCAGGCTGTGGTTCATGGCGGCGTTCGGGTTTCTCTCCGGCCTGCCGCTGCCGCTGTCCGGGTTCACGCTGACGCAGTGGCTGGCCGAGGGCAGCGTGCCGCTTGGGGTGATCGGGCTGACGGCCAATATCGGCCTCGCCTATACGCTGAAATTTCTCTGGTCGCCGCTGCTCGACCAGTCGCCGCCGTTTCGCGCGCTGGGCCGGCGGCGGGGGTGGCTGGTGGTGGTGCAGCCGCTGTTGTGCCTCGCCGCGGTGGCGCTGGCGATGGGTAACCCGGCGACCCGGCCCGGCGCCACTTTTGCCGCCGCCGCTGCCGTCGCGTTTCTGTCGGCGACGCAGGATGTGGCGATTGACGCCTGGCGGATTGAAACCTTTACGCCGGCCGAGCAGGGCACGGCGCTGGCCGCGTACGTGATGGGCTATCGGATCGCCATGCTTACTTCCGGGGCCGGGGTGATCTGGTCGGCCACTCATCTCGGCTGGCATGGGGCGCTGTTGTGTATTGCTGGGCTGATGGGCCTCGGTGTGTTGATTACGCTGGCGGCGCCTGAGCCGCCACGGCCGCCGGGGGTGGTGCAGCCCGGCAGCCTGGCGGCGCGGGTGCGGGAGGCGGTGGTGGCGCCGTTGGCGGATTTCCTCGCCCGCCCCGGCGCCTGGACGGTGCTGGGCTATGTGGCGCTGTTCTATCTGGACGAGGCGCTGGCCGGGAAGATGCTGGCGCCGCTGTACCGGCATCTGGGGTTCGACCGGGCGACCGTGGCGCTGGCCACCGGGCCGTTCGCGCTGGCGGCGACGTTGGCCGGCTACGCGCTGGGCGGCTGGGTGGTGCGGCGGATCGGCATGAAGCGGGCGCTGATCGCGACCGGGTTCACGCAGATGGGCTTCATGTCGATGTATGTGGCGCTGACCCTGAGCCACGGCAATTACGCGATGCTGTACAGCACCGTGATCGCCGAGGCGTTCGTGCAGAGCATGGCGGTCGCGGCGTTCGTCGCCTACCTCTCCTCGCTGTGCGCGCTGCGGTTTACCGCGACGCAATACGCGCTGCTGAGTTCGGTGGCGGCGCTGGCCTCGCACACCATCGGCGGGCTTTCCGGGTTTGCCGCGGCGGCGTTGGGGTGGACGCCGTTCTATGTGGTGGCGATGTTCTCGGCGGTGCCGTCGATGGTGCTGATGTTGCGGATTCTGCGGCGGTTCGATGAGGGGGTCAGGGCTGACGCCGCCCCGGGGTAATTATTATTACGAAATGATCTGTGGCGTGCGAGGGCGCCGGGCCGGCGTGGCTCAGGAAGCGGGTTTTCGGCGCGGGAGATTGGGGACGCGCAGGCGCAGGCGCTGCGGCACGAAGGGCCAGACCCAGGATGGATGCTCGGCGAAGGGCGGCGGCGGGGTGCGGCGTGGCCTGGGCTTGGGCGGCGGGATTGGGCGAGGTGGGGCTGCGATGTGGGCGGGCGGGGTGAGGCCGAACATGCGGCAGAGCGGGCGCAGCAGGCGGCCGGCCTGCGGGGCGGCGGCACAAAGGGAGGCGATCTCGGGGTCGGCGAGCAATGCCTCGATGCGGGGTGCGAGTTGCGCCAGGGGCTGATGCAGGCGGATCAGCCAGGCATGGCCCTGGGGGGTGCGGCGGGGGCGCCAGGCCTCGGCGGGGTGAAGGGCGGGCGTGGGGCCGGGCGCGTGGCGGGGGCGTTTTTGCGGCTGGTGGCGGCCGCGCTGCCAGCGGATGGCCAGACGGTCGAGCCGGGCGAGGGTGCGGCGCAGGCGAAACCAGACCAGGACCAGCAGCGGCGCCATCAGGCGATAGCGCGCGGCGACGCGGGCGAGATGGGCGCAGAGGTCCTCGACATGGGGGAAATAGCGTTGGCCGAGCACGGAGGCCGGTGGGGTGATCTGCACGGATGTTATTTTTGCTAACTATTGGGTTCGCTGCAAGGGGATTCGGGGGCGGGAGGTGCCGTTCGAAGCGCGCGGGACTCCCTTATGCTGGGATCTGGGCCGCTCGGAGTGCCTCGTTGATTTTCCCCCAAGTCGGTTCTTCAGCGGAAAAGTATGCCAACTGTTCACGCGCTACCGCCTGGGCGAGAGCGTCCATCTCCACGGAGACCACAAGCAAGCCATCGAATTTCGAATCGCTGTCGAGAATGTATCGACTATCATCGGGCGTCCTCAACTTTTTGGCTGATTCTTTGTTGCGCCAACACCAGTCGAGTAACCTCTGAGTCTCTAACAGTACCGATAGCTCGTAAGTGTAGCCATTTTTTAAGGCAACTGGGTCAGCGTGATAGAGCAGTGCTGCAATATCGAAGCTCGGAAGTTTGGAGGCAGTCTCTTCGTTTTCGGCGTCATTCCTTACGTTTTTTGTGAGCCGAATTGCCTTTTTCAAGCCGCCAAGCAGTACTCGGTCGCGTTCGTGGACGCGTTTGATGTGCAGAAAAGGCAAGTTTTGAATGGTGGTCGGCACTTTTTTGTTCAGAATCGTAACTCCACGATCGTGCTCTACACGCGATGATTGGTACGTATTATTATCGTGCCAATGCGCCGGAACGACATCAACCGGCCGGGCAAGTGATCCACCCGAGAGAGCGATACATTTTCCGCCTGAACAGTCTACTGTAACGCTGGGATAGGCTGCTTTAAGTACGTTCTCCGCGTCGCGCCGTAACTCGAGCAGCGCGTCGAGTGATGTCAACGCCGTTGGCGCGTAGTTGTTGGCTGCGTTTCCCGACAAACTGTAAGTCAGCATCCGTTCATCCAGCGTTAGGAGATCAACGTCGCTGACGCCACGAACATGGACATCAAGAGGAACTGATCCTTGCAGCTTGAATGACACAACTATTGACAGATTTTCGGCCAGTTGTTTCGCGACCCGACTCGCGGTGTCGATCGACACGCGTGTAAAGGTATCTCCCACCGCTTGCATGGCGCCGAGCGCATAACGGGTATGCGGTTGCGTGCTGGCGCGTTTCTCCCACGACTCCGCGAGCATGCTTTTCTGCAGCATATCGTCTCTAGTCGCGGTGTCGATCCGATTCAGTCGATCAACACCCTTTCGCCGTCTACTCAACCGGGCCAACCGGTCGTTGATACTGCGTGCCATCAGAGCGACTCTTTCTTAAGTTGTATGGTTCCGTAGGTATTTCGGCCCCGACCATTGAAGTACTCGCCAGTAGCGGTCGTCCCTTCGATTGGGAAAATTAACTCGGCGAAGCCGTAGTGCGCAACGAGGGCAAATTCGCCGACTCGGGGCTCATTCCGATAATGATACATTAACCGGTAACCCACGGCGGCGTCGTAAAGCAACGCTGCGGAGATACTGTCCGACCGAGACTGCCCCGTCTCCAGATGGACCCGAAGTTTATCCCAAGATTGAACTATAGTAATTGCTCCGGCCCACGAAACTGGCGGCACTCGGTCCATACTGACCCCGTTACAACACCACTTACCTGAAATATTCGCCACCTTTAATGCCCGTCCAAGCGGGCCAAATTTCCAGACGTGCCGGTCGAATATCCAATAGAGAGCAGTATAAACTAATCCCGCACCAACTAACGACAAAATTGATGGAGGTATATTAACGTTAGTATGTAGACTTCAAGCTAAGTCGACTGCCGTCAGTAATAAAAACACTGCCACTGCGGATACTGCGGCTGCGATGCGTGCTATCCAACGTCCGATGCTCGCCCTGTTGTAACCGCCGATCAGAGCATACTCGTGTTCCAAGCTCATCCGCTCCACCCTTCCACGACATCATAGCAGTGGCCGGTGGAGTCGCCCTAGTCTTTGGTCGGCACATCGGTCGTCCGGGTTCGCCGTGTTCGGGGCAATCACTGATCTGAGTAACAAGGGGTAGACCTTAGTCAAGTCATGCACCGCCAAGCGCCGATTCCATCCCATCAAACGCTCCACGCGATCAAGCGAAACTCCGTCGCTTCCTCTTCTTCGAGGTACGAGGTCCTCCATCCCCGACCGCAGCCGCTTCGCCCCCCCTCACCCCAACGCCAACCGCCCCTTCTCCCCAACCAACCGCGAGCAGCCCGGCGCCGCCAGCACCCGCTCCAACTCCGCCCGCATCAACCCCGCCCGCCCCGCCGGCTGCCGGCGCCACTGGCACAGCGGCCCGACCATCCGCGCCGCGGTCTGGCCGTTGAAGGCGTCGATCTCGATCACCGCGTCGGCCAGCAGGCGGTAGCCGTCGCCCGAGGCGGCATGGAACGCCGCCAGGTTCGCCCCTGAGAACGCGCCGAACAGTGCGCGCGCGCGGTTCGGGTTGCGAATGTCGAAATCGGCATGCCGGGCCAGCGCGCGCACTTCGGCCAGCGCGGTCGGGCGCGGGGCTGCCGCCTGGAGGGCGAACCACTGGTCGAGCACCAGCGCGTCGGCGCGCCAGGTGGCGTGGAAATCGGCCAGGGCGGCCGTCCGCTCGGGGCTGTCGCCGGCGGCCAGCGCGCGCAGGGCGGCCAGACGGTCGGTCATGTTGCCGGCCTCGGCATATTGTGCCGCCGCCAGCGTCACGTCGCCGGCGACCGCCAGATAGGCGAGGCACATGTTGCGCAGTGCGCGCCGGCCGATCGCCGCACCGTCCTTCTGATACGGCCCGGTATCGGCCAGGGCCGCATAGGTCGCGCGCAACGGTGCGTCGAAATGCCGGCCCAGCGCCGCCCGCCAGCCCTGGCGCACGGCGTGGATTCCCTCGGCATCGACCACCGCCATCTGGTCGCCCAGCAGCCCTTCCAGGGGCAGCAGCAATGCCTGGGCGGCGAACTGGCGGTCGGCATCGGCTGCCGCGCCGGCGCCCGCCCTGGCCAAGGTGGCGGCAAACGCCTCCACCACGCCGGCATCCGGGGCGGCCAGCCTGGAGTCGGGGGGGGCGGCCACCTGCGCCAGCATCGCCTCGGCGGCGTAGGTCTGGCCGGAATCCCAGCGCACGAACGGGTCGCTGTCGTGGGCGGCGAGAAAGCGCAGTTGCGCCGAACTCAGGCCGGCCAGCTTCACCGGGGCCGAGAAGCCGCGCAGCAGGGAGGGCACCGGGTGGGCCGGCAGCCCGTCGAAGACGAAATCCTGCGACGGCTCGGTGAGCAGCAGCCGGCGGGCGGCCAGTTCGGCGCCGTCCGGGCCGAGCAGCGCCATCTGCACCGGGATCGGCAGCGGGTGTTTTTCCGGCTGGCCTGGGGTCGACGGGGTCGCCTGGCGCAAGGTCAGGGTGTAGCGGCCGGTGGCGGCGTCGAACGCCTCGGAGACCGTCAGCTCCGGGGTGCCGGCCTGGCCATACCAGGCGCGGAAGGCTGACAGATCGACGCCGCTGCCGGCCTCGATGGCGGCGACGAAATCCTCGATGGTCACCGCCTGGTTGTCGTGGCGGGCGATGTAGGTGTCCATGCCGCGGCGGAAGCCCTGGTCGCCGGCCGGGCCTTGATTGGCGGCATCGTGGAGCATGCGCACCACCTCGGCGCCCTTCTGGTAGATGGTCGCGGTGTAGAAATTGTCGATCGCGATGTAGGCGTCCGGGCGCACCGGGTGGGCCAGCGGGCCGGCATCCTCGGAGAACTGCGCGGCGCGCAGGCGCACCACGTCGGACAGGCGCTTCGTCGCCGGGCTGCCCATGTCGGCGCTGAACTGCTGGTCGCGGAACACCGTCAGGCCCTCTTTGAGGGAGAGCTGGAACCAGTCGCGGCAGGTGACGCGGTCGCCGGTCCAGTTGTGGAAGTATTCGTGGGCGATGACCGATTCGATGCCTTCGTAGTCGGCGTCGGTGGCGGTGTCCGGGCGGGCCAGGACGTATTTGGTGTTGAAGACGTTGAGGCCCTTGTTTTCCATGGCGCCCATGTTGAAGTCGGAGACGGCGGCGATGTTGAAGACGTCGAGGTCGTATTCCAGGCCGTATTTGTCTTCGTCCCATTTCATCGAGGCTTTCAGCGAGGCCATGGCGTGGTCGCATTTGTCCTCGTCGCCGCGGCGCACCCAGATTGCCAGGGCGACATGGCGGCCGGAGCGGGTGGTGAAGGCGTCGCGCACGGCGATCAGGTCGCCGGCGACCAGGGCGAACAGGTAGCTGGGCTTGGGGTGCGGGTCGGTCCAGCGGGCGAAATGGCGGCCGTCCGGGAGCAGGCCGGTTTCGCCGGGGTTGCCGTTGGAGAGCAGCACCGGGCAGGCCTGGTCGGCGATGATCTCGGTGGTGTAGCGCGCCATCACATCCGGCCGGTCGGGGAAATAGGTGATGCGGCGGAAGCCCTCGGCCTCGCACTGGGTGAAGTAGTTGCCGCCGGACAGGTAGAGGCCGGATAGCTCGGAGTTTGCCTCCGGGGAGGTGCGGACCAGCAGTTCCAGCACGCAGGCGTCGGGCAGATCGGCGATTTCCAGCGAGCCGTCCTGGTGGAGCGTGTAGCGGTTGGTACTCAGGGCCGCGCCGTCGAGGGTCAGCTCCAGCAGTTGCAGCGCCTCGCCGTCCAGCCGCAGCGGGCCTGGGGTGTTGCGGCGTAGCGCCAGCCGGGAGCGCGTCAGGGTTGCCTTCGGGGTTAGTTCGAAGCGCAGGTCGACGGTGTCGACCAGGAAGGCGGGCGGGCGGTAGTCGGCGCGGTGGGTGGTCATGGCGGTCCTCCAAGGTCTTCTTTTTGTGAACAAAAAGAAGCTTTTTCATCTGCCTTGCAACAGCGGTGAGGTGGAGACTCCGGAGTCTCCACCCCCACCCCGGGTGCAGTCGGGGAAAAAAATATTTTAAACATATTGATAATACAACTTTTTTTTGACCACATTTCAAAATAGTTTCATTAAATTATTGTTAATTAATTATTAACTGGTAATTTCAAAAAATATTCTGATTGATTCTTCCACCAAAAACAAAAATCTCATGAGAACCAGTTTCATTATTGTTTTGGCAATAACTTTCCTGTCGTTGCCTTTCGCTTCTTTTTCTCAAACAAGAACTGTTACAGGAAAGGTAACAGACGACCAGGGAAATCCTGTACCACTTGCTACAGTCCATCAAAAAGGAACAAAGATTTCTACTACTGCAGGCAATGAGGGGTCTTTTAGTAT
>JBEPTZ010000099.1:0-16494 GCA_041691815.1 Rhodospirillales bacterium | reverse complement strand
GCCCTCATAGATCAGGTCGACGATCAGCTTCACCTCGTGCAGGCACTCGAAGTAAGCCATTTCAGGGGCATAGCCGGCTTCCACCAGGGTTTCCCAGCCGCTGCGGATCAGCTCCACCAGGCCGCCGCACAGCACCACCTGCTCGCCGAACAGGTCGGTCTCGCATTCTTCCTGGAACGTCGTCTCGATGATCCCGGCCCGCCCACCGCCGATCGCGCTGGCATACGACAGCGCCACTTCCAGCGCATTGCCGCTGGGGTTCTGGTCCACCGCCACCAGGCAGGGTACGCCGCCGCCGCGCTGGTATTCGCTGCGCACGGTATGGCCTGGGCCCTTCGGCGCGATCATGAACACGTCGATATCGGCGCGCGCTTCCAACAGCTTGAAATGCACATTCAAGCCATGCGCGAAGGCCATCGCGGTGCCGGGGCGCATGTTGGCGTGCAGGCTGTCGCGATACAGGTCGCCCTGGCCCTCATCGGGAGTCAGCACCATCACCACATCGGCCCATTTGGCGGCGGCGGCCGGCTCCATCACCTTCAACCCGGCGGCCTCGGCCTTGGCGACGCCGGTGGAACCGGGGCGCAGCGCCACCACCAACTCCTTGCAGCCGCTGTCCTTCAGGTTGTTGGCATGGGCATGGCCCTGGCTGCCATAGCCGACGATCGCGACCTTCTTGGCCTTGATCAGGTTCACGTCCGCATCGCGGTCGTAGTAAACGCGCATCGATGGTCTCCCTGGTTATTCCACTAAGACAAATAAGGAAGCAGTTCTTTTTTGGAAAAAAGAATCAAAAAACTTTTTCTATCCGCCTTGCAACAGCAGGGGGGTGGAGATTTCGGAGTCTCCAACACTCCGTTGTTGCAAGGCGGATGAAAAAGCTTCCTTTTTGTTCACAAAAAGAAGACGCTTCCCTTCAGATAATCCGCGTCCCCCGCGCCAATGCCGCCACCCCGGTGCGCGACACTTCGGCCAGCCCCAGCGGGCGCATCAGTTCCACGAACGCGTCCAGCTTCTCGGTGTTGCCGGTCATCTCGAACACGAAGCTCTCGGTGGTGGCATCCACCACCCGGGCGCGGAACGCGTCGGCCAGCCGCAGCGCCTCGGCGCGGGCGTTGCCGGTGCCGGCGACCTTGATCAGCGCCATTTCGCGGGCGAGGTGCGGGCCGTCCAGCGTGAGATCGGCGACGCGGTGCACCGGCACCAGCCGGTCGAGTTGCGCCTTGATCTGCTCGATGATCATCTGGGTGCCGGAGGTGACGATGTTGATCCGGCTCAGATTGCCGCCATCGGCCACCGGCGCCACGGTCAGGCTTTCGATGTTATAGCCGCGGCCGGAGAACAGGCCGATCACCCGGGCCAGCACGCCGGCCTCGTTGTCCACCAGCACGGAGATCGTGGCGGAACGCTGGGTGGTATCGATGGACGTGGGCATCGGGCAACTCGCTGGGGCAGGGGAGGGGGCAAAAGGGCAGGGCAGGGGGGGCGGCGCGGCGCTATACCAGCCCCAGCCCCTCATCCGTCACCCGCGGCCCGCCGGTGCCGTGCAGCGCACCGCCATGCTCGGCGCCCAGCAGCATCTCGTTATGCGCCGCCCCGGACGGAATCATCGGGAAGCAGTTTTCGTTCTGATCCACCGCGATATCGGCGATCACCGCGCCGGGGGTGGCCAGCATCTCGCGGATCACATCGTCCAGCTGGTCGACGCTGGTGGCGCGCAGACCCCTGGCGCCGAACGCATCGGCGAGCTTGGTGAAGTCGGGCAGCGACTCACTGTAGCTCTCCGAGTAGCGGGAGCCGTGCATCAGTTCCTGCCACTGGCGGATCATGCCCATGTACTGGTTGTTTAGGATGAACACCTTCACCGGCAGGCGGTACTGCGCCAGCGTCGCCATCTCCTGGATGTTCATCATGATGCTGGCCTCGCCGGCGATGTCGATCACCAGCGCCTCGGGATGCGCCACCTGCACCCCCATCGCCGCCGGCAGGCCGTAGCCCATGGTGCCGAGGCCGCCGGAGGTCATCCAGTGATTCGGGCGGTCGAAGTGGA
Organism: Rhodospirillales bacterium; assembly: GCA_041691815.1. Lineage (GTDB taxonomy): Bacteria > Pseudomonadota > Alphaproteobacteria > Acetobacterales > Acetobacteraceae > 70-18. The sequence goes on along the minus strand of JBEPTZ010000099.1, from coordinate 14,444 downwards.
AATACTGCGCCGCCCACATCTGGTGCTGGCCGACCTCGGTGGTGATGAAGGTTTCCCGCCCGCTCTCCCGGGTGATGTCGTACAGCCGCTGGATGGCGTGCTGCGGCCGGATGATGGCGCCCTTCTTCATATCCTGGGTGAAGCTGAGGCAGGCGATCTCGCGCCAGGTGTCGATCTGCTTCCACCATTCGGTGAGCGCCGGCCGGTCCTGCACCGTGGCATCGGCCTGCCAGGCGGCGAGCAGGGCGTGCAGCGCATTGCCGGCATCAGCGACGATGGGGACTTCCACCGGCACGTTCTTGTTGATCGAGGACGGGTCGATATCGACATGGATTTTGCGGCTGTCCGGGCTGAAGGCGTTCAGCCGCCCGGTCACCCGGTCATCGAACCTGGCGCCGACCGCCAGCATCACGTCGCAGCCATGCATGGCGAGGTTGGCCTCGCAGGTGCCGTGCATGCCGAGCATGCCGAGGAATTGCGGGTCCTGGCCAGGATAGGCGCCGAGGCCCATCAGCGTGCTGGTGCAGGGAATGCCGGTCTTGCGGACGAATTCGGTCAGCGCGACGGCGGCCTGCGGCCCGGCATTGATCACCCCGCCGCCGAAATAGATCACCGGGCGTTTGGCGGATTTCAGCAGCGTGATCGCCTTGGCCACCTGCAAGGCGTCCGGCATGGTCTGCGGGCGATAGGAGCGATGCGGCCCGGTGGACGGCCCCACATACGGCGCCTTGCCGATCAGAATGTCCTTCGGCAGGTCGATCACCACCGGGCCGGGCCGGCCGCTGCGCGCCACGTAGAAGGCGTCGTGCACCACCCGGGCGAGGTCCTCGGAGCGCTTGACCAGGTAGTTATGCTTGGTCGCCGGGCGGGTGATGCCGGTGGTGTCGGCCTCCTGGAAGGCGTCGTTGCCGATCAGGTGGGTGGCCACCTGGCCGGTGAGGCAGACCAGCGGAATGCTGTCCAGCAGCGCGTCGAGCAGGCCGGTCACCGCATTGGTGGCACCGGGACCGGAGGTGACCAGCACCACGCCCACCTTGCCGGTGGAGCGGGCATAGCCCTCGGCGGCATGCACCGCGGCCTGCTCGTGGCGCACCAGCACATGGCGGATGGCGTTCTGGTTGAAGATGGCATCGTAGATCGGCAGTACCGCGCCGCCCGGATAGCCGAAGATAACCTCGACCCCCTGGTCCTTCAGCGCGCGCAGTACAACCTCGGCGCCGGGCTGGTCCTGCGTGGTGGTGGGAGTATCCAGGGTGGGTGCGGTTGTCTGGTTCATGATAGCGGCATCCCTACGGCGGTACGCTGCACCGCGTCAACCCGGCGCCTGAATAAACGCCAATAAATTCGCCCATTCGCTTTCCGAAAATTGCGTCAGACCCGCGATCCGCGCATGGATCATATGCGTGCGCGCGGGCTCGGCCAGCCTTCGGTGGCGGAACCAGGTGGCCTGGCGCTTGGTGTACTGGCCGCTGGCCAGGGTGGCGCGCCGCACCGCCTCGGCCAGATCGAGTTCTCCGCGGAGATGCGCCGCCAGTTCCGGCACGCCGAGCGCGCGCATCGCCGGCAGCGCCTTATCCAGCCCCAGCGCCAGCAGGGCGGCCACTTCGGCCAGCGCGCCGTGGTCGAGCATGGCCTGGAACCGGCCGGCGATGGCGGCGCGCAGCGCCTCGCGCGGCGGGTCCAGCAGCAGCGCGGTGAAGCGCCAGGGCGGCGGCGGCGGGCGCTCGGCCTGCCAGGCGGCCAACCCGCGCCCGGTGCCGCGCCACACCTCCCAGGCGCGGGTCACCCGCTGGCTGTCGCTTGGGCGCAGCCTTGCCGCGGTGGCCTGGTCGACCTTGGCGAGTGCTGCATGCAGCGCCAGCGGCCCCTGCTCGGCCAGCAGCCAGCGCGCCTCGGCCCGCGCCGCCTCGCCGGGGTCGGGAATCTCGGACAGGCCCTCGGTGAGGGCGGAGAAATACAGGCCGGTGCCGCCGCACAGGATCGGCAGCTTGCCGGCCGCATGCGCCGCCTGCATCGCCTGCAGCGCCGCGTCGCGCCACCAGGCGGCGCTGCCGGGCTGGGCGGCGGGGCGCACACCATACAGTGCGTGCGGCGCCTGGGCCTCGTCCGCGGCGGTCGGGCGGGCGGTGACGATGCGCAACTCAGCATAGACCTGCATCGCGTCGGCGTTGATCACCACGCCGTTCAGGCGTTGGGCCAGGGCGATGGCCAGGGCGGACTTGCCGCTGGCGGTGGGGCCGGCGAGCAGCAGGGCGGAAGGATTCAAGGCAAGGTCTTCTTTGTTTGAAAACAAAGAAGCAAAAAAACTCTATCCCCTGGAGTCCCGGTCATCGGTCGGAGACTCCAGGGGATGAAATTTTTTGGTTCTTTTTTATAAAAAAGAACACCTTGCTTCCTTCCTTCGCTGATCGCATACGGCCCGCATGAGCCATGTCCTTACCCTGGTCGCCGACCGCACCGCCACCACTCTCTCCGATGCCGTGATCGCCCGGGTGCGCGAGGCGGTCGGTGGTGCGCCGCCGGTGATATTGTCGCCGCGTGAGGCTGCCGACATCCCGTGCCGTGCCGTGCCCGATGCGGCGGTGGTGGAGGCGGCGCTGGAGGGGTTGCCGATCGATGCCATCACCACCAGGGCGCGCGGCCGCCGCAAGGGGCTGCTGGTGGCCGACATGGACAGCACCATCGTTACCACCGAGACGCTGGACGAGATGGCCGCCTATGCCGGACTGAAGCCGGAGATCGAGGCGATCACCCGGCAGAGCATGAATGGCGAGATCGATTTCGCCGAGGCGCTGCGCCGCCGGGTGGCGATGCTGAAGGGCCTGGCGCTGGACGCGCTGGAGCAGACCTGGAAGCAGACCAGGCTGACGCCCGGTGCCCGCGAACTGGTCGCCACCATGCGCAAGCACAACGCCACCACGGCGCTGGTTTCCGGCGGTTTCACCTGGTTCACCGGCCGGGTGGCCGCCCTGGTGGGGTTCGACGTGCATCGCGCCAACCAGTTGCTGGACGATGGCGCGGCGCTGACCGGCGGGCTCGGCGAGCCGATCCTGGACCGCGAGGCCAAGCTGGCGGCACTGCGCGAACTGGCGGCGGCGCGCGGCCTGCAGATGACCGCGACGCTGGCGGTGGGCGACGGCGCCAACGACCTGGCGATGCTGCGCGAGGCCGGGCTGGGGGTGGCGTTCCGCGCCAAGCCGATCGTCGCCGCCGAGGTGCCGGCGCGGGTCAATCATGCCGATCTGCGCGCGCTGTTGTTTGCACAAGGTTACAAGATTGCCGAGATTAGCTCGAATTAGAAGAAGTGTGCTATTCTGCGCAGGCGGCGACGCAACAATTCTGCATGGCTCTTACGCAGCATCCGCAAACCGCGCGCCGCGTGGAGTGTTAGTCTGGCACCCGGCTGGGGAAGAGGAGTCGGAACATGTCCGAGACACGTCAAAAATTCCTGTGCGATGCCATCGCGATTGCCGAGGCTGACCGGAAGCTCTTCATTACTGTCTATCAGGTGGGCGACGGGATCGAGTTCAGCAGCGGCCGGGGAATCACCAAGCAAGGCTCGCCGCGGCGGCACTGGACCAACGACACGCTGAAATACGAGATCGCCTTTGCCTATGGCGCCAAGCAGGTGGAACTGGTGTTCCCCGATCCGGCCGCCGGAAAGACCAGCTTCCTGCTTTAGGGCCTGAGTCTGATACTTGCCTCTGTTACCTGCCAATGCCGTGTATCTGGTGGTTTGGTGCGGCGGCTCCGCCCGAACCTCCCGATACACCGCCAGCCAATTGCATCCGGCCCCCGCGTGGCGCGCGTCTGCCGCGCGGCGGCGGGCAGATGCAGCGGCGCGAATAATGCTAGGTAACGCACACATCCTGCCCGCAGGGGTGTGCGGCGCTGCTGCGCACACTATCTGTGGGTGACACACCACTTCCAAGGAGAACGACATAATGAGCGGCTACAAGGGCGCGAACTTCAACGACCGGCGCGATGCGGCTGCCAACGCGCGAAAGACGATGCTCGAGAAGTTCCGTGCCCAACCTGCCCCGGACGATCCGGCGATGGTGGCCCAGCGCGAGGAGCGGCTGAAGATTGCCGCCGCCCGCGATGTTCGCGCCGCCGAACGCAAGGTGGCGCGCGACGCCGAACTGGCCCGCAAGGCCGCCGAGGAGGTCGCCCGCAAGGCCGAAGTCGAGGCCCGCAAGGCCGAGGAAGCCGCCGAGGCGCTGCGTGCCAAGGCCGCCGCGGTGGAATTGGCGGCGCAGCAGAAGGCCGCCCGCGACGCCCGCTATGCCGCCCGCAAGGCGCGCCGCTGAGGCGATGCGCTGATAAGGCCATGCGCTAATTAAGGTCCGGCGGGCGCGGCGCAACCGTGTTCTGAGTTTTCCCGCGCCGCCGGTTACGTCCGCCCGCGGTCCGGGCTAGACTGGCGCGCCGCACCCGGCCCCGCCAGGACCTGAGCATGCCCGCCAGCCAGCCGAAATCCTTCTTCCCGCTGCCCGAAGCGCCGCGCATGCCGCGGCGGCGGCCGAATCTGCTGGCCAGGGTGATCTCCACGCTGGGAATTCTCGGCGTGCTGGCGTTGCTCGGCCTTGCCCTCGCGTTGTGGAATTTCGACCTCAACACCTACAAGCCGCGCATCGAGGCGGCGATCCGCGCCGATACCGGGCGGGATTTCGCCATTCGTGGCCAGTTGTCGGTGGTGTCGTGGTTCACCCCGACCATTGCCGCCACCGATGTGGTGTTCGGCAACCTGCCCGGCACCGCGCATCCGGAGATGCTGACGATCCCCAGGGTGGAGGCCGACCTGGGGATGCGCGCGCTGCTGGCCGGGCAGTTGGACATCGCCCGGCTGGTGTTCTTCGCGCCCGACCTGCGGCTGGAGACCGCGCCCAATGGCGCCCGCAACTGGCGCTTTGCACCCACGCGCCGGCCGGCCGCGGTCCAGCCTGAGGATTCGGCGGCGGCGCCGCTGATCGTGCGCACGCTGCACATCAAGGATGGCAGGGTGGTCTGGTACGATCCGCATACCGCCGCGCCGACCACCATCAACGTCCGCCGGCTGTCGGCCACCCGCAGCGGCGGCGGGGCGGCGATCGAGTGGGGGGCGGACCTGCAACTGCCATCGGGCAGCGTGGAGATCACCGGCCAGACCGGCTCGCTGGTGCGCCTGCTGCAGCCCGATGCCAGCACGCCGTGGAACGTCTACCTGCGCGCCACCATGCCGGGGGCGGTGTTCACCCTGTCGGGCGCGCTGCGCCAGCCCTGGCGCCCGGCCGGCTACGACCTCACGCTCGACGGCACGCTGGACGACCCCTCGCCGCTGTTCAGCCTGGCGAAACTGGTGGGTGCCACGCCGCCGACGCTGCCGCCGTTGCGCCGCATCGCCGTCGAGGCGCGGTTGAGCGATGCCGGCGGCGCCCCGGCGCTGGTTGCCGGCAGCCTGGCGATCGGCCCCAGCGATTTCAGCAGCCTGGTGGGCGGGTTGCAGATCGACAGCGCCAGCATCGCCGCCGCCGGCGGCGGCCAGCCGGCCCGCTTCACGCTGCACGGCACGCTGGGCGCCACCCCGCTGTCCGCCAGCGGCACGTTCGGCACGCTGGCCAATCTCGGCAGCCGTCTGCCGCTGCCGGTCGATGTGGCGCTGGTGCTCGGGGACAACCGGGTGCAGGCGAGCGGCACGCTGGGTGATCCGGCCACCGGCGCTGGCGCCGATCTGCAGCTGACCGGGCGGATCCGCGACCTTTCCGCGCTGTCGCCGCTGGCGTTCTACCGGCTGCCGCCGCTGCTGGACCTCACCGCCACCGCGCATGTGCTGGCCGCCCCGGGTGGCTGGCGGCACGGCACCGTTGTGCCGGAATTCACCTTGCAACTGCCGCAGGGCGACATCGCCGGCACGCTTGATCTGGCCCGCGCGGCGGCACCCGACGCCCGCCCCGCCATCACGCTGCGGCTGCGCGGCGGCAGGCTGGACTTCGACGCACTGGAGACCCAGCTCGGCGACTATCATTTCCTGCCGCTGCCGGATGGCCCGCCGACCGCCGCATTGCCGTTCGCCCGCACCATCCGCCCGGTGATCCCGGATCGGCGCTTCGACCTGGCGCCGCTCCGGCTGGCAGACGCCCATGTGGCGCTGGATTTCGGCGAATTCGACCTGGTCGGGCTGCCGTTCAAGGACCTGTCGGCGACCATCGCGCTGGAGGGTGGCAAGCTGCTGGCCGAGCCGGTGCGTGCCCAGCTTGCCGGCGGTCCGGTGGAACTGCGCGCCAGCCTGGACAGCACCATCGACCCGCCGCCGGTGGCGCTGCGGCTGCAGGCGCCGGGCCTGTCGGTACGTCCGATGCTGCAGAGCATCGGCAGCATTAAGGACATCACCGGCACGCTGCAGGTTGACGCCGATCTCACCGCCGCCGGCCGCTCGCTGCATGCCTGGGCGGCCAGCGCCAGCGGGCACCTGGCGGCGGCGATCGTCGACGGCAGCATCGACAACGCGGTGCTGGTGCCGCCGTTCGCCGGCGTGCTGCGGGTGGCGCGTCTGCCGCCCGACCTGCTGTTCGCCCCCGGCGCCTCGCGGCTGCGCTGCTTCGCCCTGCGGCTGGACAGCAGCGCCGGCAAGGCCAGGCTCGCCACGCTGCTGCTGGATGCCGACCGGGCGCTGGTGCAGGCCGATGGCACGCTGCAGTTCGGCGATGAGGCGATGAATCTCCGCCTGCGCCCGACGCTGCGCATCGGCGGCCCCGGTCTGGTGGTGCCGCTGCTGCTGCGCGGCAGCTTCCGCAGCCCGGTGCTGACCCTGGATGACGCCGCGGTGACCGGCGATGTTGCCACCGCCCTGGCCGATGCCGCCGCCGGCCGGCCGATTCCCGGGCGCGGCGTGCTGCCGTCGGACGATCAATGCAGCGCCGCGCTGGCCGTGGTGCGCGGCACCGCCGGCGGCCTGGTGCCCGGCGCACCGCCCACCCCGTTCAAACGCCCGCCGCCGCGCGCGCCGCGCCGCTGAGCATGGGACCGCATCGATGAAGCGCTTCTGGGATACCGCCGCCCCGGTCCAGGCCGAAACCGGCTGGCAGGTGGCGCTGGATGCCCGCCCGGTGCGGATTCCCGGAGAGGGGACGGGCGCGCCGCTGCTGCTGCCGGCACGCTCGCTGGCCGAGGCGGTGGCCGGCGAATGGCAGCGCGCCGGCGGCGGCAAGGGCGGCGAACTCTCGTATGACGACCTGCCGCTGACCCGGCTGGCCGGCACCGCCCAGGCCCGCATCGCGCCGGACCCGACGCCGGTGGCGCTGGAACTGGCCCGCTACGCCGAGTCTGACCTGCTGTGCTACCGCGCCGAATTCCCGCCGCAACTGGCCGCCCGGCAGCAGCAAACCTGGCAACCCTGGCTGGACTGGGCGGCCGAGCGCCACGCCGCCCGGCTGCGCTGGACCACCGGCATCGTCCATGTCGCCCAGGAGCCAGCCGCCCTGGCCGCGCTGGCCGCCGCCACTGCCCGGCTCAGCCCGCACGCGCTGGCCGCCCTCGGCGTCGCGGTGCCGGCGATGGGCAGCCTGGTGCTCGGCCTCGCTTTGGCCGAGGGGGCGCTGGACGCCGGGCGCGCCTATGCCATCGCGCATCTGGACGAGACCACCCAGATCGAGCTCTGGGGCCATGACGAGGAGGCCGAGGCCCGGCTGCGCCAGGTTGCCGCCGATATCGCGGTGGCCGGCCGGCTGCTCAGCCTGCTGCGGGAGGCCGCCTGATGGCCGCGCGCCGGCTGCGCATCGCCGGCCACGTGCATAATGTCGGGTTTCGCGACTGGATGGTCGCCCAGGCCCGCGCGCTCGGCCTCAACGGCTGGGTGCGCAACCGCTCCGACGGCACCATAGAGGCGCTGATCGACGGGCCGGAACCGGCGGTGGAGGAGATGCTGCGCGCCTGCCGCTACGGCCCGCGCAGCGCCGTGGTGGAGTCGATCGACGAGCAACTGGCCGAGCCGCCGGCCGAGCTCGGTTTTGTGCGGCTGCCCTCGGCCTGATGCTCTGGTTTCATCACGCGCTCGGCGCGCTGCTGGCGTTCATCGAGGCCAACCAGCACTGGGCGGCGCCGATCGTGTTCGCGCTGGCGTTCTTCAAGTCGCTGGCCTTCGTGTCGTTCGTGGTGCCGGCGACCTTGATCCTGGTCGCGGTCGGCGGCCTGGTTGGCGCCAGCCATATTCCGTTCGTGCCGGTCTGGCTGGCGGTCAGCCTCGGCGCGGCGCTGGGCGACTGGGCCAGCTACGCCATCGGCTACCGCATCAAGGACCGGGCACGGCATATCTGGCCGCTGTCGCGCTACCCCGACATGCTGCCGCGCGGCGAGCGGTTCTTCCGCCGCTGGGGCGCGCTGAGCGTGGTGTTCTGCCGTTTCTTCAGCCCGCTACGCGCCACCGTGCCGCTGCTGTGCGGCATTTTCGAGATGAACTGGTGGACCTTCCAACTGGCCAACTGGCTCTCGGCGCCGCTGTGGGCCTTCGTGCTGCTGGCGCCGGGGGGGCTGCTGGCCGGCTGGCTGGGATAGGTATGAGTCATAACTGAATTTCTATAGTTCGATCTTCGACGAACCATGCCGGGCCGAATCCGTGCGATCTCCTGCCTGTCGCCGGCGCGAGTCCGGCCCCGTCGGAGGATCGCCCATGCCCGAGCCGCAGTTTTTCAGCATCCCGAGTCCGGTTCCCGGCCTTGCCCTGCACATGTTCCACCAGCCAGCGGCGATCAATCCGGGCCGCCATGCGGTGCTGTATATCCATGGTGCCACATTCCCGGCTGCCCTCTCGGTGGGTTTTCGCTTCGACGGCCGCTCCTGGGCGGATGCCATGGCAGAGGCCGGGTTCGACGTGTTCGGGGTTGATTTCCTTGGCTTCGGCGGCTCCGATCGCTACCCCGAGATGGCCGCCCCGCCCGAGGCTGCCCCGCCGCTCGGCCGCGCCGCCGCGGCCGCTGCCCAGATCGGCTGCGCGGTAGCGGCCATCACCGCCCGGCTCGGCCACTCCCGGGTGTCGCTGGTGGCGCATTCCTGGGGCTGTATGGTCGCCGGACTGTTCGCTACTCTGAAACCGGCGCGGGTGGAGCGCCTTGTGCTGTTCGGCCCGATCACCCGACGCGAAGGCGGGCCCGCGCCAGTGCCGCCGGCCTGGCAATGCGTCACCAACGCCGCGCAATGGGCGCGCTTCATCGCCGATGTGCCGCAAGGTGCTGCCGGCGTGCTGTCGTCGGCGCATTTCGCCGCCTGGGCGCCGGCCTATCTGGCCAGCGACCCCAGCAGCCTCAGCCGCGACCCGCCCAGCGTGGCGATTCCCTGCGGCCCGCGCGCCGATATCGCCGATGCTTGGGCCGGCCGGCTGCCGTACGACCCGGCCGGCATCACCGCGCCGCTGTGCATCCTGCGCGGCGCCTGGGACAGCCTGTGCACCGATGCGGACGCCGCCTGGCTGTTCGACGCCTGCACCGCCGCACCGCTGAAACGTGATGTGAAGCTCGGCCACGGCACCCACCTGATGCATCTGGAGGCCGGGCGGATGGCGCTGCACCGCGACACCATCGCCTTCCTGCGCGGCGACAGTTATGCGTTATAGCAATCTAGCCGAACACCTCGCCCCAGGCGCTGATCAACGCCGAATCGGCCTCCGCCATGGTCGCCAATACCCCCAGGTCATGCAGGCTGGTGACGCCGAACTGGCGGATGCCGCAGGGCACGATGCCGGCGAAATGGCTCAGGTCGGGGTCAACATTCAGCGCGATGCCGTGCCACGACACCCAGCGCGTCACCCGCACCCCGAGTGCGCCGATCTTCGCCTCGCCGCGCGGTCCTGCCACCCAGATGCCGATCCGCCCCTCGCGCCGCTCGCCGCGGACGTTGAAGCGGTCGAGCGCGCGGATCAGCCATTCCTCCAGGCCATGCACGTAGCTGCGCACATCGCGCGCCGCGACCATGCCGTGCGGCCGGGTCAGATCCAGCATTACATAGCCGGTGCGCTGTCCCGGGCCGTGATAGGTCCATTGCCCGCCGCGCCCGGCATCGAAGGTCGGGAAGCGGTGCGGCTGCTGCAAATCCGCCGGATTGGCCGAGGTGCCGGCGGTGTACAGCGGCGGATGTTCGACCAGCCAGACCTGCTCGCTGGCGCTGCCGGCGCGGATGCCGGCCACCCGGGCTGCCATGGTTTCCAGCGCCGTGGGGTAGGGGGTTAGGCCGTCGGCCACCGCCCAGGCAATTGCCTCGCTGTCGGTCATTGATGCCGGCGGAGTCATCGGCTATACGCCCCCACCTGCCCGGTGCGGTCGTGGCGGAATGGTAGACGCGCAAGCTTGAGGTGCTTGTGGGGGTAACCTCGTGGAAGTTCGAGTCTTCTCGACCGCATAACCCTGCCGTCTCCAAATCAGCCTGCCTGCGCGGGTCGCCGCGCAACGGTTGCATACGCGGCCCATCCCGCCGATCTTGCGTATAACTAGAGCGATGGGGCGGATATGGCGATGGACGACGATTTCCGGAAAGCAGCACTCGATTACCACCGGCTGCCCCGGCCGGGGAAGCTGTCGGTCGAGGCGACCAAGCGGATGTCCAGCCAGCGCGACCTGGCCCTGGCCTATTCCCCCGGCGTCGCCGCCGCCTGCGACGAGATCGCCGCCGACCCCGCCAATGCCTGGCTGTATACCGCGCGCGCCAACCTGGTGGGGGTGATCTCGAACGGCACCGCGGTGCTCGGGCTGGGCAATATCGGGGCGCTGGCCGGCAAACCGGTGATGGAGGGCAAGGCGGTCCTGTTCAAGAAATTCGCCGGCATCGACGTGTTCGACATCGAGGTGGACGAGCAGGACCCGGCGCGTTTCGTGGAAGTGGTGGCCGCCTTGGAACCGACCTTTGGCGCCATCAACCTGGAGGACATCAAGGCTCCGGAATGCTGGGAGATCGAGGCCAAGCTGCGCGCCCGGATGAAAATCCCGGTATTCCACGATGACCAGCACGGCACCGCCATCACCGTCGCCGCTGCGGTGCGCAACGCGCTGGTGCTGCAGGACAAGCAGCTTTCCGAGGCCAAGCTGGTGACCTCCGGCGCCGGCGCTGCGGCGATGGCCTGTGTCGACCTGCTGGTGGCGATGGGGCTGAAGCCGGAGAACGTCACGCTGACCGACGTCAAGGGCGTGGTGCATGCCGGCCGCCCCGACCTGCCGCCGCGCATCGCCCCCTATGTCCGCGAGACCGACGCCCGCACCCTGCCTGACGTGCTGGACGGGGCGGACATCTTCATGGGCCTCTCCGCACCGCGCGTGCTGAAGGCCGAGTGGCTCGGCAAGCTGGCGCCGCGCCCGATCATCCTGGCGTTGGCCAACCCGGAGCCGGAAATCGACCCCGAGCTGGTGCGCCAGGCCCGGCCGGACGCCATCATCGCCACCGGCCGCACCGATTATCCCAACCAGGTCAACAACGTCCTCTGCTTCCCGTTCATCTTCCGTGGCGCGCTGGATTGCGGGGCCACGACGATCAACGAGGAGATGAAGCTCGCCGCGGTGGAGGCGATCGCCGAACTGGCGCGCATCGAGGCCAGCGAGGTGGTGGCGGCAGCGTATGGCGGCGTCGCCCCGGTGTTCGGGCCGGACTACATCATCCCCAAGCCGTTCGATCCGCGGCTGATCCTGCAGATCGCCCCCGCCGTCGCCCGTGCCGCGATGGATACCGGCGTGGCGCAGCGCCCGATCGCCGATTTCGACGCCTACCGGTTGGAACTGGAGCGCTTCGTGTTTCGCTCCGGCCAGTTGATGCGCCCGGTGTTCGAGACCGCGAAGAAGACCACCACCCGCATCGTCTACGCCGAGGGCGAGGACCCGCGCGTGCTGCGCGCCGCCCAGATGCTGGTGGACGACCACATGGCCGAGCCGATCCTGATCGGCCGCCGCCCGGTGATCGCCCAGAAGGTGCGCGAGATGGGCCTGCGCCTCAACCTGGACCGCAGCGTCCGCGTGCTGGACCCCGCGCAGGACGAGGCGGTGTTCGCGCCGCTGGTCGGGCAATACCAGAGCCTGGTCGGCCGTCGCGGCACGCCGCCGGATGCCGCGGCGCGCCGGGTGCGCAACCGAAACACGGTTGCCGCCGCGATGCTGCTGCATGCCGGCGAGGCCGATGCGGCGATCTGCGGCGGGCTGGGCGACTGGTGGCGGCACATGCTCTACATCGTGCCGATCATCGCCAAGCGCCCGGAGGTGTCGCGCGTCTACGCGCTGTCCTGCCTGATCCTGCCGCGCGGCGCGATCTTCATCTGCGACACCCACATGAACGTCGACCCCACCGCCGAGCAGGTGGCCGAGATGACCGTGCTGGGTGCCGAGGCGGTGCGCCGGTTCGGGCTGACCCCGAAGGCGGCGCTGCTGTCGCATTCCAGCTTCGGCGCCTCCAACTCGCCCTCCGCCCGCAAGATGCGCGCCGCGCTCGGCCTGATCCGCGCCCGCGCGCCGGACCTCGAGATCGACGGCGAGATGCATGGCGACGCGGCGCTGGTGGAGTCAATCCGCGACCGCGCGGTGCTGGACAGCCGGCTCGGCGGCGTGGCCAACCTGCTGGTGATGCCGGGGCTGGACGCCGCCAACATCGCCTTCAGCCTGCTGAAAGCCGCCGCCGACGCGCAGCCGGTGGGGCCGATCATGCTCGGGATGTCCAAGCCGATCCATGTGGTGGTGCCGAGCGTGACCGCGCGCGGGATCGTCAATGTCAGTGCGATCGCGGCGGGCGAAGTGCAGGCGGCGCGGGGATGACAGGCCTTCTTTTTTTGGAAAAAAAGAAGCAAAAAAACTTTCCCCCTTTGGGTTCGGTGCATGTGTCGGGCACCGAGTCTAATGGGATGAAGTTTTTTGGTTCTTTTTTTCAAAAAAGAACTGCTTCCTTGCGATGATCTTCCTTCTCCTGGGCGCCGCCTCTCTGGTGCTGCTGATGTACGCGCTCGGCATGTTCAGCAAGGCGCAGGTCTCCAGCATCAAGCAGTTGAGCCTGTGGACGCTGGCGATCGGCGGGTTGTTGCTGACGGTGATGCTGTTTCTCACCGGGCGTGGCTCGCTGGCGATTGCCGCCCTGGTGCTGCTCGGCCCGATGGTCTGGAGTTGGGTCGCCGAGGGCAAGCGCGGCAAGGTGCCACCCCCGGGCGGCGGCGCGGGTGGCGCCTATAACCGCCGCCCCGGCCCCCGCCCGTCCAGCGGCATGAGCCAGGCCGAGGCGCTGGAGGTGCTGGGGCTGAAGCCCGGCGCCAGCAAGGCCGATATCCGCGCCGCGCATCACCGGCTGATGCGCGCCAGCCACCCGGATGCCGGCGGCTCGGACTGGCTGGCGGCGAGGATCAACCAGGCGCGGGATGTGCTGCTGCGATAGGCCGTGCCTTGCCTCATTGCGGCAGCGACGCCAACTAACGCCATCATATGGCCGCACACCTGTGGTCAAACCCGCATTGTTGCGAAGGCAGCACCCGCCAAGGAGACCATTTCGTGATCAAACCGCTGCGCAAGGCCGTTCTCCCCGTCGCCGGCCTGGGCACCCGCTTCCTGCCCGCCACCAAGGCCACCGCCAAGGAGATGCTGCCGGTGGTCGACAAGCCGTTGATCCAGTACGCCGTCGAGGAGGCCCGCGCCGCCGGTATCGAGCAGTTCTGCTTCGTAACCGGCCGCGGCAAGACCGCCATCGTCGAGCATTTCGACATCGCCTTCGAACTGGAAGCCGTGCTGCGCGAGCGCCACAAGATGACCGAACTGCGCGAACTGCGCGATTCCCAGCTTGAGCCCGGCTCGGTGGTCACCGTGCGCCAGCAGGAACCGCTGGGCCTCGGCCATGCCATCTGGTGTGCGCGCGCCTTTGTCGGCGACGATCCGTTCGCCATCCTGCTGCCCGACGACCTAGTGCTGAGCGAAACCCCCTGCATGCAGCAGTTGGCCGAGGCCTACAACCAGACCGGCGGCTGCATCGTCGCCGTCACCGAAGTGCCGCACGACCAGACCTACCGCTACGGCATCCTCGATATCGGCACCGATGACGGCCGCCTGGTGGAGGTGAAAGGTCTGGTGGAAAAACCGAAACCGGCCGACGCGCCGTCCGACCTGTCGATCATCGGCCGCTACGTGCTGCGCCCGGAAGTGATGGGCTACCTCTCGCGGATGGAACGCGGCGCCGGCAACGAGGTGCAACTGACCGACGCCATGGCCAAGCTGATCGGCCAGGTGCCGTTCCACGGCCTGCGCTATGAAGGCCGCCGGTTCGACTGCGGCGACAAGGTCGGCTTCCTCGAAGCCCAGATCGCCTTCGCCCTGCAACGGCCCGACCTGGGGCCGGCGGTGCGGGCATTTCTGAAAGGTTATTGTAAGGATATTTTCGATAAGTAAGCGTGTTCTTTTTTGTAAAAAAGAACCAAAAAACTTTTATCCGCCTTGCAACAACTGAGTGTGCGGAGACGCCGGAGTCTCCAA
>JBEPTZ010000098.1:0-16826 GCA_041691815.1 Rhodospirillales bacterium | reverse complement strand
ATGCGCAGGTTGACCCCGGCGTTCCGCAGGTCGGTGAACAGCATGGCGACGCGGCCGATCGCCGCCTCGTAGCTGGCGGTGCTGGTCTGCTGGCTGCCGACGTGGAACGACAGGCCGTAGGGGTCCAGTCCGAGTTCACCGGCGCGCAGCATCAGCGCCCGGGCGTGGGCGATGGTGGTGCCGAATTTGCGCGACAGCGGCCAGTCGGCACCCTCGTTCTCGACCAGGATGCGGCAATAGACGCGGCTGCCTGGCGCGTGGCGAGCGAGTTTTTCCAGCTCTTCGCCCGAGTCGAAGGCGAAAATGTCGATGCCGGCGGCATGCGCGCGGGCGATGGCGCTGGCTTTCTTGATGGTGTTGCCGAAGCTGATGCTGGCGGGTGCGGCGCCGGCGGCCAGGCACGACTCGACCTCCTCGATGCCAGCGGCGTCGAAGCTGCTGCCGAGCGCCACCAACCGCTCAAGGATCTGCGGGGCCGGGTTGGCCTTCATGGCGTAGAAGATCTGCGCCAGCGGCAAAGCGTTGCGGATGGCGCGGAAGTTGGCTTCCACGCGGTCCACGTCAAGCACCAGGCACGGCGTTGCCGGCTGATGGTCAGCAAGATACCGGGCGATTTTTGGAGTCATCGCGCAGTCTCCCCGATTGAACGCCCGCCTGTTGCGACGGCGGGCGCGAGTTGCGAAACGGTCGAACGTACCAGCGACCAGACGGATTGGCCCGTGCGCTTACGCGTCGGGACCCGGAGGGCCAGAACGCTTGACGTCGTTACGTAACCCGGAGGGAACCTCACGATTGGGTCAGAGGCACGTGCGTTGCTGCGTAGAAGGGCCACATAAGGCCGGTGGCCCCCCGGTGCAAGTGCTTTTTTACTGGCGTCGGCGGCAGCATGTGACATGCCGGCAATGCGGAATTTGCGGCGGGCTTTCAAGGAGTTGCCTATGCGGGTGTGGAACTGGCGGCGATCGGTGCGGGTGGCATGGCTGGTGCTGGCGCGGATGACGACGCAGGTGATTCGCCACGACATCTCGCTGGTGGCGGCGGGGTGCGCGTTTTATGCCACGCTGGCGATGTTTCCGGCGCTGAGCGTGCTGGTTTCGCTGTATGGGCTGCTGCTCGATCCGGCCAGCGTGGGGCGGCAGATGGAGTTGTTGCATGGCCTGCTGCCGCCGGATGCGTTCACGCTGATCGCCGACCAGGTGACGACGCTGGTGGCGCGGCCGCCGGCGACGCTGGGGCTGGGGCTGGGGGTCGGGCTGGTGATCGCGCTGTGGTCCGCCTCGGCGGGCACCAAGGCGATGCTGTCGTCGCTGAACACCGCCTATGGCGCGGTGGAGCGGCGGGGGGTGGTGCGGTTCCAGGCCACCGGGCTGGCGATCACGCTGGCCGGAATCCTGGGGGCGGTGCTGGCGCTGGCGGTGCTGGTGGCGCTGCCGGCGGCGGCGGCGTTCCTGCATGCCAGCGCCTATCTGCGGAGCTGGCTGCATCTGCTGTCGATGGCGGTACTGCTGCTGTATGTGGCGGCGCTGCTGGGGTTTCTGTATCGGTTCGGGCCGTCGCCGCAGGGGCCGGGCGACCAGGTGCCGCGCCGGCTGCTGCCGGGGGCGGCGCTGGCGACCTTGTTATGGTTGAGCGTGGCGCTGGTGGTTTCGGTCTATGTCGGGGATTTCGGCAGCTTCGATGCGACCTATGGGCCGCTGGCGGCCGTGGCCGGGGTGATGCTGTGGTTCTGGGCGTCGAGCTTCGTGGTGCTGGTGGGGGCGGAGTTGAACGCGGCGCTGGCGACACGCCATCGCTGGCTGGCGGAGTGATGCGGGCGGGGCGGGGCTTTGCCGGCGGGACGGTTACGTTGTTCAATGGCCCTCGCATGACAGGGAGGACGACGCCATGACTCCATATGTGACTCGTCGCGGGCTGGCGATTTTGGTCGGACTGGCGGGGCTGGTGCCCGGTGTCGGGCGGGCGGCGGCGGCGGTGCGGGTCGCCAGCAAGCCGGACACCGAGGGCAGCCTGCTCGGCAACATGATCATCGCGATGCTGAACGCCAACGGGATCGGCACGGTGAACCAGCTGGGGCTGGGGGGCACCAAGATCATCCGCAGCGCGATTCTGGCCGGCGAGATCGACATGTATCCGGAATACACCGGCAACGGGGCGTTCTTCTTTCATATCGACAGCGACCCGGTGTGGAAGAACGCGAAGCAGGGTTATGAGAAGGTGAAGGCGCTGGATGCCGCGCAGAACCATATCGTCTGGTTGCAGCCGGCGCCGGCGGACAACACCTGGGCGATCGCGGTGCGCAAGGAAGTGGCCGAGCAGAACCACCTGAAGACGCTGGACGATTTCGCCGGCTGGGTGAACGGCGGCGGCAAGGCGAAGATCGCCGCCTCGGCGGAATTCGTGGAAAGCCCGGCGGCGCTGCCGGCATTCGAGAAAGCGTATGGCTTCAAGCTGAAGGCCGAGCAGATATTGACGCTGGCCGGCGGCAACACGGCGGCGACGATCCGCGCCGCGGCGGAGGGCACGTCCGGCGTCAATACCGCGATGGCCTATGGCACCGATGGGGCGCTGGCGACGCTCGGCATGGTGGTGCTGCAGGACACCAAGGGGGTGCAGATGGTATATTCGCCGACGCCGGTGATCCGCGAGGCGGTGCTGAAGGCGAATCCGGGCATCGCGGCGCTGCTGGCGCCGGTGTTCGCGTCGCTGGACGGCCCGACGC
Organism: Rhodospirillales bacterium; assembly: GCA_041691815.1. GTDB lineage: Bacteria > Pseudomonadota > Alphaproteobacteria > Acetobacterales > Acetobacteraceae > 70-18. The sequence goes on along the minus strand of JBEPTZ010000098.1, from coordinate 14,107 downwards.
TGCGTGGGCTGAATGCCGCTATCGCGGTGAACGGCGAGGACGCGAAGAAGGTGGCCGAGGGCTATCTGAAGCAGAAGGGCTTCCTCAAGTGACGCCTGGTGGCTGAGGCGGCCGGCCTGGCGCGGTGATGGTGCGCGACCGGGTGCTGCTGGTGCTGGCGGTGGCCGGGCTGGCGGCGGCGGTGGCGCTGCCGTTCCTGGCGCGGGCGCCGAACCGGCTGCTGTCGGGGGTGCCGGTGCCGTTTGATGCGGTGTTCGCAGAGGGCTGGATGCTGGTGCTGCTGCCGGCGGCGGTGCTGGTGGCTTCGGGGTTTTTGCCGGCCAGACGCGGGTATCGGGTGCTGGCGGCGGTGGCGGCGGCGGCGTTCATGGCGGCGATCGTCTGGCTGGCCGGGGCGCATGCTGCCGTGCTGGCGCAGAGCGGGCCGGCGATTGCCCGCACCTCGCTGGCCTCCGGGTTCTGGGTGATGCTGCTGGCGGCGGCGCTGATGCTGGCGGAGCTGCTGCATCGGCTGCGGCTGGCGCCGGCCTGGCGGATCGTGGCGGGGCTGGCGGCGGCGCTGCCGATCGCGGCGCTGATTGCCGGCGGGCGGCTGGCGCATCTGTCGCTGCTGCAGGAATACGCCAACCGGCAGGATGTGTTCGAGGCGGCGCTGCTGCGGCATGTCGGCATCGTGCTCGGCACCCTGTTGCCGACGCTGGCGATCGGGGTGCCGCTGGGCGTGCTGGCGCAGCGGCGGGCGGCCTGGCGGGGGCCGGTGTTCGCGGTGCTGAACGTGGTGCAGACGATCCCGTCGATCGCGCTGTTCGGGCTGCTGCTGGGGCCGCTGGCGGAACTGGCGCGGGTGGTGCCGGCGCTGGGGCGGATCGGCATCAGCGGCATCGGGCTGGCGCCGACGCTCATTGCGCTGACGCTGTATTCGCTGCTGCCGCTGGCGCGCAATACCACCGCCGCACTCGACGATGTGCCGGCGGATGTGATCGAGGCGGCGCGCGGCATGGGGATGACGCGGCGGCAGATTCTGTGGAGGGTGGAGACGCCGCTGGCGCTGCCGATTTTCCTCTCTGGGCTGCGGATCACCATCGTGCAGGCGATCGGGCTGACCGTGGTGGCGGCGCTGATCGGGGCCGGCGGGCTGGGGGCGATCATGTTCCAGGGGCTGTTCGCCAATGCGCTCGACCTGGTAATGCTCGGCGTGCTGCCGGTGGTGCTGATGGCGATCATGGCGGATGCCGGGATGAAGCTGCTGGTGTCGCTGGCGGCGAGGCGCGTGGCATGATCAGCTTCGAGGACGTGAGCCGGAATTTCGGTGGGCCGAATGTGGTGGACCGGCTGTCGTTCACCGTCGAAGCGGGTGAGTTCGTGGTGCTGATCGGGCCGTCCGGCTCCGGCAAGTCGACCACTCTCAAGATGATCAACCGGCTGATCGACCGCAACGAGGGCGTGATCCGGTTCGATGGCGAGGACGTTCAGACAGTCGCGGTGGAGGCGCTGCGGCGGCGGATGGGCTATGTGATCCAGTCCGGCGGGCTGTTTCCGCATTGGACGGTGGAGCGCAACATCGCCACCGTGCCGGCGCTGCTGGGCTGGCCGCGAGCACGGATCGCCGAGCGGGTGGAGGCGCTGCTGCATCTGCTGCGGCTGGACGAGGAGGGCTGCCGCGGCCGTTATCCGCATCAGCTTTCCGGCGGCCAGCAGCAGCGGGTGGGGGTGGCGCGGGCGCTGGCCGCCGACCCGGACGTGCTGCTGATGGACGAACCGTTCGGGGCGCTGGACCCGATCACCCGCGAGACGTTGCAGGCGGAACTGGCGCGGATTCACCGGCAGACCGGCAAGACCATCGTGTTCGTCACCCATGACATGCAGGAGGCGCTGAAGCTGGCGTCGCGCATCGTGATTTTGGATCGCGGCCGGCTGGTGCAGATCGGCACGCCGATCGAGCTGCTGACCGCGCCGGTCAACGAGTTCGTGCGCGAATTCGTCGGGCAGGATGATCCGGGCGGGCGACTGCTGGCGATCGAGACGGTGGCGCAGCGGCTGCGGCCGGGCGAGGCGGCACCCGGCCCGCCGATCGCCGCCAGCGCCACGCTGCGGCAGGCGCTGTCGGCGATGATCGTGCGCCATGAGGACCGCATCGGGGTGGCCGACGCCGAGGGGCGGCCGGTCGGCACGCTGTATCTGGCCGATATCGTGCGCCGATGACTGCGCGGCGCGCCCGGGCGCTGTGGGCCAGTCCGCTGGCGTGGACCAGTGCGGCGCTGGTGGCGCTGGTGCTCGGCATGCCGGCGCTCAGGCCGTTATTCGCCGCATTGTTCCCCGATCTGGACCGGCCGCTCTATACTCAGGAGAGCTTTCTCGCGCTGACGGCAGCACATGTGGAACTGGTGGCGGCGTCGAGCGCTGTCGCGGTGCTGCTGGGGGTGGCGGCCGGGGTGCTGGTGACCCGGCCGGCGGGGGCGGATTTTCGCGGCCTGATCGAGACCCTGGTGGCCATCGGCCAGACCTTTCCGCCGGTGGCGGTGCTGGCGATGGCGGTGCCGGTGATCGGCTTCGGCATGTGGCCGGCGCTGATCGCGCTGGCGCTGTACGGGCTGCTGCCGATCGTCGAGAACACCGTCGCCGGGCTGGAGGCGGTGCCGGCGGCGGTCCGCGAATCCGGGCGCGGGCTTGGCATGAGCGGCATCAGCCTGCTGTGGCGGGTGGAGTTGCCGCTGGCCGCCCCGGTGATCGTCGCCGGCATCCGCACCTCGGTGATCATCAATATCGGCACCGCGGCAATTGCCTCGACAGTCGGCGCCACGACGCTGGGGACGCCGATCATCGTCGGGCTGAACGGCGCCAATGTCGCCTACGTGCTGCAGGGGGCAATCGTGGTCGGGCTGCTGGCGATCGTCGTGGACCTTGCTTTCGAGCGGTTGTCGGTCTGGCTGCAGCGCTGGAAGCGGGCCTGATTTTGCCGTCGGCAACCGCCGGCTCGTGCTCTGGCACCAGATTGACGCCGGTAGGTCGATCCGCTCTACTCCGCATTCAGTTGGCCTATTATGACCAGGTAACGGCCGGTGTTGGCCGCTTGATCCAACCCGCCGGTCGCAGGCGGTCCGATGCAGTGCAGGGAGCAGGAATCATGATGAGAGTTGGCAAGTACCTCGCGTTGCTGGGAGGCTGCGCCGCGGTCGGGCTACTGGCCGGACCGGGCCCGGCGGCCGCCCAGGACATGATCAAGATCGGCATCACCGGGCCGTTTTCGGGGTCGGCGGCGCAATCCGGCCTGGCGCTGAAACAGGGCATGACGGTTGCCGCCGATGAATGGAACGCCAAGGGCGGCATCAAGCTCGACGGCAAGAATGAAAAAGTGCAACTGCTGTTCGAGGATACCCAGGATAACCCGGCGCAGGGCGTCAGCGCGGCGCGCAAGCTGATCACCGACGACAAGGTCAACCTGGTCATCGGCGACGCCTTCGCCAGTTCGGTGACAATTGCCGAGATGGACCTGGCCGACCAGTACAAGATTCCGATGATGAGCTGCGAGCCTGTGAGCGGCGCGATCTCGGCCAAGGTCGCCAAGGATCCGGACAAATACAAATACTTCTGGAAGGCCGACTTCAACAGCGAGGGCTACGCCGCGACCATCTTCAACACCTACAAGACGCTGATCGACAACGGCCAGTTCAAGCCGGCGAAGAAAACTGTCGCCTTCTTCGTCGAGGACACCGATTATGGCCGCTCGATCGCGGGCGATGCCGTCAAGCTGTTCAAGGCCGATGGCTGGGAGGTGATCGCCAGCAACACCGTGCCGCTCGGCAACACCAACTTCAACGCGGCGCTGACCAAGCTCAGCTACCAGGATCCGGCGGTGGTGGTCTCGGTATTCACCTCGGTTGATTCCGGCGTGGCACTGTCCAAGCAATATCTGGAGCAGGGGCTCAAGGCTTCGCAATTCGCCATCTATTATCCGACCCGCCCCTCGTATCTGAAGGGCGCCGGCAGCGCCGCCAACGGGCTGATGTGGGCGCCGCTGATGTTCGACCCGGCACAGAGTGCGGTCGACAAGGCGATGGATGAGAAGACCCAGGCCAAGTTCGGCGTGGCGGCCACCAGCGACCACGGCTACGGCTATGACTGCATGAACATCGTGCTCAATGCCTTCAGCTCGGCCGGCACGTTCAAGCCCGCCTCGGTCGTCGAGACCCTGGGCAAGACCGACCACAAGGGCGTGCTGGGGCGCTACGTGTTCGATCAGGCCAACCATACCGCCAAATACGGCCCGGAGTTCCTGCCGATCCCGACCGCGCAGATCCAGAACGGCAAGAACGTCATCATCTGGCCGAAGAACGTGGCGAGCGGCAGCTACCAGGTGCAGCCCTGGATGAAGTAGCGCCCTGGCCGGGCGGTGGGTCTCACCCGGCCGCCCGGTGAGGCAACCAGCAGGAAGGAGGATGCTTGCCAGAGTCGATGCTTGCGGTCGAAGCCGTCGAGAAGAATTTCGGCGGCCTCTCGGTGTTGAGCGGGGTGTCGTTTGACGCGCATCGCGGCGAGATCCTGTCGCTGATCGGCCCGAATGGCGCCGGCAAGACCACGCTGTTCAACATCATCGCCGGCGCACTGGCACCGTCGGGTGGGCGGGTCAGGTTGGGCGGACGCGATATCACCCGGCTGAGGCCGAATGCCCGCTGCCGGCTTGGCATCGCGCGGACCTTCCAGATTCCGCAACCGTTCGCCAGCCTCAGCGTGCTGGAGAATGTCGAGGTGGCGCTGGAGTTCGGGCATCATGTGTCCGGCCGTGCCGGCGGGCGGGCCGCCGACTGGCTGAAGCGGGTGGGGTTGAGCCGCTGGAGTGCGGAGCCGGCCTCTTCGCTGCCGCTCGGCGCCCGCAAGAAGCTGGAACTGGCGCGGGCGCTGGCCACCGAACCCTCGGTGATCCTGCTCGACGAGGTGATGGGCGGGCTGGCGCCGGAAGAAATCGCCGAGGTGTCGGCGATCATTCGCAGCCTGAAGCAGCAGGACATCGTCGTGGTGTTCGTCGAGCACGTGATGCAGGCGGTGATGGCGATCGCCGACCGCATCATCGTGCTGCACCAGGGCCGGCTGATCGCCAACGGCCTGCCGGCCGAGGTAGCCGCCGATCCCGCGGTGATCGAAGCCTATCTCGGAGGAGCGCTCGATGCCCCTGCTGCAGATTGAGAGCATGTCGGCGTATTATGGTGACGCCCGGGCGCTGCACGATGTCAGCCTGGCGGTCGAGGAAGGCGAGATCGTCTCGGTGATCGGCCCGAACGGCGCCGGCAAGACCACGATGCTGCGCACCATGACCGGGCTGATCCGCGCCCGCAGCGGCGATATCCGCTTCCGCGACGTCTCGATCGCCCGCGAACCGGCGCATAAGCTGATCGCCCGCGGCATCGCCCATGTGCCCGAAGGCGGGCGGTTGTTTCCGCAGATGACGATCCGAGAGAATCTGCTGATGGGCGCCTATGGCACGCCAAGCTGGAAGGACCGGGCCAGCCTGATGGCCGAGGTGTTCGCGCTGTTTCCGCGGCTGGAGGAGCGCATCCGCCAGCTTGCCGGCACGCTGTCGGGCGGCGAGCGGCAGATGCTGGCGACCGGGCGGGCGCTGATGGCGAGACCCCGGCTGCTGCTGCTCGACGAACCATCGCTGGGGCTGGCGCCGAAGATCGTCGAGACCATTCTGTCGATCATCCTGGACGTCAATCGCCAGGGCGTCGCGGTGCTGCTGGTCGAGCAGAATGCGCAACTGGCGCTGAAGGCCGCCTCGCGCGCCTATCTGCTGGAGAACGGCGCGGTGGTGAAAGCCGGGCCGACCGCGGAATTTCTCGCCGACGAAGCGGTGCGCCGCTCCTATCTGGGGGTCTGACGGATGGACATGCCGCTTGCCCTGGTGCTGGCGCAGATCGTCAACGGCATCGTCGTCGGCTTGATGTACGCGTTGTTCGCCAGCGGCCTGACGCTGATCTGGGGCACCATGAAGATGCTCGACTTCGCGCATGGCGAGTTCTTCATGCTGGGCGGCTACATCGTCTATTACTGCTATGCCGTGCTCGGGTTCAATCCGATGCTGGCGACACTGATCGCGGTGATCGCGGTGTTCATCATCGGCATGCTGGTGGAGCGGCTGGTGATCCATCACCTGCTGACCCGGCCGGTGTGGCAGCTCACCACCATCATCGCGACACTTGGGGTTTCGATCATCCTGCAGAACGCGGCGCTGCATATCTGGGGGCCGGACTTCCAGAGCGTGCCGTATTTCGTCGAAGGCGTCGCCAAGATTGGCGGTATTCGCATCGCCTATCAGCGGCTGCTGATCCTGGCGGTGTCCTGCAGCGCGATCGCGGTGTTGTGGTTCATCCTGAAATACACCCGCTTCGGGCTGGCGTTGCGCGCCACCGCGCAGGATTCGGATGCCGCACGGCTATATGGCGTCAACATCGCCACTGTCTACACTGTCACCTTTGGCCTGTCGGCGGCGCTGGCGGCACTGGCTGCGGCGATGATGGCGCCGATCACCGCGGTCAATCCGTTCATGGGGCTCAGCCCACTGCTCAAGGGCTTCGTGGTGGTCATCCTGGGTGGCCTCGGCAGCTTCACCGGCGCGATTGTCGGCGGTGTGCTGCTCGGCGTGGTCGAGAGCCTGGGGGTGCTGTACACCTCGACGCAGTGGAGCGATGTGATCGCTTTCAGCTTCCTGGTGCTGGTGATCTGGGCGCGGCCGTGGGGCCTGCTCGGGGTAGAGGAGCGCAATTAGGCCGATGACCGTGCTCTCCCCCTCCGCGCGGCAGAACGTGATGCTCATCGTGCTGCTGGTTGCCCTTGCCGTGGCGCCGGCATTCATCGGCAATCCGTATCTGCTGCATCTGTTCATCCTCAGCATGATCTACGCGATGCTGACGGCGAGTTGGAATCTGATCAACGGCTATGCCGGGCTGTTCACCTTCGGTCATCAGGCGTTCTTCGGGCTGGGCGCCTACACCTCTGCCCTGGTGGCGATGCATAGCGGCCTCAGCCCGTGGGCGACGCTGTGGCTGGGGGGTGCGGTCGCAGCCCTGGCCGGCCTGGCGATCGGGCTGCCGATCCTGCGCATCCGCTCGGTGGCGCATGTCGCCATCGTCACGCTGGCGTTCGCCATCATCGTCCAGGCGGTGATCTCCAACTGGGCGGACCTGACGCGCGGCAGCCTGGGGTTGTCCGGGATTCCGGCGTTTGCGCCGCTGCACCTGCCGCTGTTCGGCACGCTGAATTTCAGCGCCACCGACGGCGTCTCCTACTACTACGTCGCCCTGGTCCTGCTGGCGCTGTCACTGATCGCGTTGATGATCACCATCAACAGCCGCACGGGCCTGGCGCTGAAGGCGTTGCGCGATTCGGAGGTGGCGGCCGACAGCCTCGGCGTTGATCCGATCCGCTACAAGCTTGCGGCGTTCGTGATCAGCTCGTTCATCGCCGGGGTGGCCGGGGCGTTCTATGCGCATTACCTGCACATCCTGACGCCCGATTCGGCGGTCGGCGTCTCGATCATGATCACCATATTGGTGGCGACCCTGGTCGGCGGCATCGGCACGATCTTCGGCCCGGTGCTCGGCGCCTTCCTGGTCACCTTCGGCCTGGAGGGCTTGCGTGGCCTCGGTGACTACCGCCTGATGGTCTACGGCCTGCTGCTGATCCTGTTCGTCATCTTCCTGCCCAAAGGGCTGGTCCAACTCAGCAGTTTGCTGCGACGCCCCGCGCCCTCCAAATAGACAGAAAGTTTTTTTGCTTCTTTTTGTTCACAAAAAGAAGACCTTCCCTTCACTCGTGCCGAAACGTCACCACCAGCACATCGCGATAAGCCGGCCGCGCCGCATCGATCGGCGTCACCGGCGTCACCCCATGATAGACGCGATTGTCATCGGTCAGTGCGGCGTCCAGCGGCTCGGTCAGCGTGAAGCTGCCGAGTGGCGCGCGGCCGAGATCGGCGATGCTGGTTTCGCCGCTGGCGACGTTCTCGCGCCGCACCAGCAGCACCAGAACCCAGTCCACGCCGTCGCGGTGCATGCCTTCGGGGGTGGGCTTGCCCACATGGCCGGGCTGCGCCTCGATGCGGAACTGGTGGGTCTCGACGTGCCAGGCGCGCGGGCGCACCGCCGCCGGGGTGAGGCCGGTGAACAGCCGGTTGCAGGTGGCCAGGATCGCCTGCATCGCCGGATGCGCGGCGATCTCGTCGGTCATCGGGTCGAACCAGCGGGCGATGCCGCCGTTCAGCGCGTTGTAGTCGCGGCTCTGGTAGTGCGGCTGGTTCGGCTTGCGCACCACGCCGGCCTCGGAGGTCGAGAACACCGCGTGGCGGCGGCGGCGATAGCGGCCGCCATCGGCCATGTAGGTGTCCATCCCCAGCGCGTTCCAACTTTCGGCAAAACCCGCCCAATCCGCGAGCGCCGAGGCGCCCAGCACCGCGCGCATCTGCGGCGCCCGGGCCAGTGCGAAGCCTTGCCCATCCAGCGTCGCGGCGATCGCGGCGAGGCTTGCGGGAGAGAGAGTGCCATCCATGTCGGTCGTCCGTGCTGATCGGCGCGCAGTGATGCGCAATGTTGTGTTACCCACAAATCGGACTGATGAAACCATCCAGTTTCGCAAGTGATGCATAGTCCAATCTGGTCCCGACAACGCGCTGATTGCCGCCGGCCGGTTCGCCCGCTAGCATGCCGACGGGCGGCAAACCCTGCCGCGCGTTGCATTTTTCGGATGGGGGAAGCCGGCATGTCGTTCACCAACGCGCCAGACCTGGAGGCCCGCAAGGCCGTGGTCAAGCAGGATCTTGAGAACGTCCTGCATCCGATTGTCCAGCACCGGGCACTGGAACAGAACCAGATGGTCGTGGTCGGCGGCCAGGGCTCCACCATCACCGACGCCAACGGTGAGACCTATCTGGACGCCATGGCCGGGCTGTGGTGCGTCAACATCGGCTATGGCCGCACCGAGTTGTCCGAGATCGCCGCCGAGCAGATGCGGCAGATCGCCTATTACCCGCACACCGCGATGAACCTGCCGGCCGCCGAACTGGGCGAGAAGCTCAACGGTCTGATGGGCGGCGGCTATCACACCTACTTCGTGAACTCCGGCTCCGAGGCCAACGAGGCCGGCTTCAAGATCGCCCGGCAGTATCAGAAGCAGGAGGCCAAGGGCGAGTTCCGCTACAAGACCATGTCCCGCTACGGCGCCTATCACGGCACCACGATGAGCACGCTGGCGGCCGGCGGCATGGGCGAGCGCAAGGGCAAGTTCGAGCCGCTGGACGGCAACTTCGTCCACGTCGCGCCGCCGGCCTGCTACCGCTGCCCGTTCGGCCTGAAATACCCGACTTGCGAACTGGCCTGCGTCAAAAACATGGAAAGTGCGGTGCTCGGCGAAGGCCCCGAGAGCATCGCCGAGATCATCATCGAACCGATCATGAGCGGCCTCGGCATTCAGGTGCCGCCGGACGAGTATCTGCCCGAGGTGGAGAAGATCTGCCGCAAATACGGCATCCTGTTGCACATCGACGAGGTGATCAACGGCTTCGGCCGCACCGGCAAGATGTTCGGCCACCAGCACTATAATGTCAGCCCGGATATCGTCGCTGTGGCGAAGGGCATCGTCAGCGCCTACCTGCCGATCGCCGCCACCATTGTGAAGAACAAGGTGTTCGAATCCTTCCTCGGTGACGCCGCCGAGAACCGCCAGGTGGCGCAGGTGAACACCTATGGCGGCCACCCCGCCGCCGCCGCCGTCGCGGTGCGCAACATCGAGATCCTGCAGGAGGAGAAACTCTCCGAGCGCGCCGCCGAAATGGGCAACTACCTGATGGACGCTCTGAAAACCCTGTACAGCCGCAAGCATGTCGGCCAGGTGCGCGGCAAGGGCCTGCTGATCGGCGTCGAACTGGTGCATGACCGCGACGGCAAGGAGCCGATCCCGGCCTCGCTGGTCGGCGGCGTGGTGGAGTTCTGCCGCAGCCAGGGCGTCATCGTCGGCCGCTCCGGCGGCGGCGCGCGCTACAGCAACACCATCGCCATCTGCCCGCCACTGGTCATCACCCGCGCCGAGTGCGACCGGCTGGTGGAAGTGATGGACAAGGCGATGGGCTGGCTGGAAGGCAAGCTGGCGGCCACCGCGTAACGGCAAAACAGGGGGCCTCGGCCCCCTGTTTTATGGGCAGGTAAGGCAAGCGTTCTTTTTTGAAAAAAAGGACCAAAAAACTCATCCGCCTTGCAACAGCGGAGTGGCGGAGACACCGTACACTCCAATGGATGAAAAGTTTTTTTGCTTCTTTTTGTTCACAAAAAGAAGACTTCCTGCCCCCGCGCACCGGGCAAAATCTGCCGCCCTCTTAACCCGCCGGTAACGCCGCGCCGCCACTCTGTGCCCTGGGCAGGATGCCCAGCCGCAGGGATGCACCGCCGATGGCCGCAGCACCATGACCGCCACGCCCGATGGAGCCGCCGCATGAACGCGGTGCTGGAGGGGCTGAAGGCGCTCGGCCCGGCGCGGCTGGTGGCGATGGCGGCGGTGGCGGCCGGCATGTTGCTGCTGCTCGGCCTGCTGGCGCTGCGTGGCGATGGCGGCCACATGGCGCTGCTTTACGCCGATCTCGATGCCCGCGAGGCCGGCCAGATCGTCGCCCGGCTGGAGAGCGAGCACGTCGCCAACCAGGTCACCGCCGGCGGCACCGCGATCATGGTGCCGGCCGACCAGGTGCCGCGGCTCAGGGTGCTGCTGGCGCGCGACGGGCTGCCCTCCGGCGGCTCGATCGGCTACGAGCTGCTCGACAAATCCAGCGGCCTCGGCGCCAGCGAGTTCCAGCAGCGGATGATGGAAACCCGGGCGCTTGAGGGCGAACTGGTGCGCAGCATCCGCGCCATCAGCGGCGTGCGCGCCGCCCGGGTGCATCTGGTGCTGCCCCGCCGCGAGCCGTTCGCCCGCGACCGCCAGGACGCCCAGGCCTCGGTGCTGGTCGCCACCGCCGGCACGCTGGATCGGGAGAGCGTGCAGGCGATCTTGAACCTGGTCGCCGGTGCGGTGCCCGGCCTGCACCCCAAGGGCATCTCGGTGATCGACAGCAAGGGCAACGTGCTGGCCCGCGCCGGCGAGCCGGCCGGCCCCGCCGCCGCCGCGCAGACCGCCGAGGAGATGCGCCGCGCCACCGAACTGCGGCTGTCGCGCGCGGTGGAGGAGATGCTGGAGCACAGCCTGGGCGCCGGTCATGTGCGCGCCGAGGCCTCGGTGGAGATGAATTTCGACAAGGTCCAGGAAACCCGCGAGACCTACAACCCGGACGGCCAGGTGCTGCGCAGCACCCAGACCACCACCGATACCAGCAAGTCCACCGAACCGGCCAAGAGCGTCACGGTGCAGAACAACCTGCCGAACGCCAATGCCGACAGCCCGGCCGGCGGCACCCAGTCGAACCGCCAGGAGGAGACCAGCAACTACGAGATCAGCAAGACCGTCCGCACCCTGGTCAGCGACCAGCCGCAGATCAAGCGGATCAGCCTGGCGGTGATGGTCGATGGCGTGCAGAGCAAGGACGCCAGCGGCAAGACCACCTGGCAGCCGCGCAGCGCCGACGATCTGGCGCATATCCAGGCGCTGGTGCGCAGCGCGGTCGGCTACGACGAGAAGCGCGGCGACCATGTCGAAGTGGTCAGCATGAAATTCGCCGACGACGACGCGCTGGCGCTGGCCGCACCCCAGGGCCTGTTCGGCCTGCCGCTCGACCGCGCCGACCTGATGCATCTGGCGCAGAACGGCCTGCTCGGGCTGATCGGCCTGGTGGCGCTGCTGTTCGTGTTCCGCCCGATGGTCACCAGGCTGACCACGCTGGCGTCCCCCGCTTTGCAGGGCATGGCGCTCCCCGGCATGGCCGGCACCCAGGGCCTCGCCCAACTCACCGACCTGGACGGCCGCCCGCTGGAGGGCGCCGCGCTGCTGCAAGGCCCCGGCGGCGTGCCCCTGCTGGCCGGCCCGGATGGCGAGGCCGGCTTTGCCGACCAGGACGCGCTGGTCCGCCTCGGCAATGTCGACGGCCAACTGCGTGCCTCGTCGATCCGCCGGCTGACCGAACTGGTCGACAAGCACCCCGAGGAAAGCCTGTCGATCGTCCGCGCCTGGATGCAGGAAGGAGCCGCCTGAGATGCCCCGCCCCGACGACTCCGCCGCGATGACCGGCTCGCAGAAAGCCGCGGTGCTGATGCTGGCGCTGGGCGAGGAGCAGTGCGCCAGGCTGTTCAGCATGATGCACGAAGACGAGATCAAGGAAGTCTCCGGCGCCATGGCCCAGCTCGGCCCGGTGCGCTCGGAGGTGGTGGAGCGGCTATGCATCGAGTTCGCCGACCAGATCGGCGGCGCCGGCAACCTGATCGGCAGCTTCGAGAACACCGAGCGGCGGCTGCTGAAAACTCTGCCGCGCGACCGCGTCGGCCAGATCATGGAGGAAATCCGCGGCCCGGCCGGGCGCACCATGTGGGACAAGCTGGGCAACGTGCACGAGGCGGTGCTGGCCAACTACCTGAAGAACGAATACCCGCAGACCGTCGCCGTGGTGCTCTCCAAGGTCCGCGCCGAGCATGCCGCCCGGGTGCTGGCGATGCTGCCCGACAGCTTCGCCATGGAAGTGGTGATGCGCATGCTGCGAATGGAGAGCGTGCAGAAAGACGTGCTGGACGGCGTCGAGAAAACCCTGCGCGCCGAGTTCATGTCCAACCTCGCCCGCAGCACCCGCCGCGACGCGCACGAGATGATGGCCGAGATATTCAACAACCTCGACCGCCAGGCCGAGGCCCGCTTCATCGCCGCCCTGGAGGAACGCAACCGCGACGCCGCCGAGCGCATCAAGGCGCTGATGTTCACCTTCGACGACCTGCAACGCCTGGCCCCGATGGCGATCCAGACGCTGCTGCGGGTGGTCGAGAAGGACAAGCTGCCGCTGGCGCTGAAAGGCGCCTCGGAGAAGCTGCGCGAGCTGTTCTTCAGCAACCTCTCCGAGCGCGCCGGCAAGATGCTGCGCGAGGAGATCGAGGGCCTCGGCCCGGTCAAGCTGCGCGAGGTGGACGAGGCGCAAGCCAACATCGTCGCCCTGGCCAAGGAGATGGCCGCCACCGGCCAGATCGAGATCAGCCAGGGCAAGGACGAGGAGCTGGTGTACTAAGCCATGAACGCCCATTCCCGCCCACCGCACGCCCCCCCCTTGCACCGCTTATTCGCCGAGGATTTCGACCAGCACTCCGGCATCACCGTGCTCGACCCGCCGGACGAGCCGGAGCTGATCGCCCCCAGCTTCACCGAGGAAGCAGTGGAGACGGCGCGCGAGGCGGCCTATGCCGAGGGCTACAGCCGCGGCCTCTCCCAGGCGACCCAGGACCGTGCCGAAATCGCCAGCCAGCTGCTGGCCGGCATCGCCCGTCGCCTGGCCGATGCCGAAGCGGCGGCGCGCGAGGCAGCGGATGCCTCGGCGCAGGCGGTGGCCGAATTGCTGATGAACTCCCTGGCCGCGCTGTTCCCCACCCTGTGCGCCCGCCACGGCGCCGGCGAGGTCGCAGCCCTCGCCCGCATTGTGCTGCCGGCGCTGGACCGCGAGCCGCGCATCAGCCTGCGCGTCAGCCCGCATGTGCTGCCCGAGCTGGAGGCCGAACTCGCCCGCCTGGACCCCGAACTGCGCGCCCGCATCACCGTCATCGCCACCGACGCCGTGGCACCGGGCGACGTCCGCATCGCCTGGCAGGACGGCGCCGCCCAGCGCGACGGCGCGGCTCTGTGGGCGCAGATCGCCGCCACCCTGGCCGAATACGGTCTGGCCGCCCCCGAAATCCAAGCAGGAGACCGCAATGGCTGACGACATGGAACTGGTCGAACTCGCCGAACCGGCGGCACAAGGCGCCGCACCCGCCGGCCCGCGCAGCGCCCGCGACCTGGAGGCGGTCTACGACATCCCGGTCACCGTCAGCGCGGTGCTCGGCCGCGCCAGCATGCAGGTCTCGCAACTGCTGAAACTCGGCCGAGGTGCCGTGGTCGAGCTCGACCGCAAGCTCGGCGAGGCGATCGACATCTACGTCAACAACCGCCTGGTCGCCCGCGGCGAGGT
>JBEPTZ010000097.1:0-16838 GCA_041691815.1 Rhodospirillales bacterium | reverse complement strand
CCCGGGGTTGTGTTTTTGTGTGGGGGGGGGCGGGCGGGTTTTGGCGGGGGGGGGTCGGGGCGGGGGGGGGGGCGGGGGTTTGGGGGGGCGGGGCGCGGCCCGGCGCCGGTGCGGCCGCGAGCAGGGGCGGCGCAATGCACAGATAAATGCCGGCGGATACCGAGGCAACGAGAGTGGATCGGTTCATGACGGGCGTCTCCTGGGTTGCAGTACTGTCCGGATCCAGTCGGCATCGTGCTCCGGAGAACTGATACGGCTGATCATGATCGCCAACGACGCAGGCCGGCAGCCTCGGAAACTACCCAGAAGGGACGGCGCGCGGCGTCAAACTGACTTTCCCGTGGATGCAGCCGGCCCCTAGACGGCGAGGGCGGTGGCTGTGGCCCTTGGCGCCACCGCCCGTCATACACCGCATCCCGACCGTTGTCGGAGGTAACCAGATCACCTGCACGACTCGCCGGCACCGCCGTGTGCTCTCAATGACAAGTAAGTCGCGGGTCAGGCAGGCGGGCGGCGGCGGGGCCGGACGCTGGCGGCGGTCCGGGCAAACACATGGTCAGCCTGTGACCCACCCCGTTCCTGAGCCCTGGTGCCCCGCCACAGCGATCGGCGCGCCGCGTTCCGTCCCACGCTATTCCCCCGCGCGCATCGCGGCCAAAGGGAGGTCAACCGGGGTCAACGTCGCGGCTGAAGTGCCCACCTTCGGCGCCAAAGTGGCAGATTGACTCCAAAAGCAGAGCGTTGTTGGGAAAGGTGTTGTTGCTGAAAACGAACTCTTAATCGCCGGGCCGCAGGTTCGTGTCCTACTGCACTCATCATTCTTTCCAAGGGGTAACGGGACAAGCGGCGGTTTTCTGGCCGGGAGGTCCAATTCTATCCCCCCGGAATGCCCTGAAGCGTATGCGTCCGGCGAGGCTTTCAATTACCCACATCCAGGGGAAGTGCGTGCGAGCATGTAGCCCAGGTTGATGTCGGTCAGCCTCGAGATGCCGCGCCACATCACGGTATTGCCAGGCGGCGGGTCTTTGGTCCGTGCCAGGTAGCCGCCAAGCTGTGCGATCTTCGTCAGATATGACGCCAGCGTCCCTGCGTTGACGAATGGGCATTTCTTGTCTGGGACGAGCCGGTCAAGGAGCCCTATTTCGACACGCGTCAAAATGAGCTTTGGGATGGCATCCGGAGCAACTCGACGCATCATGGTCATCCAGAACACTCGCCAGCCCAGGATACAGAACACTGCGATCAGCCTTACCAGGCGCTCGGCAGTCCTGAGCCGTGCGTCTTCGGCTCGGCAGCCTGATTTGAGGATCCTCCGCGGCATCGAAAAGGTTACCAGCGAATGGGCCATGCTCTGCACCGCTCAAAACATCGCAAAACTCACGGCATGCGCATAACCGCGCACCCCTGAACCAAATCCATCACCTCATTCAACAAAAAATTCGACTTCCCGGGACATGCTCGTAGCAGTTTGTCGGAGTGAGATGGAAGAACGTCGTCACCGGGGGCGCGGCTCATCGAATGGTACACCGCCCCCGTTGACCTCTGATGGTGTCCAGTGGGCGCGTTGAGCAAGTTCCGTCGGCCTTTTCGCGCCACGGGGCCTACAAGGAGCCCGTGGCGGCCACGGGAGCGTGGTTTCTCTTCAGGCCGCCGCCGCGAGGACGAACATTCTTTTTATGTTCCAGGACATGGTCACGAGGCTCCATTCGCCCCGGACCTTGTTAATGCCCCGCAGCGAAAATTGTCGAAAGCCCATCACCGATTTGATGATGCCGAACACCGGCTCCGGTGTCTGCTTGCGCAGCGCGTAGAGTTTCTTGCCGGCCTTGGTTTGCAGGCGGTGAGCCATGGCCTCCATCGGCGTCGGGTCCTCAGGCTCTGGCGGGTCGGCGGCGACGCGCTCGTCCAGCTTCGGGTAATGGCTCTGCCGGCCTTGCGCGATCAGCGGAGCGATCCCCGCGGCGGCGCACTCATCGACGTTCGCCTCGCTGAAATATCCCGTGTTCGCCAGCAAAGTCTCGACCTTGCCGAGCGCGTCAGGCAGGGCTGCGAGCGCGTCGAGCATCGGCGCTACTTGCTGCTTGTCGTTCGGCGCCTGCGTCACATCGGCGGCAATCACCAGCAAGCTGCCCGCCGCCACCACCGCTTGCGCGTTATAGCATTGCTCGAACCTGCCGCCGGCCACCGGCATGATCCGCGACGCTTCGTCGGTCAGATTGACCTGATCGGAGGCGCCCGGCGCTGCCACTGGTGGCGCCGGGCGCCTCCCGGTTGCTTGCCGGTCTCAGCACTCCTGGCCTCGCGCGCCGCCATCTTCGCATCATGCTCGGCCTTCTCGCGCACATAGCGTTGCTTCGCCCGCGCTTCGATGATGACGCGAGCCCGGGCGATCTCGGCCAGGCGCTTCTCGCGCCGCGCCAGTTCCTCGGGGATCACCATGCCATCCGGCGTATCCGCCTGGTCCGCCGCTTCGGCCATCGCCGTGAGCCTGGCGACTTCCTCGCGCAGTTGCATCTCGATCTGGCCGGCACGCTCATAAGACAGCGCGCTGTGGCGACTGGCGTCGGCGTGGATCTTGGTGCCATCCAGCGCCACCGTGCCCAGCTTCAGCACCCCCATCTCGCGGGCCATCAGCAGCACCTGCACGAACAGCGTCTCGATTTGCTTGAGGAAACGACGCCGGAAATTCGCGATCGTGTCGTGATCGGGGTGCTGATTGGCGGCGATGAAGCGGAACGCGACCGAATCATAAGTCGCCCGTTCCAGCTTGCGGCTGGAAAACACGCCGGTGGCATAGCCGTAGACCAGCAGCCCCAACAGAACGCTCGGGTGGTAGGACGCCTCGCCCGAGCCGCGATAGCTGCCCACCATCGCGCGCAGATCGAGCCCGGAGATCACCTCGGCGACGAACCGCGCCAGATGCCGCTCAGGCAGCCAGTCATCCACCGACGGCGGCATCAGAAAGCCGGTGTCACGGGTCAACCGGACGGAAGTTGCTCATATGCGGGGCCAGACCGGGTCAGAAGGAAAGCCGAAGCGATGCACCCATCATAAACGGCCCCGCCGCGTCGCGGTAAGGGCTCGTCTGAAGATAAGTGAATCGGCGTCGCCGCGAATCGCGAGTCGGGCGCTAAACTTTCGCTTCAGGAGTCGAGCGGTTACTCCCGGATGAACCCTAGGACCGACACGCTGCTAGGTTACCCGCCTGCGGAACAGCCAGCTTGCGGCGGCCAGGGTGACGACGCCGATGACAGCCATCGGCCAGTACTGCGCGGTGAGGGACGCCATGCTCGCCCCTTCCAGGAACACGCTGCGGACGATCACGAGGAAGTACCGCAGCGGATTGAGCAGGGTGAGGTCCTGCACCCAGCCCGGCATGTTGGCGATCGGCGTGGCGAAGCCTGACAGGATGATCGAGGGCACCATGAACAGAAACGCGCCCAACAGCGCCTGCTGCTGCGTGGCGACGAGCGACGATATCGCGAGGCCGATGCCGGTGACGGCGATCACGAACAGGACCAGGCCGAGATAGAGCGCGGGCAGACCGCCGCGCAGCGGCACGTTGAACCACCAGACCGCGGCGGCGATGGTGACCGAGGCTTCGACCACCCCGATCAGCAGCCCCGGCAGCCCTTTGCCCAACAGGATGTCGACCGGGCGCATCGGGGTGACGAGCAGCTGGTCGAAGGTTCCGGTCTCGCGTTCGCGCGCGACTGACAGCGCCACCACCAGCAGGGTGACCACCTGCGTCAGCAGCGCCACGATGCCGGGGACGATGAACCAGCGCGAGTTGAGGGTGGCGTTGTAGCGCGCGCGCATTTCGAGCATCGCGGGCGGCGGCGGGCGGCCGTGGTTGGCGCCCCAGCGCAGGGAGAAATCGGTGAGTATGGTGTTGGCGTAGCCCACGATCAGCATCGCGGTGTTGGAGTTGCGGCCATCGACGATCGCCTGCACCCGTGCCGGCCGGCCGGTGAGCAGGTCGCGGGTGAAGCGCCGGTCGATCACCAGCACCATTTGCACCTCACGCGAATCGATCAGCCCATCGATCCGCTCCGGGCTGCGCAGCATCGTAACCAGGCGGAACGTGGGCGAGCCGAGGAACTGCGCCACCAGTTCGCGCGAGGCCGCCGAGGGGTCCTGGTCGTAGATCGCCACCGGCACGTGGTTGAGGTCGAAGGTGGCCGCGTAGCCGAACACCATGAGCTGGATCAGCGGCGGGCCGACCAGCACCATCCGGCTTTTGGTGTCGCGCAGCACGGCGAGCAGTTCCTTGACGATCAGCGCGAGAACCTGGCGGAGCATGCGCCTAGTCCAACCGTTTGTGCGCGGTGGCGCGGGCGAGACCAAGGAAGACCGCCGCCATCACCGCGAGTGCCGCGGCGTTGGGCAGGATGACCGACCAGACATCGCCGGCCAGGAACACCGATTGCAGGATGGCGACGAAATAGCGCGCCGCGACGATATGCGTGATGAACTGCACCGCGGCCGGCATACTGTTGATATCGAAGATAAACCCGGACAGGATGAAGGCCGGCAGGAACGTGGTGATGATCGCGATCTGCCCGGCGACGAATTGATTGCGCGCGAAGCCGGAGATCAGCAGCCCCATTCCGAGCGAGGCCAGCATGAACAGGGCCGAAGTGCCGGTGAGCACCAGGATCGATCCCTTGAGCGGCACCTGGAACAGCAGCACGGCGATCGCCACCGAGGCCGCCATGCCGCCCATGCCGAGCAGGAAATACGGGATCAGCTTGGCCAGCAGAATCTCGCGCAACGTGACGCGCGTGACCATGAGCGCTTCCATCGTGCCGCGCTCCCATTCGCGCGCGATCACCAGCGCGGTCAGCAGCGCGCCAGTCAGTGTCATGATCACCGCGATCAGGCCAGGCACCAGGTAGTCACGGCTGTTGACCGCGGGGTTGAAGCGGATCTGCGGCTGCACTGACAGCGGGAGCGGCGCGGCGCCGCCCGCCGCCTGGGCGCGCGCGGTGAGCCAAGTGGCCCAGACTTGCTGCACATAGCCTTCGATGATGCGGGCATTGTTGGCATCGACGCCGTTCACGATCACGCCGATCGAGGCGTTGCCGCCGGCCTCAGCGCGGTTGGCAAAGTCGCTCGGCAGCCAGACGATGCCCTGCACGACGCGCGCGTCCATCGCCTGCTCGGCCTCCTGGATGGTGAGGTAGCGGCGCGGCAGGAAGAACGGGGAGTGGGCGAACAGGCTGGTGAAGCTGGCGGCGAGTGCAGTGGGACGCTGCACCACCAGGGCGATGGGGACATTGCGAGAATCCAGCGTGACGCCGTAGCCGAAGATCAGCAGCAGCACCGCGGGCAGCAGGAAGGCGATTGCCAGCGCCGAGGGGTCGCGCCAAATCTGCAGCGACTCCTTGCGCAGCAGCCCATACAGGCGACGGAGGGCGCCGGCGCTCATGCCGCCTGCGCCGGCGGCCGGGCCGCTTCGATGACTGCGATGAAGGCGTCTTCCATGGTGGGATCGGGCAATGCCGCACTGCGCGCGCGCCGCTTGATCGCCTCTGGCTCACCGGCGGCCAGAACGCTGCCCTGCGCCATGATGACGAGTTGGTCGCAGTATTCCGCTTCCTCCATGAAATGCGTGGTCACCAGCACGGTGACGCCCGCTTCCGCCAGCACATTGATCCGGCGCCAGAACTCCCGCCGCGCGAGCGGGTCGACGCCGGAGGTGGGCTCGTCGAGGAACAGGATGTCCGGCTCGTGCATCAGCGCGCAGGCCAGCGCGAGGCGCTGCTTGAAGCCGAGCGACAGCTCGTGTGCGGTGGTGTCGCGGATCGGGCCGAGTTCGAACTCGGTCTCGGCCCAGTCGATGCGCGCGCGCTGGCGGGCGCCGGACAGACGGTAGGCGCTGGAAAAGAAGCGCAGGTTCTGCGCCACCGACAGGTCGCCATAGAGGGAGAATTTCTGCGCCATGTAGCCGATCCGCCCGCGCGCCGAGGCCGCGGCCGTTCGCAGGTCGAAGCCGGCGACGCGCAATGTGCCGGCCGATGGTGGTAGCAGGCCGCACAACATGCGAAAAGTGGTAGATTTTCCGGCACCGTTGGCGCCGAGCAGGCCGAATATCTCTCCGCGCGCGACGGTGAAGCTCACGTCGTTGACGGCGACGAAGGCGCCGAACCGGCGGGTGAGATGGGCGACCGAAATCACGTCGCCGGCTGTGTTCGACGTGGCCGACGTCATGGGTGTCGAGGGCGCCGCCGGCGGAACGGCCGGAGCCGGCGGCGGGGTGGCGGACTGCACCCGCAGGCGGGCCACGAAGCTGTCCTCGAAGCGCGGCGGCGTTGGGCTCAACACCAGATCCGGCGCCTCGGCGATCAGGCTGGCGGCCACCGGCGGCGTGGCGTCGGCCATCACCACCCGTACCTTGCTGCCCTGGATCACCGCGTCGATCACCCCGGGCACCGTCGCGAGCCGCGCCTGCAGGCGTCGGCGTCCCAGGCTGGCGGTGGCGAAGAAGCTGCGGCCTTGCGTCTCGGCGGTGAACTGGCCGGGCTTGCCGTGTCCCAGCAGCCGCCCATTATGGATCAGCAGCACGCTGTCGCAGCGCTCGGCCTCGTCCAGATAGGCGGTGCTGAACACCACGGTCATATGGGTCTCGCGGGTCAGGTGGTCGATGATCTGCCACAGCTCCCGCCGCGACACCGGATCGACACCGACGGTGGGCTCGTCCAGCAGCAACAGGTCGGGCGGATGCACCAGCGTGCAGGCCAGCCCCAGTTTCTGCTTCATTCCGCCCGACAGGCGGCCGGCCATGCGCGCGGTGAACGGGCCGAGCCCGGTCATGTGCAGCAACTCGGCGTAGCGCCCGGGGCGCTGATCCGGCGGGACACCTTGCAGGTCGGCGTAGAGATTGAGATTCTCACCTACGCTGAGGTCTTCATACAGCCCGAACCGCTGCGGCATGTAGCCGAGCCGGGCCTGCACGCCGAGCGGGTCGCCCGCGACATCGAGCCCCAGCACCTCGATATGCCCGGAATCGGCGCGCAACAGGCCGGCGATCAGCCGCATCAGGGTGGTCTTGCCGGCGCCGTCCGGACCGATCAGCCCGGTCACGGCGCCGCGCGCCGCCTCGGCGGTGATCCCGTCCAGCGCCGTGACGACGCGCTTGCCGGCGCGGAAGCTGCGGCGCACGTCGGCCAGACGCAACGCCGGCTGGTGGGCCGCGCCTGCGGGGGCAGCGGTGGTGGGTTCAGTGGTCGGCATTGCCCGGCATGCAGCCCGGTGGCGCCTGAGACGGCTTCTGGGCGAGGGCTATATGCACGGTCGCCGGCATGCCCAGCCGCAGCTCGCCCTGGGCGTCGCAGACGTAAACGCGCAACTGATAGACCAGCGCGGTGCGCAGGTCTGAGGTTTCCACGGTTTTCGGGGTGAATTCGGCGGTAGACGAGAGATAGCCGACCCAGCCGTGATAGACCCGGCCGGGATAGCTGTCAGTGCCGACCGTCGCCGCAACGCCGAGGCGGACGTGGCCGAGCTCGCTTTCCGGCACATAGGCGCGCACCCAGAGCGGGCTCGGCAGGGCAATGGTGAATACCGGCGCGGAGGGCGAGGCCATGTCGCCCGGTTGCAGGATGCGGTCCTCGACAATTCCGTCGGAGGGCGCGTAGAGCTTGGTGTCGTCGAATTGTCGTTGCGCCAGTGCGACCGCGGCCACCGCTGCCTGCCAGGCGGCCCGCGCGGCGGCGATGTCTTCCTCGCGCGGGCCCTTCATCGCCAGGATGTAGGCCTGCCGTGCGGCTTCGTACTGATGGCGCGCCACCTCGACAGCCGCCTTCGCGTCATCGCGGCCCTGGACGGTTCCGGCGCTGCTGGCGGCAAGAGATATTGCGCGTCGGTAATTGATCTCGTTGTTCCGATAGGTCGCCTCCAGCGCGTCCATGTTGGACTTGGCTGCGGCAATCTCTTCCGGCCGCGATCCGGCCTGCAGCCTGGCCAGCACGGCCTCCGCGTTCCGCATCTGCGCCTTGGCCTGGGCCAGGCCGGCAGCATAGCGCGTGTCGTCCAGCGTTGCGAGCAACCGCCCGCGATGCACAACCGCACCCTCCTGCACCAGCATTCGAGTGACGTGGCCAGAATCGTTGAACGCCGGGTGCACCTCGCGGATATCGACGTCGCCATACAGGGTAAGCGTGGTGGGCGCGGTGCGGCGGTCCAGGCGCATCCAGGCGAAGCCGCCGCCGGCGAGCGCCAGCACTAA
Organism: Rhodospirillales bacterium; assembly: GCA_041691815.1. Classification (GTDB taxonomy): domain Bacteria; phylum Pseudomonadota; class Alphaproteobacteria; order Acetobacterales; family Acetobacteraceae; genus 70-18. The sequence goes on along the minus strand of JBEPTZ010000097.1, from coordinate 8,608 downwards.
CGCGGCGATGATGATGATCCGGGTTCGGTTCAGCATGATGGCGGACCCGCGCGGTATCGATGCCGGCGATCGGCGCCATCGCCGGTGCGCGCGCCGGAGTCGCAGGCCTGGTTGACGGTGATCGCCGCTATCTCTACCAGCACGCCGCCACCAATCGCTACCCGCACGGAGGGGCGCATCCTGGCTCGTCCTCGATCACGTCGCCCATCGCCGTGGTGCCGATACCGGTGCCGAGCCACCTTTACTGGGCCAGGTGATGATGAAGTGCATCGCGGTCCGATGATCGATCGTGTGACCGTCGCCGCATTCATGCGTATCCAGCGGCTTGCCGGCCTCGTTCTTGACGACGAAGTGCGGGTCGCCTTGCATGCTGTCGATCCGGCCCACGCAAAGCAGCGGCAGCGACCGGGCGGCATCCACCGCAGAAGCGCCGAACTTCAGACCGGTGGAGCCCACGTTGAAAACGACGATAGCCTTACTCATGGCCGATCACTCTGCGGCTTCGGGATGCAGGATGGCGGGATCACGCGCCAACGCGTCGGCGTAGAGAACGGCGGCGGCGGCGGAGAACCGGCGTGAAGCGGCGGTGTCGGCTCGACTGGTCAGGATCACAGGCAGCTTGGCACCAACTACAAGTCCTGCGATCTGGGCATCAACCATGAACGCGAAGTTCTTATAGACCATGTCGCCCACTCCAATGTACGGCACGATCACCACATCGGCGAGGCCGGCGATCGGCGATGAGATATGCTTTATCCGCGCCCCTTTGGCATCGACCGCAGCATCGAGGTCGAGCGGCCCGTCGACGATCCCGCCGACGATCTGGCCACGGTCCGCCATCTTCGCGAGGATCGCGCCGTCAATTGTGGCTGGCATGTTGGGTCGCACCATTTCCACCGCCGCCAACACCGCTACTTTCGGCATGGCAGCGCCGAGCGCGCGCGCGAGCCCGATCGCGTTTTGGCAAAGCCGTGACGTCCCGCGCGGCCTTGTCGTTGATCGCGCCGAAGATCAGCACCTTGCGCTGCTTCAGCAGCAGCTTTCCAGTTCGTTGAGGTGCCGAGCGGCTCGGGCACGTCGGGATCGGTCGGGTTGTCAGGCTCGTCGTCGTGACGAATCATGGATCCTCCTGGGTAAGTTCAGGCCGTTGACGGTAGGGGCTCGGCAATCTGCGTCTCGGCCAAAGCGTCGTCCACCGTCCCGAGCCACACGAATCGGAGCCGGTCGCGCGCGCTGAGCGGAATGTCGTCGAAGTCGCGGCGGTTGCGGGCTGGCAGCATCACCGTGTCGATGCCGGCGCGGGCTGCGGCGATGACCTTCTCGCGGATGCCGCCCACTGGCAGCACCAAGCCACGCAGGCTGATCTCGCCCGTCATCGCGGTCGTCGGCGGTATGGAACGGCCCGTCATCAGCGAGGCCAGCGCCATGAACATCGCGACACCCGCCGACGGACCATCCTTCGGCGTTGCCCCGGCCGGGACATGCACGTGGACATCCGTCGTCCCGAACGAAGCGGGCTCGATCCCCATGGCCGCGACGCGCGTCTTCAGCAGGCTCATGGCGGCCTGGGCGCTCTCCTTCATCACGTCGCCGAGTTGACCTGTGAGAATCAGCTTGCCTGACCCAGGCACACGGCTCGCCTCAATGAACAGGATATCCCCGCCGACGCTGGTCCAGGCCAGACCGGTGGCGACACCTGGGATGGAGGCGTGCTGGGCGACGTCTGCGTCGAACAAGCGGGCGCCGAGGATGCGCGCCACCTCGTCCGCATCGATCGTCACCTGCTCCGTTTGTCCTTCCGCCACTCGGACGGCCACGCTGCGGAACACCGCGCCAATCTCACGCTCCAGATTCCGTACTCCGGCCTCGCGCGTGTAGCCGTCGATGACTAGGTTAAGCCCGGCGTCGTCCAGCGTGACCGCAGCCTCCGACAGACCGTTCTGCAACAGTTGCCGCGGCACCAGGTGTCCGCGTGCAATCGCCACCTTCTCCTCGGCGGTGTAGCCTGATAGCCGCACGATCTCCATGCGGTCGCGCAGCGGGCCGGATATCGTGTCGAGCACATTGGCTGTCGCAATGAACAGCACCTGGCTCAGGTCGAACGGCACCCCCAGGTAGGCGTCGCGGAAGGTGCCGTTCTGCGCCGGATCGAGCACCTCCAGCATCGCCGACGCGGGATCGCCCTGGAAGCCGCCGGCGCCAAGCTTGTCGATCTCGTCCAACATGACGACGCCGTTGCGGCTGCCGATGCGCCGCAACGCCTGGATGACGTTGCCGGGCATGGCGCCGACATAGGTTCGCCGATGCCCGCGGATTTCGGCCTCGTCATGCACGCCGCCCAGGCTGATGCGGACGAACTTACGCCCGATCGCCCGGGCGATGGACTGGCCCAGCGATGTCTTGCCCACGCCCGGCGGTCCGACGAAGCAGAGGATCGGGCCGTGGCCGTCGGGGTTCAGCTTGCGGACGGCGAGGAATTCGAGGATGCGGCGCTTGATCTTGTCCAGGTCGTAATGGTCCTCGTCCAGAATCCGGCGCGCCCCGGCGATGTCGATGGGCGGCTCGGACCCCAGCCGCCAGGGCAGCTCCGTCATGGCTTCCAGGTAGGAGCGGACCATCCCGGCCTCGGCGGCGCCCTCCGCCATCCTTTCCAGTCGGCGTAACTCCCGCCGGGCCTGGTCGGCGATATCGGCCGGCATGCCGCACTCGTCCAGTTTGGCCTTCAGCTCGTCCAGCTCGGGTGCTGTGTCGTCGACGCCACCCAGCTCCTTCCGGATCGCCTTGAGCTGCTCCCGCAGCAGGAACTCGCGGTTGCGTCCCTCCATCGCCTGGCGGGTCTGCTGGCCGATGTCGTGCGAAAGCTTCAGGACCTCATGCCGATACGACAAGCGGGTAATCACGAGATCGAGCCGGGGCAGCAACTCGACGGTATCGAGGATCTCCTGCTTTTCCGCAGGCAGCAGGTCGAGCAGGCCGGTGACGAAGTCCGCCAGCGCGCCGCCACCCTCGATCGAGCGGATCGTCGAGGTCAGCTCCGGCGGGGCCTGGTCGACCAACTGCAGGATCTGCAGGCTGCGTTCGCGGACCTGGTGCACCCGGGCATCGATCTCGACGCCGCTCCCATCGGGTTCCACAATGCGATGCACGCTGACGGACCCCGCTTCCGGCATGGCTTCGATCCGGACACGTCCCATGCCCTGCACGATGGCGTTGTGCGACCCGTCGCGACCCGTGAAATAGCGCAGCAGGCGTGCCTCGGTGCCGACGCAATGCAATTCGGCGAGGCCCGGGGCTTCAGCTAATGGATCCCGTTGCAGCACGACGGCGACGTGCCGCTCGGTGCGGACTGCCTCCTGGAGTGCGACCGCCACCGCCGGGCGACCGATCGCCAACGGCATCACCGTCCCGGGCAGCAGGACGGCGTCCGTTAACGGAATCAGGATCAAGGTCAGGGTGGCATCAGCGGCCTCGGCTGGGGTGACATCCATCAGGCCAGCCTTCTGAGCGTGAGGATTAGGCAGCCGTCAGTATGCTCCTGTCCGGCGAGTTGGTAGGTTCCGTGCGGTAGGGGGAGCCGCCGCTCGAACCGACCATGCGGCAGCTCGATACGATGGGCGCGTGCCATGCGGTCGAGGACAGGCCAACGTCGCGTGCCCCGGACGGTCAGGACACCGCCCGCGATTGCGATCTCCATCTCGTCTGCCTGGACACCGGGAAGTGCCACGACGACCAGCAGCCCGGCCGCCGTCTCCAGCACGTCGACCGGCGGTTCCCAACCGCTGCTGGTCAGTCGGAAAACCTCCCGCCCAACGCGATCCGTCCGCGCCAGCGCGCCCAGCGTCTGCGACCATATGATGTCTATGCCCGTGCGCGGCATACCTCTGTCTCCAATACCAATGAATTCCCGCGGACGCGGCGCGGGCACCGTAGGGACCGGATGCTATCGGAGCGAAATGCCGCCACGAAGGGTCGGAAACTACTCAGCGCGATGCAGGGTCCGCTGCCGCCTGGGTAGTTCCGAGGCTGCTCCTGCACGGCACGCGCGCTCCGGCCTTCGGGCCGATCCCAGGGTCCCAAGCTATTCATCGGACGGACACAACGCTCCAAGCCGCACCGGCGCTGAGGGCCGGCAACGTCATGAGCCAAGAAGTCGCGACCGTCTCCGCCGGCTCCGCAGTGCAGGCGGCCGTCCGGCGGATGCTGGACCGTCACACAGCTGCGCGCCCGCCTCAGATACCTGCCGGCGAAACCCATCGGGCCGCAATGAGCGGCATTCCGCATTACCTGGGCCATCTCCCGATCCAATTACTGGTCGGCCGACTCGTCACATTTGCACGCGCCGGGTGGACAATAGTCCGACGCCGCTCAGCCTCAGGCCGATCATGAGCCATACCGGGATTGGCGTTTCTTGCCGTCAGCGCCCTGAGGCGGAAACCTCCGCCTGCTGGCGGTCACAGATCTGGTCGGGATGCACGCGCCAACGGCCGGTCTGTCAGTGGCGCTTGTAATTTGATTCTCCCGCAGAGATGGTGCAGGGGATGGACTTTCATTGGGCATGGAGCACACGAGCGCGCAGGAGGGAGAACCCGGCCCGGCCGTACATCGTGCGTTTGAGCATTTTGAGCCGACTGATCTGGCCTTCGACGGGGCTTGTCGTCCATGGCAGTTCGAGTGCTGCCTGAACGGCGCCGATATCCTTGCGCAATTCTGTAATGAACGGTCGTAGCATGGTGCTGCCCGCTGCATCCAGAATGTCGGTCAGCAGTTCCTCACTTTTGTGCCGAAGTAGGAGAGCAAGCCGTTTCGCCACAGCGACGGTGTCGGCCAGAGTTGACACTTTCATCAGGAGGCTGGCAACAAAGGTGGCTTCGGGCGTGTTCGCAACGGCATCTCCGGTAAGCAAGAGGCGAGCAATCCGACTAGTCGACGGGAGCGCCCAGGTGGAGCTGTTGCCCGGTTTATGGGCCGTTTTGATATCGTCGCCCCGCCGCTGTGCGGCCCAGGTCTTGACGATCATATAGCGCCCTTGGAAGCCAAGCGCGGTCAGCTCGCGCCAGAGGAGCGTCGCGTTGCGGCACCCGTCAGCCCAGCGTTTCTCTATATAGGTCAGGTGGGAGTCGATCATGCGACCCCTCCGTGGTTGCCGCCAGGAGGGCAGCGTGCCGGCCGTGAGCCAGTGGCGCAGCGTCTTTCGGTCAACTCTAAGGAGCCGGGAGATCTGGCTGATTGAGGCACCAGCGTTGGACAACCGCGTCGCTTCGACAAGGTCCGCCTGCCGTTTTGTCCGGTCAGGCGGTCCAGGTGCCGGAGCCGGCGGGGCGAGCAGTTGGTCTGCGCCGGGCTCCGGTGCAACACTAGCGGCGCCTGAACCCGCGGTCATTTCCGAAGCAACCTGCCTTGCAGCTCCTTGATGGCATTCAACGGCCCGGCGCACGGCACCGCCAAGGCTGCGCAGCATATGCCATCGGTCCGCCACCTGAACCGCGCCCGGAGCGCCGTTTCGCGCCCCTTCGGCGTAGGCGCTGGCGCGATCGCGTGCGATGATCTCTATGCCCGGGTGCTGCTTGAGCCAGGTCGATAGCGTGTCGGCCTGCCGGTCTGGCAGCAGTTCCACGACCTCGTTGCATTCAAGGTCTACCAGGATGGTCCCGTAGCGATGGCCCTTACGCCACGCCCAGTCATCGACACCGAGTACCCGAGGCGTCGGCCTGGGTTGGGCCGCGCTCGCAACTTCGCACGCCGCCCGCAAGAGCGTGTCCGCACTGATGGGCATGGCGAGTTTCTGGGCAAGCCTTGTGCCAGCCTCGCCGCCCATTGCGAGGCCGATGCACCGATGCAGGACGCGAACGCGCTCCGTGCCGCGAGCATTCCTCCGTGCCACATCACCCAGGCATTCGGTAAAGGTGTGACGTGCGCACGACGGCGTTGCGCAGCGAAACCGCCGGGCCCGGACCTGTAGAGACACTGGGCGCCCTTGCCATGGTAAGTCGCGCAGCATGCGGATGCGGTGACTATGGATTTGGCGCGAGACGATGCCGCAATCGGGACATGAGGCACACTCGCATCGAGGCCGGGCCAGGATCCTCACATGATCCTCGGTTGGAAGAACCTGGTCGACGATGAGCGAGCCAGAAACAAGACACAGATGAGATGAAGACACGTGGGCACACCGATTCGGCTGGGAAGCCAACGTCGTGTGCCAAACGGTGGTATAGTACAACCCTCCGCCCCTGCACCATCTCTGCGGGAGAATCAAATTACAAGCGCCACTGACAGACGGTGTGGTTCACCGACGAGGCGATCGCCACCTGGCGCGCCGAGCCTCGGACAAGCCGGGGAGGCCAGCCCTGGTATTCGCCGCTGGCTATTCTGACGGCGCTGACGCTCAGAACGGTGTTCCAGCTCGCTTTGCGCCAGACGGAAGGGTTGATTGGCTCGGTTATCCGCCTACTCGGCCTCGATCTCCCGGTGCCGGACCGTACCACCCTGAGCCGGCGGGCGGCGACGCTGGACGTGCCGCGACCGCGATCCGGCCGCGGCGCTGAGCCCCTGCATCTGCTGGTGGACAGCACGGGGTTGAAGCTCTGCGGCGCCGGCGAATGGCTGGTCGAGAAGCACGGCACGAGGACACGCCGGTCCTGGCGGAAGCTGCATATCGGCATGGATGCCAACACCGGGGAAATCGTCGCCGCCGCACTGACGGCGAACGACGTCGATGACGCATGCCAAACCGGCGCTTTGCTGGACCAAGTGGACGGGCCTGTAGCCTCGTTCACGGGCGACGGCGGCTACGATCAGGACACCGTCTATCGTGTCGTCATTGAGCGCCATCCCGAGGCTGCGGTCGTTGTGCCGCCACGCTCGACGGCGGTGCCGAGCGAGACGGCTGAGGCCGATCCCACGCAGGGCGACCGCCATCTGCAGTGTATCGCCGAGAAAGGCCGGATCGGCTGGCAAAAAATGTCGGGCTACAACAAACGCAGTCGCATTGAGACCGCCATCGGGCGATACAAGCATGTGATCGGCGATGGACTGCGCTTCTGCAAAGATGAACGTCGCGTCGTCGAGGTTGCCGTCGCTGTCCATGTCTTGAACCGCATGCTGGAGCTGGGACACCCAATCTCCGCCCGCACCGCATCAAACCGGATCGGGCTGGGGCCGCTGTAACCTGCTCGTTGATCCATGCAACAACGCGCCTGTGGTCACAAAAGGCTGCGGATTTGTTTGGATGTCGCTCGCGGATCCCATCTGGGCCAGCGGGAATGCTCCTGCGAAAAAGGGCCGGACACATGACCGCATTCGAACCGCAGCCAGTATCTCGCAAACCTACTTGAACCCTATGGGCCATCCACACATGGTATAAGGTTCCGAATTTCAGTCGGGATGTCCCATCCGTTGTTGAAATATGGAGGTCGGCGTTGCCCGTCTTGAGCCGGCGGGTTCGGGGTGCCTGATCCACGAAGAAAGGCAACGCCATGAAGGCAAATGGCACACGCCCTGCCGCCGCTGCGACGGCTGCTGTCACCGAGTTCGGGTGTTCGGTAGCGCGCCGCGGCGGCCGCATGCACGGGGTGGGCACGTTTCTCCGCGACCACCGCGCCCAGGCGAAATATACGATGGCCGAGACCAGAGGACACGGGCCCATCATGTGGAGTGCCAGGTTGTCTTTGCCCATCCAACGGAGCATCGGAATGACCACGCTGGAACGGGCGCTTACGCATCCATGCTGTCCACGGCGAATTCGAACAACGGCAGCCCATGATCCTCGTGCCCTAGTGTTCTGACTCAATCACATGATGCAGGCAGTCGGTTGCGTCTGGCTGGGATCGAAACTGCTGATTGTGAATCATCGGAATAGTTCAGAACACTAGCGCCTCGAAGTTCGAGACCGTCTGTGGATCAGCGATGGGGTTCGACGCCGATCGGCGCGATACCCCATGGAATTTCGTGCGATTAGTGGGATCCCTCACGCGCGTCTATTCACACCCAGCCCTCTGCGTTCAACGCAAAGAGCTATCTGCCACCAGATTTTTGCTCCGGCGCGACCGGGAAACCCGACCGCTTCAGTGAGGGGTTTTCGCTCCGGCGCTTACAGGTTGTGCTGCGGGCCAGGTCGACCGGATGATTGGGTCCGCAACACACCGACGTATATGCGGCCGGGTAATGGGCCGTGCCGACGGGGCCCAGAAGCATCGGAAATTATGCAATGGCCAGCCGGGAGCGCGCCAATGAACGAGGCTGTATGGGGAGCGCGATCCGGCAGCGATATCATAGCCGGCCGAGCAGCAGAAGCACGACGACGACAATCAGGATCACGCCGATGCCGCCGCTCGGGTAGTAGCCCCAGCCCGCGCTGTACGGCCAACTGGGCAGAGCACCGAGCAGGAACAGGACCAGGACGATCAGGAGAATGGTGCCAAGGCTCATCGCGTGCACATCCTTGCGCTGCCGGCCGTGGCGCAAGCGGAGGCTCCGCTTGTGCGATTCGGCCTTCCAGGTGCCTCACTCAGCATCATTGGCCAGCTTGCAGCCTACCCTCGGTGGTCCCCCCGACGGCAGCTTCGGAAACTACGCAACTGGCGCGGAAGCGTCCTCTGCCGCAGCAGCC
>JBEPTZ010000096.1:0-16862 GCA_041691815.1 Rhodospirillales bacterium | reverse complement strand
CCCGATGCCTTACCGCCTTCTCAAACTGGCTGACTATCCTGGGTAAGCAGGAAAGCTTTTTGCTGCTTTTTTTCAAAAAGGAAGCCTTACCTTTTGAACAGCCCCGGCGGCAACTTGATCCCCGGCACGATTTTGTCGAGCTCCTTCGGCAGGGACTTCAGGTTGATCTGCCCGAGGGCCGCAGACCAGTCGGCCGCGAAATTGGGGTGGGCCCAGGGGCCGGTGATGTTGACCGGGATTGCCACCCCGGCGAGGCGGGCCTGGAGCGTGTAGTCCAGCGTGCGCGGCGGCAGGTTGACGGTGCCGCTGCCGGAAGCGTTGAGCAGGGCGGAGGTCATCTGCAGGTCGTTGTTGGTCAGCACGCCGGCCTGGATGGTGTAGCTGCCGGCGAGCGAGGTGAAATCGGTGTGGTCGGTGGGGGCGGTGGCCAGCCGCAGCTTGCCGATGTCGCGCAGGCTTTTTTGCAGGTCGATGCCGTAGATGGCGCCGTTGGCGATGCGCAGCGTGCCGGCGCCGGCCAGCGAGGCGACCATCTGCTGCTGGGTGGCGCCGGTGGCGGTGAGGTTGGCGGTGGTGGCGAGGGTGCCAGCCAGCCGGTCGGTGCCGGCATAGGCGATCAGCAGCGGGCGGAGGTTGAGGCCCTTGATGCTGGTTTCGGCCTGGAATTTCGCCGGGGTGACGCTGGCGTCGAGCATGAAATTGCCGGTGACGTCGCCATCGGAGAGGTGGGCCTGGCCCTTGGTGAGGCGCAGCACGCGCTTGCCGAGGGTGAAGTCGAACGCACCGGCGGTGATGTCCTGGCCGCGATAGCGCAGCTTGCCGAGGTTGAACACCAAATGGCCGTTGACGCCGCCCAGGGCGCTGAAATCATAGGGCGCGGTACTCCAGCCGGCGGGGGCGGCGGGTGGCGGCGGGGCGGCGGGTTGCGCTGGCGCCGGCCTGGCCGCGGGCGGGGTGGCGGGCGGCAGGTAGGCGTCGAGATCGGCGTTCGGGATGTCGAGTCTGGCCTCGAAGCTGGGCGGCGTCTTGGTGGTGTCGACATCGGCCTGGGCGGTGAGCTTGATCGCCTTGCCGGTGACCGAGGCGTTGCGCAGGGTGAGCTTGCCGCCGTCGCTCGTGGTTTCCAGGTGCATGGTCAGCGGGCCGGGGTCGGTGGCCAGCGGGTTGTTGAGCCAGGCGAACAGCGCGCCGACCGAGGGGATGTTGAGGTCGAAGGCGCCGTTCAGGCCCGGCTGCGGCTGGTCCTGGGCGGTGCCTTTATAGCTGGCGGTGAGGTGCCTGGCCTTCAGGCTCATCTCGATGCTGGCGGGCTGGCCGGCGATCAGTTTGGCCGCGGAGTCGATGGTGAACTGACCGGCGACCGGCTCCTCGTTCAGCGTCATGCCGAGATGCCAGGACGCCTTGCCGACGGTGCCGCCGGTCAGCGTGATGTCTTTGGCGGTGATGTTCTGGCCGCTGACCGCGTCGTTATAGCTGAAGCGGCCCTGGTCCAGCCGCAGCTCGCGCAACTGGATATCGTGGCCGCTGCTGGTGGCAACGGGTTTGCTGGGGCCGGGGGTGGGCCTGGCGGCGCCCGCCGACTGGAACAGCCAGTTGGGCGCGCCGTCCTTGTCGACCGAGAGGGTCACGACCGGCTGTTGCAGCACCAGCGTGTCGATGACGATCTTGCCGTGCAGCAGCGGCAGCCAGGACATCCGCGCCGAGAAGCTGGCGATCGAGGCGAGGTCGCCGCCGCCTTTCGCGTTGGCCAGATGGGCGTCGGTGGCCGAGATGCTGAGGCCGGGCACCAGCGAGACACGCAGCGGACCCTCGATGCGGAAATCGCGGCCGGTGGCGGACTTGACCGCCGCCTCGACACGCGGCCGCCAGTCGATCGCGGCCGGCGCCACCAGCACCACGGCGACCAGCCCGAGCACCAGCAGAAGGAAGACCGCAAGAATAACCAGAAGCAGTTTTTTCATCGTCGCCGCCTATCGCCCATCGCTGTGGCGAAAAGATGGGGCGGTTGCAGTGAAGCAGGCAAGAGGTTCTTTTTTGAAAAAAGAACCAAAAAAGTTTATCCGCCTTGCAACAGTGGAGTCGCGGAGATGCCGCACACTCCAATGGATGAAAAGTTTTTTTGCTTCTTTTTGTTCACAAAAAGAAGTTCTTGCCTTGCCTGCTAATCCGCAGCCTCCGCGTAGGCTTCCAGCGGCGCACAGGTGCAGATCAGATTGCGGTCGCCGTAGACGTTGTCCACCCGCTTGACTGGCGGCCAATATTTGGCGCGCGACACGAAGGCCAGCGGGTAGGCGGCGCGTTCGCGCGAGTAGCCGTGGGTCCAGGTGTCGGCCATCACTTCGCGGGCGGTGTGCGGGGCGTTTTTCAGCGGGTTGTCGGTGCGGTCCAGGCGGTCGGCGGCGATGTCGTCGATTTCGCCGCGGATGGCGATCATGGCGTCGCAGAAGCGGTCCATTTCGGGTTTGGATTCGCTTTCGGTCGGCTCGATCATCAGCGTGCCGGCGACCGGCCAGGACATGGTGGGGGCGTGGAAGCCGTAATCCTGCAGACGCTTGGCGATGTCTTCGACCTGCACGCCGGAGGTGGCGGCGAAGCCGCGGCAGTCGATGATGCACTCATGCGCCACCATGCCGGAGGCGCCTTTGTAGAGGATCGGGTAGCTGTCTTGCAGGCGGGCTGCCATGTAGTTGGCGTTGAGGATGGCGACTTCGGTGGCGCGCTTCAGGCCATCGGCACCCATCATGCGGATATAGGCGTAGGTGATCGGCAGGATCAGCGCGCTGCCGAACGGGGCGGCGGCGACCGGGCCGTAGCTGGTGGCGGGGCCGGCGTCCTTACGTTCGGGGTGGTTGGGCAGGAAGGGGAGCAGGTGCTCGGCGACGCCGATCGGGCCGACGCCCGGCCCGCCGCCGCCATGCGGGATGCAGAAGGTTTTGTGCAAGTTGAGGTGGCAGACGTCGGCGCCGATCGCGCCGGGGCTGGTGAGGCCAACCTGGGCGTTCATGTTGGCGCCGTCCATGTAGACCTGGCCGCCGTGGTCGTGGATGATGCCGCAGATTTCGCGGATCGGCTCCTCGAACACGCCGTGGGTGCTGGGATAGGTGATCATCAGTGCGGCGAGGTTGGCGGCGTGTTTTTCGGCCTTGGCGGTGAGGTCGGCGAGGTCGACGTTGCCGTCGCGGTCGCAGGCCACCACCACCACGCGGTAGCCGGCCATCGCGGCACTGGCCGGGTTGGTGCCGTGCGCGCTGCTGGGGATCAGGCAGACGTCGCGGTGGTGGTCGCCGCGGCTTTCGTGCCAGGCGCGGATGGCCAGCAGGCCGGCGAATTCGCCCTGGCTGCCGGCGTTGGGTTGCAGCGAGATGCCGGCGAACCCGGTGGCCACTTTCAGCCAGTCGGCCAGCCGTTCGATCAGCGTGGTGTAGCCCTTGGTCTGGTCGGCCGGCGCGAACGGGTGGATGTCGCTGAAGCCGGGCCAGGTGATCGGGATCATCTCGGCGGTGGCGTTCAGCTTCATGGTGCAGGAGCCGAGCGGGATCATGCTGCGGTTGAGCGCCACGTCGCGGTCTTCCAGGCGCTTGAGGTAGCGCAGCATTTCGTGCTCGGCGTGGTGGGCGGAGAACACCGCCTGTTGCAGGAAGGGCGAGCGGCGCTGGTTGCCGATCGGGATCGACGGGCCGGCTTCGGACAGGCCGCCGCCGAGCAGCAGGGCGAGGCGGCTGAGGTCTTCGCGGGTGACGGTTTCGTCGAGGGCGATGGCGACGCCGGTGGCGTCCAGCCGGCGCAGGTTGAAGCCGGCTTTGAGGGCAGAGGCCATCAGCGCGTCGGCCTTGCCGCCGGCCTCAATGGCGATGGTGTCGAAGAAGGCGTCGTGGCGCAGCTTGAGGCCGGCGGTGCGGGCGGCCTTGGCCAGCAGGCGGGCTTGCAGGTTCACCCGGCGGGCGATGCGGGTGAGGCCCTCGGGGCCGTGCCAGACCGCATACATGCCGGCCATCACCGCCAGCAGCACCTGCGAGGTGCAGATGTTCGAGGTGGCTTTTTCGCGGCGGATATGCTGCTCGCGGGTTTGCAGCGCGAGGCGCATGGCCGGCTGGCCGGCGGCGTCCAGCGAGACGCCGATCAGGCGGCCGGGCATGGCGCGCTTGTAGGCGTCGCGGGTGGCCATGTAGCCGGCATGCGGGCCGCCGAAGCCCATCGGCACGCCGAAGCGCTGGGCGGAGCCGACGACGATGTCGGCGCCCATTTCGCCGGGTGGGGTGAGCAGGGCGAGGCCGAGCGGGTCGGCGGCGACGATGGCCAGCGCGCCGGCGTCGTGGGCGGCGGCGATTTCGGCGCTGAGGTCGCGGACCTGGCCGGTGGTGCCGGGGTATTGCAGCACCACGGCGAAGGGTTTGGCGGCGGCGATGGCGGCGGTGTCGCCGGGGGCGATGTCGACCAGGGTGAGTTTCTGCGGCCAGGCGCGGGTGGCCAGCACGGCGCGGGTTTGCGGGTGGAGGTCGGCGGCGACGGCCAGTACGTCGGACTTGGCTTTGGCGGTGGCGTGGGCCATGGCCATTGCCTCGGCAGCCGCGGTGGCTTCGTCGAGCAGCGAGGCGTTGGCGATTTCCATGCCGGTGAGTTCGCAGATCATGGTCTGGAAGTTGACCAGCGCCTCCAGCCGGCCCTGGGCGATTTCGGCCTGGTAGGGAGTGTAGGCGGTGTACCAGCCGGGGCTTTCGAGCACGTTGCGCAGGATCACCGGGGGGGTGACGGTGCCGTGGTAGCCCTGGCCGATCAAGGATTTGACCTGGATGTTGCGGGCGGCGAGGGCGCGCAGTTCGCCGATGGTGCCGGCTTCGTCGAGGGCGGCCGGCAGGTCCATCGCCTGCTGCACGCGGATCGCGGTGGGGACGGTGCGGGCGGCCATTTCGTCGAGGCTCGCGCAGCCGACGACCTGCAGCATGTCGGCGATTTCGGCCGGCGAGGGGGCGATGTGGCGGCCGACGAAGCTGTCCTGGGCTTCGAGGGCGGCGAGGTCGGCGAGGCCCTCGGTGGAGCTGCCTGACATTTACAGGTTCGCCACGAAGGCGGTGTAGGCGTCCTGGTCCATCAGGGCGTCGAAGGCGGCGCGGTCGGCGAGCTGCATCTTGAAGAACCAGCCGTCGCCGGTGGCGGCGCGGTTGACCAGGGCGGGTTCGTCGGCGACGGCCTGGTTGGCCTCGGTGATCTTGCCGGCGAGCGGGGCGTAGACGTCGGACGCCGCTTTCACGCTTTCGACGGTGGCGATGGATTCGCCTTCGTCGACGTCGCGGCCGGCTTCGGGGAGGTCGACGAACACCACGTCGCCGAGGGCTTCCTGGGCGTGCTCGGTGATGCCGACGACGGCCACGTCGCCGTCCAGGCGCACCCACTCATGGTCCTTGGTGAAACGGGTCTCGGACATCGGGAATTCCTTTGGGAGAGAGCGGGATTATCGCGTGTAGTTGTGGGTGACGAACGGCATCGGCGCCACGCGGGCGGGGAGCGCCTTGCCGCGGACCATCAGCGAGAGTTGGGTGCCGTCGGTAGACAGGTCGGTGGGGACGTAGCCCATCGCGCAGGGGGCACCGAGGCTGGGGCCGAAGCCGCCGGAGGTGACCATGCCGATCAGGGCGCCGCTGGCGTCGGCGATTTCGGTGTGGCCGCGGGCGGGGGCGCGGCCTTCGGGCAGGATGCCGACGCGGCGGCGTTTCGGGCCGTCATGCAGCATGGTGCGGACGGCGGCGGCGCCGAGGAAGTTCCATTCGGTTTTGCGGCGCTTGCCGATGGTCCAGACCAGGCCGGCTTCGACCGGGTTGGTAGTGTCGTCGATGTCGTTGCCGTAGAGGCAGAGGCCGGCTTCCAGGCGCAGGCTGTCGCGCGCGCCGAGGCCGGCGGGTTTCACCTCCGGCTGGGCCAGCAGCAGGCGGGCGAATTGTTCGGCGCGGGCGGCGGGGACGGAGATCTCGAAGCCGTCCTCGCCGGTGTAGCCGCTGCGCGAGACCAGGCATTCGGCGCCGTCGATCAGCACATGGGCGAGGGCCATGAAAGGTAGGGCGGCGGCTTCGGCGGACAGGCGGGTCATGACGGCCAGCGCCGCCGGGCCTTGCAGGGCGAGCAGGGCGCGGTCGTCGTGCGGTTCCAGAGTGATGCCGGGCGGGAGGTGGGCGGCGATGTGCGGCAGGTCGATGCCCTTGCGGCTGGCGTTGACCACCAGGAACAGGCGGTTGTTGCCGAGATTGGCGACCATCAGGTCGTCCAGGATGGTGCCGGCGTCGGTCATCAGCAGGGTGTAGCGCTGGCGCATCGGCTTCAGCGCCTGTATCTCGCCGGGGACCAGGGCTTCGAGCGCGACAGCGGCAGTCGCTCCGTGCAGGCTGGCCTGGCCCATGTGCGAGACGTCGAACAGCGCGGCGCTGGCGCGGCAGTGTAGGTGCTCGGCCATGATGCCGGCGGGGTATTGCACCGGCATGGCGTAGCCGGCGAATTCGACCATCCTGGCGCCGAGTTCGCGGTGCAGGGCGTCGAGCGGGGTGGTTTTGAGCGGGGACTCGGACAACGGGGCAGCTCCGGACAAGGGTCGCCCGCCGGCCGATGCCGGGCAGGTGCGACCCCCCTCTGTCCGTGATACCTGAGAGATTCGAGCGGCTTGCGCCGTTCTTACTCCGTCGGTGCGGCCGCGAGCATCGGCCGGCTTTCCAGAGATTCTTTCTCCCGTGGCGGTCCTTTTGCCTGAGCGTTTCCGGGGGCCGGTTGCGCCTTCGGCGGCGGGCGGCTGCCCACGCTCTCCCGCTCGGGATCGTCCGAACAGGCGCAACATGGCCGATCCGGGGCGCCGCTTCAACCGGCAAACGGCGTTACCGCAAAAGGCACAGGTGGCGCAGGAAGATCGGGGCCTGGAGATTCACCAGTTTGCCGCCCTGGGCCAGGAAGGCGGGCAGGGCGGGCACTGGCACCACGGTGAGCGGCGGGGCGTATTCGGCGTTGCCGTGGCTGGCGTGGATGGCCTGGATTTCGGCGGCTGAGAGGCGGGTTTGCAGGCCGATGCCGAAATCCAGCACATGGCTGCCGACGCCGTGCTCGGCGTGCTCGACGATGCAGAGCGGGGTGATGGCGTGGATGGCTTCGGGCGGCAGGCCGATTTCCTCGCGCAGTTCGGTGAGGATGTGGGCGGTGAAATCGACGGCACCCTCGGGGCGGGCGGCGGTGGGGTCGAGGCTGCCGGCCGGGGGGAGTTGCCACTCGCCGGCCTGGTAGACGGCGCGGGCGGGGCGGCGGCCGAATACCACGCCATCCGGGCCGTGCAGCACGCCGCCGACTGCCAGCGGGCGGATGCCGAGCTGGGCGTGCAGGGCGGGGCGGGCCATCTGGGCCACGATGCGGCGGAATTCGGTCCAGTGGCCGCAGATCAGGTGGGGGGTGATGACGTCGGCGCTGAACACCTGGCCGTTGAACAGCGCGCCGCCGGTGCGGGTCTGGGCTGCGGCCCAGAGGCGGTCGATCTCGGTGTCCAGGGTGGCGGGGAGCGGGGCCATCGGGCGGGTCACGCGCAGGCGGACATCGGCGGCGACTTGGTGGGTGGTCCAGCCAGGCATCGGATTCTCCTCCGGGGCATGGTCCTTCGGATGGCGGATTGACGCAACGCGGGGCGGGGCGGCAGGCTGGCGGCAATGAAACCACCCGCATGGCTGATGGCACTGGGCGCCACGCTGCTGGCGCAATCCGCCTCGTCGTTCATGGGCCAGTGCCTGCCGGTGGTGGCGCCGCTGCTGACCGCCAGCAGCGGGCTGGCGCCGGAGCGGATCGGCAATCTGTCGTCGCTGGTGTCGCTGGGCACGGTGCTGTTCCTGGCGTTCGGCAGCCCGTTCCTGGCGCGGCTGGGGCCGGTGCGCAGCTTGCAGGCCGGGGCTGGCTGCGCGGTGCTGGGGCTGCTGGTGGCGGCCAGCGGGGTGTGGCCGGCGCTGCTGCTGGCGGCGCTGCTGCTGGGGATCGGCTATGGGCCGACGCCGCCGGCTGGCAGCCGCATCCTGGCGGCGACCGCGCCGGCGGCGCATCGGACGCTGATTTTTTCGATCAAGCAGGCCGGCGCGCCGGCTGGCGGGGCGCTGGCCGGGCTGCTGGTGGCGCCGCTGGCGGCGCGGTTCGGCTGGCAGCCGGCGTTGGGGCTGGCGATGGCGGTGGGCGTGCTCTCGGCGCTGCTGATCTCGCCGTTGCGGGCGCTGATGGACAGCGAACGCGACCCCAATCGTTCGATCCATCCACGCGACGTGCTGCATATCCGCACCCTGCGGGCGCCGCTGGATGCGCTGCGGACCAGCCCGCAGATGGTCAGCCTGACGGCGATGGCGATGAGTTTCGCGGTGGTGCAGGGTTGCCTGTTCAGTTTTTCCGTCACCTATCTGACCCAGCGCGGGCCGGGGTTGCAGGGGTTGAGCCTGGCCGAGGCGGGGCTGGCCTATGCCTGCATGCAGGGGGCTGGGGTGTTCGCGCGGGTATTTCTCGGCTGGTTTGCCGACCGCACCGGCAGGCCGACGCATAACCTGACGGCGCAGGCCTATGTGGCGGCGGTGGCGGTGGCCGGCTACGGGTTTTTCATGCCAACCGAGGCCGGGCTGCCGCTGGTGGCGCTGCTGGCCGGGGTGGCCGGGTTCTTCGGCTGCTCGTGGAACGGCATCACGCTGGCCGAGGTGGCGCGGCTGTCGCGGCCGGAGCGGGTGGCCGACGCCACCAGCGGGTCGACGATGTTCATCTTTCTTGGCTACGTCGCCGGGCCGAGCCTGTTTGCCGCCGCGGTGCCGCTGCTCGGCTGGCATCTGCCGTTCCTGCTGGCCGGGGCGCAACTGGCGGTGATGGCGGTGGTGCAGAGCGTGATATTGTGGCGGCGCGAAGCAGCTTGACCTTCGGCGAATTCACTTGTCTCGCACCGGCGCCGCTGTTGATCATCGCCGATGCGTTGGGTGCGGGCGCTTCGGCTGGTACTGGGTGCGGCCATGCTGCCGGTTCGGGCGCGGGCGGGCGAGCCGGTCGACGTGGCGCTGGTGCTGCTTTCGGATGTTTCGACCAGTGTCGATGTGCCGGAATTCGAGTTGCAGAAGAGCGGCTATTTTGCCGCGTTTACCGATCCGGAGGTGATTGCGGCGCTGCGCGGCGGGACGGTCGGCGCGATCGCGGTGTGCTATGTGGAGTTCGCTGGCGACGCAGATGCGACGACGGTGGTGCCATGGACGGTGCTGCGTGATGCCACCACGGCCGGCAGCTTCGCCGCGCGCGTGCGGGCGGCGCCGCGCAGTTTCCATGGCCGCACCTCGATTTCCACCGGGCTGCGCCGGGCGCTGGCCGAACTGGCGGAATGGGGTGGCGGCGAGGGGGTGCGCCGGGTGATCGATGTGGCCGGCGACGGCGTCAACAACAGTGGCGAGGATGTGGCCCAGGCGCGCGATGCGGCGGTGGCGGCCGGGGTGGTGATCAACGGGCTGGCGACCATCAACCATCGCCCGCAATGGCCGTGGGCGGCGATCCGCGAGCATGTTCCGGGCGGGTTGGCGGAGTACTACCGCAGGGACGTCACCGGCGGTGCGGGCAGCTTCGTGGTGGTGGTGGATGACCGTGCCAGCTTCGGCCAGACGGTCAGGCGCAAGCTGCTGCAGGAGATCGCCAGCCTCTGAGATATCCACCCTTCTTGCGGCAATGGAGACCCAGGCGTCCCCACCTCTCCACTGCCGCAAGGCGAATGTGAGTTTTTTGGTTCTTTTTTGCAAAAAAGAACGAAACTCTACTTACGCCGCCGCCAGAATCTCGGCCCGGGCGCCGGCCAGGGCATTGGCGCGCGCTTCCGGGCTGACCGCCACGCCTTCGGCGCGGATGAAGCTGACATCAGTGATGCCGAGGAAGCCGAACACCCCGCGCAGGTAGCTTTCCTGGTGGTCGAGCGCTGCCGCCGCGCTGCCGGGGCCGTAGAAGCCGCCGCGCGAGGAGGCGACGATCACGCGCTTGCCGGCGGCCAGCCCTTCCGGTCCGTTGGCGGTGTAGCGGAAGGTTTTGCCGGCGACGGCGATGCGGTCGATCCAGGCTTTCAGCTGGCTGGGCACGCCGAAGTTATACATCGGCGCGCCGATCACCAGGATGTCGGCGGCGAGGAATTCGTCCATCGCGTTCTGGCCGGCGGTGATGTCGGCCTGCATCTCGGCGGACTCCGGGGCAGCGCCCTGCAAGGCGGCGAGGTGGGCGCCGGACAGATGGCCGAACGGTGCGGCGCCGAGGTCGCGGCGGGTGAGCGAGAGGCCGGGCTGGCGGGCCAGCTCGGCGGCGACGATCTCGGCGGACAGCGTCCGGCTGACCGAGTTGGCGCCGAGGATGCTGGAATCGATATGCAGCAGGTTCATTGTGGTCTCCGTTGATGGCGTGTTGCAGCGGAGATAGCGGGGCGGGGCATGCCGGAAAACGCGGATAGTTTCGATTAGTTCGTTCGATTTTATTGAATAGCGGCGATCGGGGCGCTGGGTGCCGGCCGTGCCATCGCCGGCCGCTGCGACCCCTCTGCCGCGAATTCACTTGTGTTTCGCCGCCGGACGGACCCAGCATCGGCGATGCGATGGGTCCTGGCCTGCTGGCTGGCGCTTTGCGTGACTGTCCTGCCCGCCGGGGCGCGGGCGGGCGAGCCGGTTGATGTGGCGCTGGTGCTGGTGTCGGACGTCTCGCGCAGCATCAGCCCGTCGGAATACGCGTTGCAGAAGGGCGGCTATTTTGCTGCCTTCACCGACCCTCGGGTGATCGCGGGGATCCGTGGCGGTGCGGTGGGGGCGATTGCGGTTTCCTATGTGGAGTTCGCCGGCGAGGGCGACGTGGCGACGGTGCTGCCGTGGACGGTGCTGCGCGATGCCGCCACCGCCCAGGCCTTCGCCGAGCGCCTGCGGGCGGCACCGCGCAGCAGCAGCGGCCGGACCTCGATCTCCACCGGGTTGCGCCAGGCGATGGCGGAACTGGCCGGCTGGGGCGGCGGCGAGGGTGTGCGCCGGGTGATCGACGTGTGCGGCGACGGCACCAACAACAGCGGCGAGGACGTCGCCCAGGTGCGCGATGCGGCGGTGGCGGCAGGGGCGACAATCAATGGCCTGGCGATCATCAACGACCGGCCGGTGTCGTGGAATTTTGCCCATGTGCAGCCGCCGGGCGGGCTGGACAATTATTACCGCGCCCAGGTGACCGGCGGGCCGGGCAGCTTCGTGCTGGTGGTGCACGACTTCGCCAGCTTCGGCGAGGCGATCACCCGCAAGCTGTTGCAGGAGATCGCCAGCCGGTAAGGGCGCTGTTGGAGCGTGTTATGAACTTGCCTGGAGCGGGATCGAAGTGGAAGGAGGAAAGGAATGTTCTTTTTTGAAAAAAAGAACCAAAAAACTTTCATCCTGGGCTTCGCCTGCGCTCGCACCATGATGCCAGCGCTTGAAGCCTCGCAGCGCGGATGAAACGGTTTTTTGCTTCCTTTTGTTCACAAAAAGAAGACTCTTCCTTTCTGGTCTTCGCCAAAGCGCACAACACCCTCTAGACCCTGGTCAGCCAGCGTTTGGCGATGCGGCAGGCCACGGTGAAGGCGGGGTTGAAGACGTTGCCGACGTCGTAGCGCACCACCTGGCCCATCAGGTGGCTGGCGGCGCGCGGGTCCAGGCCGTAATCCTCGCCGAGCCAGCGCTGCATCTCGGTGGTGGCGTGTTGCAGCGCCTGGTCGAGCGGGCGGGCGTTGCCGATGGTGAAGATGTGGTTGGCGGTTTCGCCGCGCGGCCAGGTGATGGTGCGCTTCAGCACCTGGAAGGTCACCTGCATCTCGAATGAGGTCTCGATGCCGGTGCCGACGATTTCGCCGTCACCCTGGCAGGCGTGGCCGTCGCCGAGATAGAACAACGCACCGGGCACGGCGACTGGGAACCAGGCGGTGGTGCCGGGCGCGAACCGCCGGTAGTCCATGTTGCCGCCGTTCTGGGCGCTGGTGGCGGTGGAGAACGCCTGGCCGCCGGCCGGTGCGACGCCGAAGCAGCCGATCATCGGGGCGAGCGGCGGCGCGAAGTTCTCAAGGCCCGGTGGCGGCTGTTGCAGGCGGACGGTGTTGGTGTTGGCGCCGATGGTCCAGACCGCGCGCTCGCTCGCCGGGCGGTCGGGGATCGCGGCGGGGTCGAGCACGGTGAAGGCCAGCGGTGAATAGGTCCAGCCGGTGGCGCGGCTCGGGGTCAGCCGGTCGATGGTGACCGCCAGGGTGTCGCCGGGTTCGGCGCCCTCGATGAAGAACGGGCCGGTCATCGGGTTCGGGCGCGGCGCCACCGTCGCATCGTGGGCATCCAGGCCGGAGGCGTCGATGGTGTCGGTGACCACGGTGTCGCCGTCGGCGACGCGAAGGCAGGGCTCGGCGGTGCCGATGGCGTTGTAGTAGCGGGTGGGGTGGAAGCGGTGGGTGGTCATCGGGGGCTCCGGAGCGGTTCGGGTGGGGAAAGTCGCGGGGGTGGTCAGCGGCGGGCGGCGTCCTCGCGCAGCGCCTGCTGGACCTCGCCGCGGGCGGCCACCGCCTGGGAGAAGCGCGGGCCGGTGATCATGCCGCCGTCGATCAGCAGGTCGGTGCCGTTGACGAAGCTGGAGGCGTCGCTGGCCAAATAGAGGGCGCCGCGGGCGATGTCGTCGGGCAGGCCGGCGCGCGGGATCGGCTGGGATTTGGCGAAACGGGCGGTGAGCAGCGCGGCTTGGCGGTCGGCGGTGTCGGCATCGATACCGATGCCCTTGCTGAAGATGCCGGTGACGATGGCACCGGGAGACAGGCTGTTGACCCGCACGCCGTATTCGCCGAGTTCGGCGGCCACCACCCGGGAGAAATGCACCACCGCGGCCTTGGCGGCGCAGTAGGTCTGCGAGCCGGCGCCGGCGCGGTAGGCGGCGACGCTGCCGGTGTTGATGATGCTGCCGGCGCGCTGGCGGATCATGATCGGGGCGGCGTATTTCATGCCGACCGCGACGCTGCGCACCAAGAGCGCCATCAGCGAGTCGTATTCGTCGAGGTCGAGATCGACGATGCTGCGATGCGGGATGCCGGTGCCGGCGTTGTTGAACAGCACATCGAGCCGGCCGAAGCGGGCGGCGGTGCCTTCGATCAGGGCGCGGACCTGTTCGGCTTCGGCGACATCGGTTGGCACGAAGCTGGCCGATGCGCCGATGCGGGCGGCGAGGTGGTGGCCGAGTTCGGCGCGGCGGCCGGCCAGCACCACGGTGGCGCCTTGCTCGGCAAAGAGTTCGGCGGTGCGGGCGCCGATGCCGCTGGTGGCGCCGGTGATGATCGCCACCTTGCCGTCGAGTACACCCATGATCGCTGCCTCCTGGTTGGCGCCGAGCTTGGACGTTTCCGGGCGGCGGCTCAACCGGGGTGCGTCAGTCGAGCGGCGCGCTCAGCCTGGTTTCGGCGGTGATGATGCCGCCGCGATTGCCGATTTCGACCGAGCCATAGCGTTGGCGGAAATAGTCGGGCAGCGGGCGGTCGCCGGGCAGCGACAGCCATAGGCGCAGCAGGTGGCGGCGCTCGGCCGGGTTGGGCCAGTCGAGGAAGGCGGTGCGGTCGTGCAGTTGCGAGTGGTTGTAGACGAACTGCATGTCGCCGGGTTGCAGCTGCATCGTGAAGTGCAGTTCCGGGTCGTTGGCCAGGGCATCGAACATGTCCAGCGCTTCGATGTGAGCGGCGGTCAGGCGGAGCGCGTCGGGGAAGCGTTGCGCGCTGTCGATGTACTGGCGCTGGTAGAACACGGTGAGGTGGCCCTGGTGCCAGCTCAGCGGCGGGATTTCCATGTAGGGTTTCTGGCCCTCGGGCACCTCGCCGCGGCGGTCGGTGGCGATCGGCTCGAACAGCAGGGCCAGCAGGTCCGGGCGTTCGGCCAGCATGCGGTTGTAGAGCGACAGCGCGCTGACCAGCAGCGACTGGCCGCCCTGTTTCGCCTGGCGGATGCACATCAGGCCGACCAGATCGGCGCTGTCGGTGTGGAAGGTCTGGCGGGCGGCGGTCTGGTAGATGCGGGTGTTGGGGTCCTGCGCGTCGGCGCCGACGTCGCGCACATGGCCGAGGATGTGGCCGGCGGCGTTCTGCGAGCGGGCGCTGCCGAGATGGGCGCCGATGCCGCAGAAGATGGCGGCGGCGGTGGCCGGGGAATAGCCGGCGATCGGCAGGCCGCGCAGCAGTTCGATGCCGTTGCCGTGCAGCAGCTTGTGCTGCAGCCGCTGCAGATAGGCGCCGAAATGGGGGAGCGGGAAGGCGGCGGCGGTGATCTCACCGACATCGCGGCCGAGGCTCAGGTAGTGTCGGGCGGCGGTTTCGAGTTCGGCGATGTCGGCGGCGCTGAGTTGCACCAGCCATTGGTCCTGGTGTTGCGCCATCTCGGCGCCGATCCAGGCGGCGGGGCCGGTCATGCGCGGGGGGAGCGGCGGGATAGCGGGCATGTGCGGTCTCCATCGGGGTGTTCCCATATGACCAATGTGCGGTGCGGCGCAAGAATGGGGCGGGCGGTTGCAAGCTCGCCGGCGCGGCGGCATAGGATGCGACATGGATGTGCATAGCACCGACTGCATCGTGATCGGCGCCGGCATCGCCGGGGCCACTGCCGCGGCGCATCTTTCCGCCGATTATTCGGTGGCGCTGATCGAGGCGGAGGAGGCGGCCGGGTACCATACCTCCGGGCGGTCGGCGGCGCTGTGGGTGGCCAATGGCGGGCCGGAACATGAGCGCACGCTGGCGCAGGAGTCGTTTGCGTTTCTCAGCAAGCCGCCGGCGGGTTTCGCCGCCGGGCCGATCCTGGCCGAGCGGCCGGTAGCATTCGCGGTGCCGGCGGAGCAGCTTGCCGATCTGCACGCCATCCTGGCGACGCGCAGCAATATCCGCGAGATCGGCGTGGCGGCGCTGCGGGAGATGATTCCGGCGATCCGCCCGGGTTACGCGGCGGCGGCGGCGCTGGAGGGCGGGAATTACGACATCGACGTGGACATGCTGCTGCAGGGCTATCTGCGGCTGGCGCGGGCGCGGGGCGCGGTGGTGGCGTTCCGCCGGCGCTCCCAGCGCATCGAACGCAGTGGCGGGGTGTGGTGGGTGGAGACCAGCGCCGGCGGCGTGTTCCAGGCCGGCGTGCTGGTCAATGCCGCCGGGGCCTGGGGCGATGAGGTAGCGGCGCAGGCGGGAATCCGGCCGCTCGGGCTGGTGCCGAAGCGGCGGACCGCAGTGGTGATCGACCCGGCGCCGTATGCGGTGGCGGACTGGCCGCGGCTGTACGACGCGAGGCGCAGCTGGTATTGCAAGCCGGAGGCGCGCACCCGGCTGATGATCTCGCCGGCCGATGCGACGCCGACGCATGCACATGACGTGCAGCCCGAGGAGATCGACATCGCGATCACCATCGAGCGGATGCAGCAGGTGCTGGACATCGCGGTGACGCGGGTGGAGCGGGCCTGGGCGGGGCTGCGCAGCTTTACCCCGGATGGGGCGTTCGCGTTCGGCGCGGCGGCGGAGGGCGACGGGTTTTTCTGGTTCGTCGGCCAGG
The DNA here is from genome assembly GCA_041691815.1 of Rhodospirillales bacterium. Classification (GTDB taxonomy): domain Bacteria; phylum Pseudomonadota; class Alphaproteobacteria; order Acetobacterales; family Acetobacteraceae; genus 70-18. Next base: position 1,317 of record JBEPTZ010000096.1, on the reverse strand, counting down.
GCGGCGACGGCATCCTGACCTCGGTGGCCGCCGGGCGGCTGCTGGCCGACCTGGTCGCTGGGCGGGCGCCGGATTGGCTGCCGGGTACGGCGCGGATCCTGCCGGCGATCGATCCGCGCCGGTTCGCGGCGGCGGGATAGGCTTCAGCGCGGGGCGATCGCGGCCGGCTCCTGGTTCGGCAGCACGTAGCTGGAGGGGATTTCGCTGAAACCGACGATACGGCCGCCGTTTTCGGCGCTGTAGGCGCGGGCCTGCGGTTCGCTGCCGAACGGTACTGCTTCGTCCTGCTGCATGCCGCCCAGCCGGCGGCTGCCGATCACGAACAGCGCCTTGCGGGCGTCGATCCAGGTTCCCGGCTCGGGATGGTCCCAGTTGCGGGCGCGGCCCATGTCGTTGACGTAGACCGCGCGGATGTCTTTCGGCTCCTCCGGCAGCAGGGTGTAGGCGAACATGTCGCGCACCGAGGCGAACCAGACCGGCTCAGCCTGGCCCTTGACGAACAGTTGCGCCTTGGGGCCGGGATGTTCGGTGAGCGCCATGCCGCAGAAGGCGGCGATGGAGTTGCTCGACAATTCGCGCGGCTGCGGCACCGGGCCGTCGTCTTTTTCCAGGCAGCCGGCAAGCAGCGACGCGGCTAGTAGCAGGGCGGCGATGCGGGTCATATCTGCCTCCGCGCGAAGATGAAGCCGGAGATGGCGAGCGGAATGCAGACCCAGGCGGCGAGCACCGCGAACAGCACCGCGCGGTCCAGCCGGATCTGCCCGGCGAGGCCCGCCATGCCGGCAAGCAGGCTGGTGTTGGAGAAGCCGGTCAGGTTCAGCAGGCGGTAGATATCGGTGGGGTTGGCGAGCAGCAGCAGGTTGACCATCCCGGTGGTGACCAGCCGGCCCTGGTCGGCCACCAGGATGCCGAGCAGCGCCATGTCGTAGAGCAGCACGAACAGCAGCCACACGCCAATCGCCAGCCCCGCGGCGGTGCGCGGGTCGCGCACCGCGGTGCTGACCAGATAGCCGAGGGCGACGAACACCGCGCCGAGCAGCACGCTGGTGGCAACCATGGTGGCGAAGGCGGCGATGGCGCTCTCGGCGGTGGGGTTGGCGTAGCTCAGCGCCAGGCCGGCGGCGCCGTAGCCGACCAGGGTGGCGACCGCCAGGATCGTTACATGGCCAGCGAACTTGCCGAGCAGCACCTGCCAGCGCGCCACCGGGTAGGACAGCAGCAGCAGCAGCGTGCCGCGATCCAGTTCGCCAGCGATGGCGTCGTGGGCGATCAGCAGGGCGATCAGCGGCACCAGGAAGATCGTCAGGCTGGAGAGGC
>JBEPTZ010000095.1:0-17179 GCA_041691815.1 Rhodospirillales bacterium | reverse complement strand
TCGTCCTTGTTGATCGCCACGATCACCTTGCTGTCCTTCATGCCGGCCAGATGCTGGATCGCGCCGGAGATGCCGACCGCGACGTAAAGTTCCGGCGCCACGATCTTGCCGGTCTGCCCCACCTGGTAATCGTTTGGCACGAAACCGGCATCCACCGCCGCGCGGCTGGCGCCAACCGCGGCGCCCAGCTTGTCGGCGATTACGTCGAGCATCTTGAAGTTGTCGCCGTTCTGCATGCCGCGCCCGCCGGAGATCACCACCCGCGCCGCAGTCAGTTCCGGCCGCTCGCTTTTGGAGAGTTCCGCCGAGACGAAGCTGGACAGCGCCTGGGCCGGCACTGCGGCGGCGGCCTCGATCGGCGCGTTGCCGCCCTCCTCGGCCACCGGGTCGAAGCTGGTGGCGCGCACGGTGATCACCTTCTTGGCGTCGCTGCTCTTCACCGTGGCCAGCGCGTTGCCGGCATAGATCGGCCGCACGAAGGTATCGGCGTCCACCACGCCGGCGATGTCGCTGATCGGCTGGCTGTCGAGCAGGGCCGCCGCGCGCGGCATCACGTTCTTGCCGCTGGCGGTGGCCGCGGCCAGCAGGTGCGAATAGGCCGGCGCGAGCGCCACCAGCAGGGCGGCCAGCGGCTCGGCCAGGGAATTGGCGAAGGCCGGATCATCGGCCAGGATCACCTTGGCAACGCCGGGCAGTTTGGCCGCGGCATCGGCCGCCGCCTGAACGCCGGAGCCGGCCACCAGCACATGCACCTCGCCCAGCGCCTGCGCCGCCGCCACCGCCGCGCGGGCCGGCTGCTTGATGCGGCCACCCTCGAAATCGAGCAGAACCAGAGCGGTCATGATCAGATCACCTTCGCTTCGTTGCGCAGCTTGTCGACCAGTTCGGCGACCGACTTCACCTTCACCCCGGCCTGCCGCTTGGCCGGCTCGACCACGTTCACGATGGTCAGCCGCGGCGCCGGGTCGACGCCCAGATCGGCCGGCTTGATGGTCTCGATCGGCTTCTTGCGCGCCTTCATGATGTTCGGCAGCGAGGCGTAGCGCGGTTCGTTGAGGCGCAGGTCGGTGGTGATGATCGCCGGCAGCGCCAGCTTCACCGTCTCCAGCCCGCCATCCACCTCGCGGGTTACCAGCACGCTGTCGCCATCAACCGTCACCTTGCTGGCGAAGGTGCCCTGCGCCCAGCCGAGCAGGGCAGCCAGCATCTGGCCGGTGGCGTTCATGTCGTCGTCGATCGCCTGCTTGCCCAGGATGATCAGGCCCGGCTGCTCCTTGTCGGCGATCGCGCGCAGCATCTTGGCTACCGCCAGCGGCTGCAGGTCGGCGTCGCTTTCCACCAGGATGCCACGGTCGGCACCCATCGCCAGCGCGGTGCGGATGGTCTCCGCACATTGCGCGACACCCATGGAGACGGCGACGATCTCGGTCGCCACACCCTTCTCCTTCAGGCGCACCGCTTCCTCGACGGCGATTTCGTCAAACGGGTTCATCGACATCTTGACCCCGGAGGTCTCGACTCCCGAGCCGTCCGACTTCACCCGGACCTTCACGTTGTAGTCGACCACCCGCTTGACGGGGACGAGGATCTTCATGAGTTGACGTACCGCTTCCTGTCTCCGCACGAGGCGCCGGGCGGAGATGATTGAGTGCAACGAAGGCCACGGCCAGGGCAAGCCCCACCCGCGCCAGTTCGCACCTGCAAAAAGACGGCGGAACTTAGGGGGAGGCTCCCGGCGCTGTCAAACGCGGCGTGCGCGGGGCAGCGCAATCGGTTTGACGGGTCTGGAGGTCCGGCGCGGGCTCAGGCCCGGCGGCATCGGTTAACCGTTGCTGTCCCGCCGCGACGCGGCCTGGCGGCGCATCGCCGGGTGCGGCCGGCGCGAGGGGCCGCGCAGCGCCTGACCCAGCACCAGGCCGGCGGGCAGCAGCACCAGCGCCAGGATCAATGCGATCGGCAGCGGCGAGGGCAGGATGGTCCGGGTTGTCGCGGGCACGGTCAGGGCCAGCTGCGCGGCGCCCAGATGGCCGCTATCGGCGGTGGCAACGCCATCTCCCCCGGCGCCGGCAGCGGGGCTGTCCAGCATTGCGACGCCAAGGGCCGCATGGCTGAACAGTAGGGATGGTCCGGCCGGGACAGGAGGTGGCACGAACTCATCGGCCCTGGCGCTGGGATAGCCGAACAATCGGAGACGCTGCGGCGGTGCTGCCCGCGGCGCGCGGGCGGGGCTGTGGCGGGGCTCGCCCGGGGTAAGGCTGAAGGCGGTCGGCGTCGCGTTGGGCACCCACTGCGTGTCCGACATCGTGACGGAGGTGATCGCGGCGGCGGCCGCGGCGGCAGGCAGCAGCAGCAGCGCCGCGCCCAAGGTGCCAAGCAGAACGGTGGGAAAATTCGCGCTACGCTTCACGTCACCCCCCTGCCTCGCCGTCTCATTGCCTGATGATCTCGTTCAGTCGATCGGCAGCCCCGGGCCGCCAATTGCCGCCATGACCGTTAACCGGCCACGACGGCCGGCGCGGTATCAATTAACGTCTGCTTGACGGGGGCAGCCTACGAATTAACGGCAGATTTATCCAGTGTTTTTCATCAAAAAAAATTATTTGTAAAGAAACGTCGCTGTAAGAATGCGATGGTATCGTGCGTCGCCGATTTTCACCGTTCAACCGCCAATTGCGCGCAATATCAGCAGTGGCGTGCCCGGCAGGGACGCGCCATTTCCGACCGCATGCAGCCGCAACAAGCGGCCGGAGGGCGCCCGGCGTGCGGATGGCGGCGGCAGGGTGAACGCGAAGCCGCAGGTGCCGGTACCGAGCCCGGCCATTGCCAAATCCGGCCGGGGTTCATCGGCCAGGGCAAACCCGATGGTGATGTCGTCCAGTAGGACTTCCAGCAGCAGCGGGGTATCCGGCGCCGCGCGATCCATCGCCCAGCCGCTCAGCCGCTGCCGTGTGTCCAGCGTGACGGCACCATCTATGGCCGGTGGTGCCGTCTCGTGGCGAGACGAGGCGTGTTGCTGGGACCGGCGGGCGGCCGCGAGAGCGGCGCCGGCGTAGGGATCATGTTCCGGGCGGGTCGGCCGGCGCAACGCGCAGGCCAGGCCCTCGGCCAGCACCACGTCGCCTGGATCGGCCGGGCCGGCTGCCGCCGACAAGGCATAGAGCGGCGGCGATCGGCCGCCGGCCCGGCATGCCGCGCCGCCGCAGAGCAACCCGGCGGCGGCAAGCGCGTGATGGGCGGCGGCTTCGTGCGCCGAGTCCGGTAACCAGACCGCTTGCCCCGCGCCCAGCCGCAATGCGCGGCGCGGCCGGCCAGGACCCAGCGCATCGGGTGGTAGCAGCACCACGCCGGCTTGCCCGGCTCCCGGGTGCGGGCCGGGGGTTTGCAGCAGGGCGGCGTGGCGCAGCCGGATGCTGCCGCCGCCCGGCGTGATCAAACGGTCGCCGGGCTGCAACTGCTCGACCGGCCGCGGGCCGGCTTCGGTGGCCAGCAATGTGCCGGCCGCAAAGCCGTCGCACGGCATGGCGGCGAACCGCGCGGCTGCGAGAGCCAGGTCAGGCAGGGTGGCAGGGGCGCGCGGATGGTCGGGCATTGGCGTCATTTTGGCGGAATCGCGCGCAACATGACAGGGTGGCCGCCTATTCCCGGCTTGCCCCTTGCCAAGTGGCGCGAGTCGGCCGATGTAACGGCATCCGGACCCACGCGGTCCGCTTTGTCGTAACGGGCCCGCTGCAGTAACAGGATCGTTTGTGATGTTCATCGAGACCGAAGGCACCCCCAACCCCGCCACGCTGAAGTTTCTGCCCGGACGGGACGTGATGGGCTTTGCGACCGCCGATTTCGCGACCGCCGAATCGGCCGGACGCAGCCTGCTCGCCAGCGCGATCTTTGCGCTGCCTGGTGTGACGCGGGTGTTTCTCGGCGGCGATTTCGTGACCGTCAGCAAGGACGGCGACACCGAATGGCAGGCGCTGAAGCCGCAGGTGCTTGGCGCCATCATGGAGCACTTCGTCGCCGGCCGCCCGGTGATCGAGGGCGAGGAAGCCGCCGCCGATGAGGATGTCGGCCCGGAAGATGCCGAGATCGTGGCGCAGATCAAGGAGTTGCTCGACACCCGGGTGCGCCCGGCGGTGGCCGGCGATGGTGGCGACATCGTATTCCGCGGCTATCGCGACGGTGTGGTGCGGCTGCACATGCAGGGCTCGTGCAGCGGCTGCCCGTCCTCCTCGGCGACGCTGAAGCACGGCATCGAGAACATGCTGCGCCATTACGTGCCGGAAGTGACGCGCGTGGAGCAGGTGCTGGCTTGACTTTTGCGGCCCGGCACGGCGGATAGGTCTACATCATCATCGTTCGATGCCGAGTGAAGGCCGCGCCATGACTCCTGAAGAGACCGCCCCTCCGGCTGTTCCGGCCGCGCCAGTTGGTGCGGCCGCTCCGGACGCTCCGCACCACCCTGCGACGCCGACGCCAGAGCCGGCGTCGGCTGAGCATGCGGCGCCTGCCGATCCCCCGCTGCCAGCCGATGCCGCGACGCCTGAGGCGCCGGTTGAGGAGGTAGCGGCGGTAGCGGAGCCTCGGTCGGCGCTCGACCACCTGGCGCTGGATACGTTGTTCCGCACCGCCCGCACCCATAACGGCTTCACCGACGTGCCGGTGACCGACGATGAGCTGCGCGAGCTGTACGACCTGCTGAAGATGGGCCCGACCTCGGCCAACTGCTCGCCGGCGCGGTTCCTGTTCCTGCGCACCGAGGGCGCGAAGTTGAAGCTGAAACCGGCGCTGTCGGCCGGCAACACCGCCAAGACGATGAAGGCGCCGGTGACGGTTATCGTCGCCTATGACCCGAAATTCTACGATTACCTGCCGCGGCTGTTTCCGCATGCCGACGCGCGCAGCTGGTTTGCCAACAACGCCGATCTGGCCGAGGAAACCGCCTTCCGCAACTCCACGCTGCAAGGCGCCTATCTGATCCTGGCGGCGCGGGCGCTGGGGCTGGATGCCGGGCCGATGTCCGGTTTCGACCGCAACAAGGTGGACGAACTGTTCCTCGATGATCGCGGCTGGAAGTCCAACTTCCTGATCAACCTGGGGCATGGCAACGAGGACGCGCTGTTCGAACGGTCACCACGGCTGTATTTCGATGAGGCGACGATACTTCTGTAAGCAAGCAAGATGTTCTTTTTTGAAAAAAAGAACCAAAAAACTTTCATCCCCTGGAGTCTGGACCACCGATCCGCAATGGATGAAGCTTTTTTGCTTCTTTTTTCTCGAAAAAAGAAGACCTTCCTTCGATGCTGATCCTGGCCCTCGACGCCGCCCTGGCTCGCTGCTCCGCCGCGTTATGGTGTGACGGCGAGGTGCTGGCCGAGCGTATGGCGCCGGCCGGGCGCGGCCACGCCGCGTTGCTGCCGCCGATGGTGGCGCAGGTGCTGAACGGCACGCCGGACGCGGTGGCGGTGACCATCGGCCCCGGCAGTTTCACCGGCTTGCGGGCAGCGATCGCGCTGGCACAGGGGCTGGCGGCCGGTGCGTGTGTGCCCGTGCTGGGTGTCACGGTGGCTGAGGCGTTGTGCGAGCAGTTGGGCGCGTTGGGCGGGCGGGCGCTGTGGGTGGCGATCGACAGCCGGCGCGGGCGGATTTTCCTGGATCGCGATGGCAGCGTGGTGCCGGTTGCGCTGGATGCGCTGCCGGCGGCCGGGGGGCCGGTGGTGGTGGCCGGGGATGCGGCGATTGCGGTGGCGGCCAGGCTGGCGGCGCGGGGGAGTGATGTGCGGCTGAGCGATGCCAGGTTGCCGCGAGCGCGCGATGTCGCCGCCGTTGCCGCCCGACAACTGGCCGGCCAGGCGCCAATGCGCGACGCGCAGCCGCTGTATATCGACCGCCCGGAGGCCAAACTGCCGGCCGGCGGCCTCCGCCCCGCGCCACTGTGAGGCCTTCTTTGAGATGAAACGTTTTTTTGCTTCTTTTTGTCCACAAAAAGAAGTGCTTGCCTGCGCCTGATGGACCGAGCGAGTTCGCACCACGCCGCCGCCCTGGCCGCGATCCACGCCGCCGCCTTTCCGCCGCGCGAGCGTTGGGGGGCGGACGCGATGGCGCTGCAACTCGGCCTGCCGGGTGCATTCGGGCTGATCGACGCGCGTGGCGGCATGGTGCTGGCGCGGGTGGCGGCGGATGAGGCGGAGATATTGACCGTCGCGGTGCTGCCGGAGGCGCGGCGGCAGGGGCTGGGCCGGTCGTTGCTGGAGGCGGCGGCGGAGCAGGCGGTGGCGCGCGGCGCGGTGGCGCTGTTCCTCGAGGTTTCTACCGCAAACGGCCCGGCGCAGGCGCTGTATGCGACGTGCGGCTTTGTGCCGGTGGGGCGGCGGCGGCGCTATTATCCGGATGGCGCCGATGCGCTGGTGCTGCGTCGCGCGCTTGGTATCTGATCGCGTGATTCAGACCTCCAGCGTGCCGCCTCCGGTCATCACGCTCAGCCCCGGCGCAGCAACAACCGAGTAACCCCGTCCGGCCCGGTGGTCTGGCTGAGCACTGTGTGGCCCTGTTCCGCGGCGGTACGTGGAACATTGCGCAATGGTTCGTCGCCGCGCAACAGAACCAGCAGGGTTTGGCCGGCGGTCATCCGGTCCAGCGCCAGTCGTGTGCGGACAAAGGTCATCGGGCATAATTCCCCGGTGATGTCGAGCGTGCGATCCGGTGTACTCGCCTCGGTATTGGTCTTCAACATTGCTGATCTGTTGCTTTCCGTCGAAATATCCATTGCGAAACGGGCGTTGCCCAACATATATGGGCCAAGTCGAACGCGCCGAAAGGGAAAAACATGACCGATAGTTCAGAGAATGCCGATGTACTGGGGCTGACCGCACAGATCGTGTCGGCGCATGTCTCAAACAACTCCGTGACCCCCGAATCCCTGCCGGCGTTGATCCAGGATGTCTATCGCACCCTGGCTGGTGTCGGGCAGGAGCCCGCGCAGCCGGACAAGCCGCAGCCTGCGGTGCCGGTGAAGAAGTCGGTATTCCCCGACTATATCGTCTGCCTGGAAGACGGCAAGAAGCTGAAGATGCTGAAGCGGCATCTGAAAACCGCCTATGACATGACGCCGGAGCAGTATCGCGAGCGCTGGGGCCTGGCGGCGGATTATCCGATGGTGGCACCCAACTACGCCCGGCATCGTTCTTCGCTGGCCAAGAAGATCGGGCTCGGCACCAAGCCGCGCACCCGCGGCAAGTAACCGCCTGCCTCCGCCCGGTTCCCCATGCGGGCGGAGGCGGCGCGTTTCCTGTTGTTCCCGTCATGGTTTGGTGCCGGCATTGGACAGGCCGCCCTGCAATCGGCTACGTACTTCCGCGCGGCATGACGGCTGATCGCCTGGCGGGATGAGACCCGCGGCGGCAGGCGGCGCCGGAAGCATTGGGGATCGGATGGAAAGCCGGATCGAGCGTCTCTGCGTCGAACGGGGCCTGAAAATGACCGGGCAGCGCCGGGTGATCGCGCGTGTGCTGTCAGACGGCGCCGACCATCCCGATGTGGAGGAACTCTACCGCCGCGCCACCGCGCTCGACGCGCGAATCTCGATTGCCACCGTCTATCGCACGGTGCGACTGCTGGAAGAGAAGGGCATCCTGGAGCGCCGCGATTTCGGCGGCGGCCGCGCCCGCTATGAGCCCAGCGAGCATGGCCAGCACTACCATCTGATCGACGTGGACACCGGCCGGGTGATCGAGTTCACCGATGCCGAGCATGCTCGCGCACTGACCGAAATTGCCACCCGGTTGGGCTTCGACCTAGTGTCCCACCGGCTGGAACTGTTCGGCCGCCGCCGCGTGCCGGCCACGACGGATGCCCCGGCGGGGCCGCGCCCGGCCGGTCGTCGCCGTGCCACGGCCGCGCCCCTGGTCTCGACGGGGCCGGACCCGGCCGATGAGCACTGATATTCCGCAGAATGTCGCCGAGGATCCGGGGTTCGGCGAATTGCGGGCCGGAACGCTCGGGGTGCGGATCGCCACCTCGGCGGCCGAGGTGGATGCCGGACAGGCGCTGCGTTACCGGGTGTTCTACCAGGAAATGGGCGCCCAGCCGGACGCCGCAGCCCAGGCCACCCAGCGCGACAGCGACCCCTACGACCAGGTTGCCGACCATCTGCTGGTGCTGGACCACGCCAGGGGCGAGGGGGCGGAGGCGGTGGTGGCCACCTACCGGCTGATCCGCGCATCGGCCGCCGCCCGCGTCGGCCGCTTCTACTCGGCCGACGAATACGACATCACCCGGGTGCTGGCCTTCCCTGGCCAGCTGCTGGAGCTTGGCCGCTCCTGCGTGCATCGCGACTACCGCAACCGGGCGGCGATGCAACTGCTGTGGCGGGGTATCGCCGCCTATGTGATCCGGCACAATATCGATCTGATGTTCGGCTGCGCCAGCCTGCCTGGCACCGACCCCGACGCGTTGGCCACCGAACTGACCTATCTGTACCACAACCACCTGGCGCCGGCCGAATTCCGCCCCCGCGCATTGCCGAACCGCTATGTGGAGATGCGTCGGACCGACCCGGCCGGCATCGACAACCGCCGCGCGCTGGCCGATCTGCCGCCGCTGATCAAGGGTTATCTGCGGCTCGGCGGCTTTGTCGGCGACGGCGCGGTGGTGGACCGGCAGTTCAACACCACCGATGTCGCGGTGCTGGTCAAGACCGAACTGGTGACCGACAAATACCAGCGGCATTTCGAGCGCGACCAGCCGGACGGCACGCAATGGCCGAGCAGCCCGCAGCCCTGAGCAGCATGCACGAATGACCCGCTTCAACGTGGTGATGACCGCACCCCGGCTGGCCCAGCCGGCGGTCGAGGTGCTGGAGGCGGTCGGCTGCACCATCCACTACATGCCCCCGTACCCATCCGCCGAGGCGGTCGCCGCGCGCACCGCCGAGGTGCAGGCCGATGCCATCCTGACGCGGCAGGGCGCGGTGAATGCGGCGGCGATGGACGCGTCGCCGAAGCTGCGCATCATCGCCCGGCATGGCGTGGGCGTCGATGACGTGGACCTGGCGGCCGCCCGTGCGCGCGGCCTGCTGGTGACCCGCGCCCCCGGCTCCAACACCGCCGCCGTGGCCGAGCATACCCTGGCCCTGCTGCTGGCGCTGGCCAAGGACCTGCGGCCGCTGGGCGCCTCGATCGCCGAAGGGAACTGGCGCGGCGCCACGACCCGGGTGCGTGATATCGCCGGGTTGCGGCTGGGGCTGCTGGGGTTCGGCGCCATCGGCCGGGCGGTGGCGGCGCTGGCGCAGCCGTTCGGGATGGTGGTGGCGGCATTCGATCCGGTGGCGGCGGCGGCGAGCTTCGGTTCGGTACAGCGGGTGGCGACGCTGGCGGCGCTGATGGCGGCAAGCGACGCGGTTTCGGTGCATTGCCCGGCCATCCCGGCCACGTATCACAGCATCGACGCCGCCGCGCTGGCCGCCATGCCGGCCGGCGGCTACGTGCTGAACACTGCGCGCGGCGGCATCATCGACGAGGCGGCGTTGCTGGCTGCATTGGAGAGCGGCCATCTGGCAGGCGCGGCGCTCGACGTGTTCGAGCACGAGCCGCCGCCGGCCGACCACAAGCTGCGCCGCCACCCGCGCGTGCTGATCACGCCGCATGTCGCCGGCGTGACCGATGGCTCGCTGGTGAACATGGGCGTGATGGCGGCCGAGTGCATCGCCGCCAGGCTGACCGGCGGCGAGGTGCCAAAGGAGCGGATTGTCGGGTAGGCAAGCAGTTCTTTTTTGAAAAAAAGAACCAAAAAACTCATCCGCCTTGCAACAGCCGCGTGGTGGAGACTCCGTACACTCCAATGGATGAAAAGTTTTTTTGCTTCTTTTTGTTCACAAAAAGAAGACCTTCCTCCTCCATCAAACCGGCCGCCGTGACCGCAGTGCCGCGGCCAACGTGCCGTCATCCAGCACGTCCAGCGCGCCGCCCATCGGCACGCCCTGGGAGACCCGGCTGACCGCCACGCCCAGCGGCTGCAGCCGTTCGGTGAGCCAGTGCATGGTGGTGGCACCCTCCACGGTGGCGCCCAACGCCAGGATCACCTCGGCGACACCGCCGGCGCGCACCCGAGCCAGCAGCGGGGCGGTGTTCAGGTCGTCCGGCCCCAGCCCGGCCAGCGCCGAGAGCGTGCCGCCGAGCACGTGATAGCGGCCGCGATGCACATGCGCGCGCTCCAGCGCCCACAAATCACCGACGCCCTCCACCACGCAGATGATGCTGTGGTCGCGATGCGGATCGGCGCAGATCAGGCAGGGGTCCTGGCTGTCCAGATTGCCGCATTGCGAACAGGGACGCACCGCCCGCGCCGCCTCGGCCAGAGCAGTGGCCAGCGGCAACATGCGGGTCTCCGGCTGCTGCAACAGCTTCAGCGCGGCCCGGCGGGCGCTGCGCGGGCCCAGCCCGGGCAGCCGCGCCAGCAGGCCGATCAGACGCTCGATCTCAGGGCCGCCCATACGTATCCCGAAGCGAAGGAAGTAGCGCTTTTTTGAAAAAAAGCGCGCAAAAAATTTTGTCCGCCTTGCAACAGCGGAGGGGTGGAGACGCCGGAGTCTCCAAAATGGATGAAAAGTTTTTTTGCTTCTTTTTGTTCACAAAAAGAAGATCTTTCTTAAAATGGCAGCTTCATTCCCGGCGGCAATTGCAGCCCGCCGGTGACCGCCTGCATCTGTTCGGCGGCGGCGGCTTCGGACTTGCGTTTGGCGTCGGTGTGGGCGGCCAGGATCAGGTCTTGCAGCATTTCCATCTCGGCCGGGTCGGCCAGTTTGGGGTCGATGGTGATGCCGAGCATCTGGCCTTTGCCGCTCAGCAGCACTTTCACCATGCCGGCGCCGGCGCTGCCTTCGACGCGCAGCGCTTCCAGCTCCGCCTGCACCGTCTCCATCTTTTTCTGCATCTCGGAGGCCTGTTTCATCAGGCCGACAATGTTCTTCATGGTTCAGTTTTCCCAGTAATCGGAAGGGTCGCCGACGAATTCGGCGTCCAGTGGCGCGAAATCCGGCATCTCGGGGTCGGTTTGCGCCAGGCCGACCGCCTCACCGGCCAATGCCGGTTCGGCCGGCAGGCCGTAGGCGTCGGTGCGGGCATCGGTTACCGCCTCGATTCTGGCGCCGGGGAAGGCGTCCAGGATGGCGCGCACCAGCGGGTGTTCGGCGGCGGCGTGGCGGCGGGCGCTGTCGGCGGCGTTGCCCTGCGCGGCCAGGGTGGCCTCACCGGCGGCGGTGGAGAGGGCGATGGTCCAGCGGGTGCCGGTGGCGTCCAGCAGCAGCTTCGCCAGCTTGGGCGCCAGGTCGCGCGGCGCGGTGGGCTCCGGCCGCAATTCGATCACCGGCGGGGCGAACCGCACCAGATGCACCGAATGCAGCAGATGGCCGTGCAACAGCGCCTCGCGCTGCGCCGCGACGAAGGCGATGACCTCGCGATAGCTCGACAGCTGCGGGGCGCTGTCGGGCGCCGGGGCGGCCTGCATCCGGGCGCCGCCGCCGGCCACTGCGCGCATGCCGCCACCACCGCCATGGGTTGGTGGGGAACTGGGCTGCGGCGGGTGTTCGGTGAGCCGGCGCACCAGCTCGCCGGGGGGCGGCAGGTCGGCCACGTGGCAAAGCCGGATCAGCACCATCTCGGCGGCGGCGCGGCGGTCGGGTGCGGCCTCCACTTCGGCGACGCCCTTCAGCAGCATCTGCCAGGCGCGGCCGAGCAGCGGGATGCTCAGGTGGTCGGCCAGCGCGCCGCCGCGCACCCGCTCGGCTTCCGGCAGGGCGTCGGACTCGCGCAGGGCGGGCACCGATTTCAGCCGGGTCAGGGTGTGCACCAGGTCGAGCAGGTCCTGCAGCGCCACGCCGAGATCGGCGCCGCGCGCGTGCATCTGGTCGGTGAGCGCCAGCATGTCGGCCACCCTGCCGGCCATCACCGCCTCGAACAGGTCGAACACCACGCCGCGATCGGCCAGGCCGAGCATTTCGGCGACCGCTTCGCCGCTGATCACCGTGCAGGCATCCGCCTGGGCGATCGCCTGGTCGAGCAGCGACAGCCCGTCGCGGGCCGAGCCGTCCGCGGCGCGGGCGATCAGGTCGAGGGCGGCTGGCGCCACCGCCACGCCTTCGGCGGCGACGATGCGGGCGAAATGCGCCGCCAGTTCGGCGACCGAGATGCGCCGCAGGTCGAAGCGCTGGCAGCGCGACAGCACGGTGATCGGCACCTTGCGGATTTCGGTGGTGGCGAAGATGAACTTCACATGCGGCGGCGGTTCCTCCAGCGTTTTCAGCAGCGCGTTGAACGCCGGCTTGCTGAGCATGTGCACTTCGTCGAGCACGAACACCTTGGTGCGCGCCTGCATCGGGCGGAAACGCACCGCCTCGATGATTTCGCGCACTTCCTCGATGCCGTTATTGCTGGCGGCGTCCATCTCCACCACGTCGGGGTGGCGGTCGGCCAGAATGGCGCGGCAGTTGTCGCAGACGCCGCAGGGTTCCACCGTCGGGCCGCCAGTGCCGTCCGGCCCGGTGCAGTTCAGCGCCCTGGCGATGATCCGCGCGGTGGTGGTTTTGCCGACGCCGCGCACGCCGGTGAGCATGAAGGCGTGCGCGACGCGGCCGAGCGCGAAGGCGTTGCGCAAGGTGCGCACCATCGCCTCCTGCCCCACCAGGTCGGCGAAACCGATTGGCCGGTATTTGCGCGCCAGCACCCGATAGGCGGGTGCCGTGGGCAGCGGCGCCATCTGCACCGGCGCATCACCGAACAGGCCGGCCCCCTCGGGTTCCGGCACCGGCAATTTCTCGCTGTCATCCTCGAACAGCCCCGACATGCATCCGCCCGGCTGTGGCCGCCACCGCCGGCTCGTCGCCAATTGCAGCGGCGACCTCGCATCGGGCGACCGGGGTTGAGAGGGTGGGAGGCCGAACAACGACCCAAGCGGAAACCCGTTGTGGCTGCTACCTTCCGGTCCTGACCAGGTTGGCGAGGCGCCCGTCCGCCGCCGACCTCCCGCCCCACATATCGTGGATTGCAGCGGTCTAGGCAAGGGGCTTGGCGCGGAGTTGCCCAGCCTCCGCCGGCATGGCAGTTTCCCGGCAAAGGAACCGCGCCCCGTGCCCCTGATCCTCGCCAGCCGCCCCAATGTCTATACCGGCAGTCCGCTCGACCGCGCCAATGAGCGGCGCGAGGATGCCGCCTGGGTGCATATGGCGCTGAATGCGGCCGATACGCTGTGGGCGCCGGTCTGGCGCGCCCGCAACCTCATTCGCGGCAACGCCGAGGGCCGGCCGGAGGCGGTGTTCCTCACCGGATCAGCGGCCCAGGCGCTGCGGCTCTCGGTCGATCCGCAGTTCGACATGTGGGCGTTTCTCGGCCTGCGCGACGGCATGCCGGTGTTCGCGATGGACATCTCCACCCAGGACGACCCGCTGCCGCTGCTGCCCGAGGGGCTGGGCGAGTTCACCGATCTGCGCCAGACCGCCGGCCTGTTGCCCGGCGCCGAAGCCTCGATCCTGGCGCATGCCCGCGGGCTGATGCACTGGCGCACCAAGAACCGCTTCTGCGGCATCTGCGGCACGCTGTGTGCGCCGCGCAGCGCCGGCCACGCGATGGCCTGCCCGGGCTGCAAGGCGCAGCATTTCCCGCGCACCGACCCGGCGGTGATCATGCTGGTGCATCGCGGCGACCGTGCGCTGCTCGGCCATTCCGCGCGCTTCCCGAATTCCACGATGTATTCCACCCTGGCCGGCTTCGTGGAGCCGGGCGAAAGCCTGGAGGAGGCGGTGGCCCGCGAGGTGTTCGAGGAGACCGGGGTGCATACCGGTGCCGTCGGCTATCATTCCAGTCAGCCCTGGCCGTTCCCGGCCTCGATCATGCTTGGCTTCTATGCCGAGGGGCTGACCGAGGCGATCACCATCGATCCGGTGGAGATCGTCGACGCCCGCTGGTTCAGCCGCGCCCAGTTGCGCGCGCCGCAGGACCACGGCTTCAACCTGCCGCGCGGCGACAGCATCGCCCGCCGCCTCATCGAGGACTGGATCGCCGCCGCATGAAACCCCTGTTCGCCCTGGCGCTGCTGCTGCCGCTGCTCGGCGGCTGTTCAAGCTCCGACGGCTACATGAAGAACGCCGAGTGCCGCCAGCAGGTTTACGCCAATTCGGAGGTCGGCGCCCGCATCGCCCGCGATAACGCCGGCCATTTCTCACCGCTCGGCGAGGAGAGCCTGGATGACCTCAAGCAGCGGGTCTACGTCGACTGCCTGCGCGCCAGGGGGCTGGCGCCGAAGGGCGGGGTGGAGCCGGTGAAGCGCTACTGATGCCGATGCTCTACACCATCGGCTACCAGGGCAGCGTGCAGCCGAACCTGCTGGCGGCGCTGAAACAGGCCGGGGTGGCGCATCTGCTGGATATCCGCGCGGTGCCGCAGTCGCGCAAGGCGGGGTTCTCCAAGACCCTGCTCGGCGCCTCGCTGGCCGAGATAGGTATAGGATATACCCATCTGCGCGGCCTGGGCACGCCCAAGCCTGGCCGCGACGCCGCCCGCGCCGGCAGGATCGGGCTGATGCACAGCATTTTCGACGCCCATATGCAGACTCCGGAGGCGCAATTCGCGCTGCAACAGGCCCGCGCGCTGACTGCTGCCGCACCGTGCTGCCTGCTGTGTTTCGAGCGCGACCATCTTGAGTGTCATCGTGAGATCGTCGCCGGGCTGCTTGGCGGGCCGGTGACCCATTTGGTTCCTGACGCGGTGTAGGCAAGCGGCGGGGCGCCTCCCGGACATCCTCCTTGCGCTGGCAGACCAAACCAATTTCCGGCAACGTCGCGGCCGAGCAACACGCATCGGAGCCCCGTCAATGTCCGACACGCCGGCACGCTATCCTGAAATGCGCGGCAAGATCGCGTTGGTCACCGGCGGCAGCAGCGGTATCGGGCTGGCCACGGTTGCCGGCTTCGCGCGCGAGGGCGCCACGGTCATCCTGGCCAGCCGCAACCAGAAGCGCGCCCGGGCGGCACTGCCCGAACTCGGTGCCGGTGACGCGGTCAGCTGGATCAGTTGCGACACCGCCAGCGGCGCCGATGTGGAAAAGCTCCACGCCACGATCGAGCAGCGCCATGGCCGGCTCGACTATGCGTTCAACAACGGCGGCAGCGGCGCCCGCTTCGCCCCGGTCGCCAGCGCCACCGAGGCCGCCTGGCGGCAGGTGATGGATGGCTACCTCACCTCGGTGTTCCTGTGCATGCGCCAGCAGATCCCGCTGATGCTGCCGGGCGGCGGCGGCGTGATTGTCAATAACGCCTCGGTTGATGGCCTGCGCGGCTACCCGTTCCCCGGCGGGGCCGCCTATTCCGCCGCCAAGCACGGCGTGCTCGGGCTGACCAAAAGTGCCGCGCTGGAACAGGCCGCTTCCGGCCCGCGCATCACCGCCGTCTGTCCCGGTTGGGTGGATACCCCGCCGGTCGCCCGCTATCTGAAAGACCCGAAGACGGCTGCCGAGATTCTGCGGCAAACCCCGCGCGGCCGCATCGCCGCGCCGCGCGAGATCGCCGATGGCGTGCTCTGGCTCTGCTCGGACGCCGCCTCGTTCATGATCGGCACCCCGCTGGTGCTCGACGGCGGCTACATGGCCTGAGCAGGACGGCCAGTGCCGGTATCGTCCCCTGCCGCCTGGGCTTCGAGGCGGGCGATCAGCCAGCTGGCGGCCGGGCCGGGCGGGGTATCGGCGCGGTAGAAGGCTTCCAGCGGGTACTGGCTGCCCGGGGTGTCCGGCGCGTCGATCCGCACCAGGCGGCCGGCGGCGATGTCGTCGCGCACCATCGGCTCCGGCATGCGCCCCCAGCCGATGCCCTCGCGCAGCAGGATGTGCTTGGAGCCGAGATCGGCGAGGCGCCAGGTCTGGGTGGCGAGCACCGCGACGTCGTGCCCCTGGGTGAGCGGCGAGCGGTCGGTGAGCACCAGCTGGATGTGCTGGCGCGCCGCACCTGGCGGGTTGCGGCCGGCCAGCGCCAGCGGGTGGTCGGGGGCGGCGACCGGGATCATCTCGACGCTGCCGATGGCGATGCGCTCGATGCCGCCGATGCCGTTGTTGAGCGGGCCGCCGACGCCGATGCTGGCGCTGCGGTTCAGCACCATCTGGGTGACCGCGCCCAGCGCCTCGATGGACATGAACAGCGACACGGTGGGGAACTCGGCGCGGAAGGCCTTCATCGCGTCCACCACCCGCCAGGCCGGAAGCATCACATCCAGCACCACGTGCAGCTCACCCTCCAGGCCCTGCAACAGGCCCTTCACCTTTGAACGCAGGCTGTTGATGCCGTTGGCGACGCTCTGCGCCTCGCCCAGCACGGTGCGGCCGGCATCGGTGAGCTGCGGCTTGCGGGTGGACTCGCGGTCGAACAGCAGCACGCCGAGCTGGGCCTCGAGATTGGCGATCGCGTAGCTGATGACCGAGGTGGCCCGACCGAGCCGGCGGGCGGCACCGGCGAAGCTGCCGATCTCCACGACCGTGAGGAATACCCGCAACTGGTCGAACGTGGGTGTGCCGGGATCGGATGACATATCTATTTCCTGGATGGAAGGCGCCGAATTTATGCGGGATTTATCGGCATGACAACGTGAGAGCGCTCGCCGATGGGGCCTCGTGGGGAAGGGTGGGCGACGGCAGCGTGATGGCCGGGGTGCGCGGCGGTGCATCCTGCCAGGCTGGCGGCGCGGCAGCGGCGGATGGTCGATTTTTTCGAACGTAACGTCTGATTTTATTCGCCTGTTCTGCCGTGCGAACCGACCCCACCTACGCGGCTGTCACCGGCACAACAACCGGAGTGTCAGCACGAAAAGAGATTCACCATGCCGATTCGGATCGCTGTAACGCCTCAACAAGTCTCGAGTCAGAACCAGCACAACATGTTTCAAGGAATGCTGACCATGAAGACCGTCCTGCTTGCCGCCGCAACTGTACTGAGCCTGTCGCTGGCGCTGCCCGCTTTCGCCGCATCTTCTACCGGCGCGCTGCAATTCGCACAGGGAGGCGATGCCGGCTATGAATACCAGCGCACCGTTGGTGGTGACGCCGGGTACGAGTATCAGGCCACGAGCGGTGGCGACGCCGGCTACGAATACCAGCCCACCATTGGTGGTGACGCCGGGTACGAGTATCAGGCCACGAGCGGTGGCGACGCCGGCTA
>JBEPTZ010000094.1:0-17302 GCA_041691815.1 Rhodospirillales bacterium | reverse complement strand
TAGCGCGCCGAGAAAGGCGGCACACAGGTTCGAATCCGGCCACAATCCGTTCTTCGACGCGACAAATGGAGGCGGAAAGCATCCGGCCCGCCCCCAACCACCTAGATCGCCCTCCGCTTGCGGCAGGCACGACTGACACCCGCCGATGAGGCCAATCGACATGGGTGACTTTCCAACTCCGGCCGTTCAGCAGCAAGATTGGGGCATCCACGTCTGGCCGACGTGCCAAGCTGGCCGGATGAACGGAGCCGAGTTCCGCCTGTCCATGGAACACAAGAAGCAGCATCGGGCTGCTGAAGGCGGCCACCAGATCGCTGAAATGGCGCCGACCGAACTCCCGTTCGCCCCGAACGCCGAGGCCCAAGATCCCTGCATCCTCCGCAAGGACGTCCACATCCAGCATGTGTCTGACGACTGCTTCGCGGACTTCAACTGGGACTGCGTCTGCCGCGTCGTGTAGCCAGACATTCAGGTCGGGTCGGGTCACCCCGCGTTCCTGCAAAATGACCGCCATGACCTGCTGGGCGTAGATATGCGCAGGGAGCACAGGCGCTATCACCGATTCCACTACCCCCTCCCGCCACAGATTGACGATCGCCAGGGATGCCAACAGTTCGTCCTCGTTGGTCGCCAGGAACAAGCAATTCCGCGAGGAGCCGGGCCGACGCCCGGTTCTACCCATCCGTTGGATGAACGACGCGACCGAGCCCGGCGCGCCAATTTGGATAACGCGATCCAGATCGCCGACATCAAGGCATGCCGAGGGCACAAAGTCCACGGATTGGTCGCTGGAGCTTACGGGACGCCGATAAGACGGCCCCAGCGGGGCAACCGCCGGACGATGGCTGCCCTCCGTTGCTGGCTGCCTATCCGGCGGCGTTCGCGCCCGGGCGATGATGGGAGCGATGATCCATATGGAGCGGGCGGACCAGCACCTCTCACGGGCGGCGCTGGTCGATGATGTGCGGCTGGCGACGCGAACGCCTACGCGTCAGGCTTGGCCGCGGCTGTCGATATGGCAGGGCGGGAAAGACCGGACGGTGGACCCGCACAATGCCGAGGCGCTGGCGGCGCTGTGGAGCGGGTTGCATGGCCAGGGTGCGACGCCGCGGTTCGACGAGGTGATCGGCGACGGCATCGACGCAACTGGGGGAGGCCGAACCGCCCGGCGGCGGCGGAACTGATGGTGATCGCGGCGATGGGACATGGGTTCCCGGTGGACCCGTCCACGCCGGCGGGCGGCACGGCCGGGGCGTGGGTGGTGGACTCCGGGGTGAGTGCGGTGCGGCAGATCGCGGGTTCTGGGCGTTGGAGCGGGCCGTGCAGCGCTGAGGCAGGTGGGCGTGGGATTCGGCGTAGATTGGACCCGACCAATCGGCCGCCATTTCCCAGATGAGCGGCCCATCGGCCCGTCTGGATGGCAGCGCTAGGCCCGGCATCGCGATTCAAATGTGCCGTGGCCGCGTTCGGGCTTCGGTATCCGCTGGGTCACGCTGCAGGGAAGGCGCGTGGCCGCAGCCCGGCGTGGAACCAGTTGACCAGCGTCACCGCGTCGTAGACAGGGAGGCCGTAGCGCGCGTTGATCGCCGCGCTGAACGGTGTGAGATTGGTGCATTCTAGCACAAACGCGCCGATGGTGGGGTGCGCGGCGAGTAGACAGCCGGCGGCGTCAAGCACTTCGTGTTCCAGAACAGCATACGGCACCGTGACGTCGCCCTCACGGATCGAGCAGAAAAAGCGCGAGTCGTGCGGCATTCCGCCGACCGGCGTGTCCTCGGGTACGCCGACCCCGGTGAAATACGGCCCCTTCAACGTGTCGGCGTTGTAGGTGAGCACGCCCACGCGCCGGCTGGCCGGTATCAGGCGTTGCACCATCGGCACCTGGAGCAGGCTGCTTGTGGCCACCGGAACCGGCAGCATCTCCGCCAGCTGCCGCTGGTAGATCGACAGGAAGCCGCAGGTGGTGGCGATGCCGTCGACGCCGGCTTCCACCAGTTCCATCGCCGCCTTGGCGAACGGGGTCAGCAGGTCGTTGTCGTGCAGGTACGACATGGTACCGGGCACGGCTTCCTTGACAATGCGATATTGCACCGGAAATGACCAGGTTTCGGCATTGCCGATGTCACCGGGGAAGCGGCGAAAGAAGGTGTTCACCATCAGGATGCCCACGCTGACGCCGTAAAAGGTCTTCTTGCGTCGCACTGGTTCGGTCTGTTTCATGTCAACCTCCCGATCTGTCGCCTGTGGGTGTGGGTATAGCGGTGGCACCGTCGATCAGTCCTCATCGCGAATCCGTCCACAATGATGTTGCGACGATAACTCGGATCCGCCCTGGCCGCTCCGGCCGGAAGCGTGCTGCAGCAGGTCACGCCGCCAGACCCGCCGCGCGCCGTAGGTCATTCGCGAGACATCGGGCGCCTCGCACAACCACGGCGCGGGCCAGATACCTCGATGCACCATTCTAAGCCATGTCGGAATCTATAGAGTCACCTCTGGTGCCCCCCGCCAACCTCCATGGGCAGTTCGGGGTCTAGAGCCCACTCCGACATCGACGCGTCATACAACCGCACGTCGCGGTGACCGAGCATGACCAGAGCCAGGGCATCGGCGCTCGCCGCGATGCCGCCACCGCAATAGAGCAGAACCTTGCGGTCGAGAGCGTGCACTCCCCCGAAGAACTCGCGCAGTTGGGCTGGCGTGCGCAGCGTGTTGGTGACGGGATCCAGCAGATGCGCTGCCGGTCGGCTGACGCTGCCGGCTATATGGCCCGGCCGGCCGAAATGGACGCCGCCGGTGCCGGCATGCTGTTCCGGCAGCAGCGCGTTGATGGTGCACACCGCGTCGTCGCCGATGGCAGCGCGCATGACATCCTTGCCCACCATCAGTTCGGGCCGAAGGCGGGCGACGAAGTGCCGCGGCGCCGGTTCGGCGGGACGGCCCGAGGCGATCCGCTTACCGTCGGTTTTCCATTTTTGCAGGCCGCCATCCAGCACCGCGGCGCGGTCGAAGCCGTAGACCCGCAGCATCCACCACAACCGCGTCGCCCACCACAGGGTGTTGCCGCTGTAAAGGATGACCCGGCTGGCCTCCCCCACACCAAGCCGGCCCATCGCCGCAGCGAACTGCTCGGCGTTGGGCAGCATGAAGCGGTAGGGCTGCGACTTGTCGGAGAGATCGTTGTGGAGGTCGGCGAAATGCGCGCCGGGGATGTGCGCTTTCTCGAACTCCTCACGCCCCGGCACGACCCGGTAGGTGATCTCGGGGTCCGGCGCCAGAAATACGGTGCAATCGAGGATGCACAGATCGGGATCGTCAAGATGGGCAGCGAGCCAGTCAGTCGAAACAAGGTACTCCGGGTGAACAAAGCTGTCAGTAGTTGTCATTTTATTTTCCCTTTATAACTGTTTTGTGTAATCCTCGTAGAATACACAATAAATTGTCGAGGTAGTTCATGAACATTGTGATTTTCGGCGCCGCCGGCCGCATCGGCTCGCGCGTCCTCGACGAGGCGCTCATGCGCGGGCATAGGGTGACGGCCGCGCTGCGCGATGCAACCCGGCTCGACCGGGGCCATCCGGCGCTGACCAGGCTCGCCACCGACGTGGCCGACCCAGGTGCGGTCGCGCGGGCTGCCACCGGCCAGGATGCCGCGATCAGCGCGATCGGTCCGGGTGAGCGCGGCGAAGCAGGCGTGATCGTCGCCGCCGCGCGTGCGCTGATCGAGGGCCTGCCGCAGGCTGGGCTGCGGCGACTGATCGTCGTCGGCGGGGCCGGAACGCTGGAGATCCGGCCCGGCGTGCAGCGGATCGACACGCCGGAATACCCAGAAATCTACCGCCCGTCCGGTTATGCGCAGAAGGAGGCGCTGGCACTGTATCGCGCCAGCGGGCTCGACTGGACCTATCTCAGCCCGCCGATGATCATCGAGCCCGGCCTGCGCAGCGGCCGGTATCGCGTCGGCGGCGACCAGGTGCTCGCCGACGCAGCCGGGCGTAGCCGGATCTCGATGGAAGACTATGCCGTCGCGGTGCTGGACGAATTGGAGACGGCGCGGCATCTGCGGGCGCGCTTCACCGTCGCGGACTGAGCCGCTGCTCACGGCGTCCGCTGCAAGTCGCGCAGGTCTCGCTGAGGGATATGGCAGGCCAGCACGTGCGCGGTGTCGTCGGGTGCATCAGATGGCAGCGTCGTTTCGCACACCTCGCCGAGCTTTCGCAGGCAGCGCGGGTGGAAGACGCAGCCGCTCTCCGGAGCCGCGCCGGGACCGTCGAGTCGTGGCCGGCTGGTGCCGTCGAGCCGCGGCACGGCGGCGAGCAGCGCTTCGGTATAGGGATGGTTGGGCGAGGCGAAGACCTGGTCCGGCGTGCCGTATTCCACCACCCGACCCTGGTACATCACCGCCACCCGGTCAGCGACGTGCTGCACCACCGCCAGATCGTGCGAGATGAACAGATACGAGGTGCCGTAGCGCGCCTGCAGATCGACCAACTCGTTGAGGATGGCGGCCTGCACGGAAATATCCAGCGCCGAGGTGGGTTCGTCGCAGATCACCAGGCTCGGCGAGGCGGCGAAGGCACGGGCGATGCAGACGCGCTGCTTCTCGCCGCCAGAAAGCTCGCGCGGGTACCGGCCGGCATGGCGCTCACCCAACTTCACCGCGTCCAGTAGTTCGGCGACCCGCGCCCTGGTGGTGGTGCCGTCGGTGCGGGCGTAGAGCCGCAGCGGTCGGGCGATGATCTCGGCCACGGTATGGTGGGGGTTGAGGGCGGATTCCGGATTCTGGAAGATGAACTGGATCGCCTGCTGGTCGGCGCGGCGGCGGTGGTTCACGGCGTTGGCGAGCGGCCGGCCATCGAGCAGCACCCGGCCGTGCCCGGGGGTGAGCAGGCCGGCGACGCAGCGGGCGAGCGTGGATTTGCCGGAACCGCTCTCACCGACGACCGCGAGCGTCTTGCCAGCCGGGATGTCGAGCGTCACCTCGGTGACCGCGCGGGTGGTGCGCGCCCGCGCGACAAACGGGATCGAAACCCCCTCGCGGAACCATTTGGACAATCCGGACACCGCCAGCCGGGGCGTCACCTGCGTGTCAGCGGTAGCCATGCGCGCGGCGACCGCAGGTTCGGGCGGCAGCGGCGGGATGTCGCGCAGATGGCACGCGCTGGCATGGCCGGATTCGGCCTCCGTCAGCGTCGGCGCCACCGCGCAGGCATCGAAGGCATAGGCGCACCGGTCGCGAAAGATACAGCCCGGCGGAACCTGGCGCAGATCCGGCAGCGCGCCTGGTATGGCGCGCAGGCGGGTATGAGCCGAGCCGACACGCAGCTCCGGGCGCGGGATGGCGGCGAGCAACCCGATTGTGTACGGGTGGCGCGGCGCGTGCAGCACCTGCTGTGTCGTCCCCTGCTCTACCAGCTTGCCGGCGTAGAGTACGCCGACCCGGTCGCACACATTGGCCACGACTGCGAGATTATGGCTGATGAACAGCACCGAGGCGCCCATGCTGGCGCGCAGTTCGCGGATCAGCTCGAGAATGACAGCCTCGGTGGTGACGTCGAGCCCGGTGGTCGGCTCGTCCATGATCAGCAGATCCGGTTCGCAGGCGATCGCCATGGCGATGACCACCCGCTGCTGCTGGCCGCCGCTGAGTTGGTGTGGGTAGCGCCGGGCGATACGAGCGGGATCGGGCAGGTGCACCTGTTCGAACAGGGTGACGCAGCGCGCCCAGGCCGCCGCGGCGGACAGCTTGCGATGGCGGCGCAGCACCTCCGCAACCTGCTCGCCGACGCGCAACATCGGGTTCAGCGCGCTCATCGGGTCCTGATAGACCATGGCGACATGGCGGCCACGAATGCGGGCCAGCGCGCGATCGTCCATTGCCAGCAGATCTTCGCCGCGCAGCGCCAGGCGGCGGGCGGTGATGTCGGCCTGCAGATGGCGCATCACCGCATAGGCCACCGTGGTTTTGCCCGACCCGGATTCACCGATCAGGCCATAGGCTTCTCCAGGTGCGATGCTGATCGAGACGTCGCGTACCGCGCGCACCGCCCCGTAGGCGACGCTGAGGCCGTCGATCTCAAGTGTTGTCATCAGCGTGACCGTTCCGTGCCGGGCAGGGCGGCGCTGCGGCGCAGCCGCTCGCCCACCAGCATCGTGCCGATGGCGGTGAGCGCGACGGCCAGGCACGGAAATATCACCAGCCATGGCGCGATCTCGAGGAATTGCTGGCCGTCGCGCACCATCAGCCCCCAGGCCGGGGTCGGCGGTGCGACGCCGATGCCGAGATAGGCGAGCGAGGCGGAGAGCAGAATGGCGTAGGTGGTGCGCAGGCTGAAATCCACCACGATGAACATGCGTACGTTGGGCAGCAATTCGCGGGCAAGGATGTAGGGCCAGGCCTCGCCACGCGAGCGGGCGGCCTCGATGAACTCGCGCCGGGCGAGGTCGACGACAACGCTGCGCACCAGCCGGGCAGAGCGCGGCCAGAAGACGATGCCGAGCGCGAACACCACGTTGACAGGGTCGGCGCCGAGCATCACCACTACCAGCATGGCGAGGATCAGTGCCGGGAACGACATCAGCGCGTCCATGATCCGCATCAGCGCCTCGTCGACCACCCCTCCGGCATAGCCGGCGACGAGTCCGGTGGTGGTGCCGAGCACGACGCCGGTGATCGCACTCGCCAACGCCAGCAGGAGCGTCGGGCGGGCGCCGCAAAGCACGCGGCTGAACACATCGCGACCGAACTCGTCGGTGCCGAACAGATAGGTGAAATTCGGCGGCAGTAGCGCGTGCACCGGGTCGAACTCAACCGGCGAGAAGGGCGCGAGCGAGGGGCCTAGCAGGATCGCCACCAGGACCAGGATGAGGAACCCGCCGGCCGCCGCGTTGTCCCACTGGATGCGCATGCTCAACTGCGCAGCCGGGGGTTGAGCAGAATGGAAGCGGCATCGGCCAGCAGGTTGCCGACGCCATAGGCGACCGCGACCACCAGCACCGCCGCCTCCACCACCGGGATATCGCGGTGATCGACGGCGTTGACCATCATCTGGCCGATGCCGGCATAGGAGAACAGTGTCTCGACGATGACGATGCCGCCGAGCACGTAGCCGAAATTCATCCCGATCTCTGATATGGTCGGCAGCAACATGTTGGGCAGGGCGTGCTTCAGCACCACGAC
Source organism: Rhodospirillales bacterium (assembly GCA_041691815.1). Classification (GTDB taxonomy): domain Bacteria; phylum Pseudomonadota; class Alphaproteobacteria; order Acetobacterales; family Acetobacteraceae; genus 70-18. The sequence continues at coordinate 10,125 of JBEPTZ010000094.1, read as the reverse complement.
CCAGCCGGGCAGGCCCTTCAGCACGGCAGTCCGCACATAGGCGCTTTGCATTGCCGTGATCATCCCGGCGCGAGTGATCTGGCTGAGATAGGCGAGCATGCCCAGCGCCAGCACCGCCACCGGCAGCACCAGGGTGGCCGGGCGGGCGAGCGGATTGGCGCCCGGGTCCATCAGGCTGCTGCCGGGCAGCAGCGGAAACCAAATGCTGAACACCAGGATCAGCAGCAGCCCGATGACATATTCCGGCAGCGAGAAGGCGACGACGGCAAAGCCAGAGATGACCCGGTCGGCCAGCCGTCCCTCGTGCACGCCGGCGATGACGCCGAGCAGCACCGAGACCGGCACGGCGATCAGCAGGGTGATCGCTCCGAGGACCGCCGAATTGGCCAGTCGCCCGAACAGCATCGGTGCGATCGGCAACCCGAACTGCAGCGATTGCCCGAAATCGCCGTGCAGCAACGCCACGATCCAGGACTCGTAGCGTTGCAGCAGCGGCAGGTCGAGGCCCATCGAGCGGCGCAGCGCCTCGACCTGCTGCGGCGTGCCGAGGTCGCCGAGGATGGCGTTGGCGACATCGCCGGGCAGCACGTTGACGATCCCAAAGGTCAGCACCGAGACAATGAACAGCACGACCAGCAGCAGGCCGCAGCGGCGCAGGATGAGTTGCAGCGCCTTCATGCGCGAAGCTCGCCGGTCGCGCCGTCACTCATGCGCTCAGCCAGATCGAGCGCACGTCAACCATGTCGAATTGCGGCGGCACGAAGCCCTGTACCTTGTCGCTGGTCGCACCCATGTAGTTCATGAAATACGGAATTACCCGATCACTGTGCTCATGGATCTTCGCCAGTGCCTCGGTGACGAACTGCTTGCGTTTGGCCAGATCGACCTCGGCGATGATGTTCTCTAGCAGCCGGTCGAGGCCGGGGCTCGTCTCGGTGGCGCTGTAGTTCAGCCGGGCCTTGCTGTGGAACACGAGATAGAGCGACTCGTACAGCGTCGGGCTGCCCGACCAGTTGGCGGCGTAGAGCGGTTTGCGGCGGGCGACGTTGGCGACATACTCGGTATACGGAATGTCCCGCACGTTGATGGTGACGCCGATCTTCGCCGCCGCGTCCTTCATCGCCAGCGCCGCCTTGGGTTGCGGCGGGCGCTCGCCGCTGCACCAGAAATCCAGCGTCAGCGGCCCGACCCCGGCCTCCGCGAGCAGCCGCTTCGCCCGCGGCAGGTCCTGCTCGTTCGCGCTCAGCGGCGAGAGGTAGATGTTGCCAGGCGGCAGGGTGACGTCGTTGCCGATCTTGCCCTGGCCGAACAGCGCCGAGGCGAGCAGCGCCTTGCGGTCGATCAGGTAGCGGAACGCCTCGCGCACCTTGGGCTTGTCGAACGGCGCCAGGTTGGCCTGCAGCATGATCGGCTGGTAGACCCCGGTGCCGGTCGAATGGGTATGGATGCCACGGGCGGCGCGCAGCGCCAGATAGGTCTCGGCCGAGATGCTGCTGACGAAATCCACATCGCCGCTGCGCAGCGCCGCCTGCTGCGCCACAGCCTCGCGGATCACCAGCAGCCGGATGCTGTCGAGGTACGGCCGGTCCTTCATCCAGTAGCCGGGGAAGCGCTTCAGCGTCATGCTGGCGCCGGGCTGGAAGTCGGTAAGCTGGAATGGCCCGGTGCCGGAGGGCGCGGTCTTGAGCGTGTCGATCCGGTCCTTTGCCACGATGCGGGCCCAGCGGTTGGCCAACGTGATCGGCAACTCACCGAATGGCTGGCTCAGCACCAGGCGCACCCGATGCGTCCCCTCGGCGCGCACCGCCTCCACCGGGCCGAAGGCGCCGGTGGCGTTGAGTGCCATCGTTTTGTCGTAGGCCCGCTCCACCGTGGCGACCACATCCTCGGCGGTGAACGGCGTGCCGTGGTGGAACTTCACGCCTTCGCGCAGGTCGAGCACCCATTCTTGCGCGTGTTTCTCCGGCGTCCATTTCACCGCCAGCGACGGCAACGCTTGATTGTGCTCATCGAGTGCGGTGAGGTTGTCGAACAACATCGAGCTCGCCTGCTGGGTCGAGATGTTCAGCGTCGCCTGCGGGTCGAGTGTGTCCGGTGCGGCAGAATAGGCCATCCGGAAGGTGCCGCCGTGCCGCGGCGGGCCAGCGGCGGTGGCGCGGCCCGCGGTGGCGCCGAGCAGGGCGGCACCCCCGGCGGCGGCAAGCAGGTGACGTCGGGAGACGCCGTTAGGGCCGGTGTCGTGCATCATACCCTCCATTTGCTGCTGTCAGGTTGTCATGCGCAGAAGCGCATCGCTGCCGTCGGGCGTCGAAACCCGGCCGCCGCCGCCAGCTTGCGCGCCGCCCGGCCGGCCGATGGTAACTTCGAGGACCCCTTCACCACGCGGCGGCATCCGTGCCGGCTGTATCACTTCGATCCAGCGGCCGGCGAAATCATATCGCCTCGCCACGGTGGCGCCGTCGAGACGCGGCGCGATGGCGGTGCCGGAGCCGTAGATCGTCGCCAGCGCCGCATCGAGGGCGGCGAGGTCGGCCGCGAGCAGGGTGATGCCAACGATGGCGCTGGCGCCCTGCGGTTGAATTGCGGCAGCGCCGTCGGGCACGCGGACGCGGCGGGCTTCGGTGTCCTGGATAAAGAACGGCAGCACCGCGCTGCCGACGCCGCGGCCGGCCAGCAGCGCGCTGACCCCCCAGCGCCGCCCGTCAGCAATGGCCCGCCCGCCGGCGCGCGGGCCGATGCTGGGGATGCCGGCTGCCGCGAGACGGGCATGCGTTGCGGCCGTGTCGTCGACACGAACCGAGTAGTCGACCCAGCCGTCGCCGGCCCGCAGCAGCGGCGCCCAGCGATGCTCGGGCGGGCTGAGCGGCGTGCGGAACGAGAAGATCTCGATATAGGAGCCGTCCTCGAAGCAAACGAGCCGGTTCTCTGTCTCGGTGGCGCCGACATCCGCCCGCTCGGTGACGGTGAAGCCGAGCGCCTGGAAGCCGGCGACGGCGCGCGCGAGGTCGTTGACGCCGACGATGGCGTGGTCAAATCCGAGGGGCATCGATCTCTCCGGGAACGGGCGGGGTGTAGGCGCGAACCGGCGGCAGGTTGCCGGCGAAGCGTTCGAGCTGGACGCGGGTAAGCTGGCCGCTGCAGCCCTGCGACAGCGACGAAGTGCCGATATCGCGGGTGACGACGTTGGGGTTGCCATGAACGCAGAGCGGCCTGTCCTCGCCCGACGTCTCCGGATCGTGCCAGGCGCCGGTGGCGAGTTGAATCACGCCGGGCCGGATGTCCTCGGTCAGCTTCGCACCGGCCAGGCAGGCGCCGCGATCGTTGAACAGGCGCACAATGTCACCATCGGCGATGCCGCGCGCGGCAGCGTCGTCGGGATGGATTCGCACCGGCTCGCGGCCGCGAATCTTGCCGTCCTGGCTCGCGGCGCCAAAATCGAGCTGGCTGTGCAGCCGGTTGGCCGGCTGGTTGGCGACCAGCTGGAGCGGCAGCCGTGCGGCGGTCGCGGCGCCGTAGCCGTCCTGCGGCGCAATCCAGGCGGCATGGCCCGGGCAGTCGGCATAGCCGTAGCCGGCGATGGTCGCCGAGAAAATCTCGACCTTGCCGCTCGGTGTCGCCAGCCTGGCGCCCTCGGGGTCGAGGCGGAAGGCGCGCATCGGCCCGCCATCGTCCGCCGCCAGCGGCAACGCAAGCTCGCCGCGTGCCCAGAAGGTGTCGAAATCCGGCGCGTCGGCGCCCATCGCCACGCGCGTCTGCTCGTAGAGCACGCGCAGCCATTCGCCGGCGCTGCGCCCCTCGGTGAAGCTGGCTCCGACTCCAAGCCGCTGCGCCAGATCCGAGAAAATGGCGTAGTCGTCGCGCGCCTCGCCGTACGGTGCCACGACGCGGTGCATCGCGATCAGCAACGGATCGTTCACCGCCGCGCCCAGATCCTCGCGCTCCAGCGTGATGGTGGCGGGCAATACGATGTCGGCATGGCGCGCGCTGGCGGTCCAGGCCGAGTCATGCAGGATGACCGTGTCGGGCCGCGTGAACGCGCGATGCAGCCGGTTGAGGTCCTGATGGTGATGGAACGGGTTGCCGCCGGCCCAGTACACCAGCCGGATATCCGGATAGGGCAGCCGCTGCCCGTCATAATCGAACAGCGCTCCGGGGTTGAGCAGCATGTCGGCGATCCGCGCCACTGGAATGAACGGGCGCACGCGGTTGGTGCCTTGCGGCAGGGTCGGGATCGGCACTGCCAGCGCCGGCTTGCCGACATTGGCCAGCGAGCCGAGGCCGTAGGCGTAGCCGCCGCCTTCCAGCCCGATCTGGCCCAGGATCGCCGCCAAGGTGACGCCCATCCACAGCGGCTGCTCGCCATGCTCGGCGCGTTGCAGCGATTGGCTGGTGGTGATCAGCACCCGGCGCCCGACCATGCGCCGCGCCAGTGCCGCGATCTCCTCGGCCGGGATGCCGGTGATCTCGGCGGCCCAGGCGGGGCTCTTGGCCTGGCCGTCCGCCTGCCCGAGCAGATAGCGCTCGAACACCGGGTAGCCTTCGCAGAAGCGATCGAGAAAGCCGCGGTCATGCAGCCCCTCGGCCACCAGCGTATGGGCAAGCCCGAGCATCAGCGCGGTGTCGGTGCCCGGCCGCACCGCCAGCCAGCTTGCGCCAGCCTCGGTGGGCAGGTCCTCACGCAGCGGGCTGGCCAACACGAACTCGGTGCCGCGCCGTCGCGCCGCCGCGATCCCTGCGCGTGCGACATGGGCGCTGGTGCCACCGCCGCTCACCGAGGAGTTCTTGATCGCCATGCCGCCGAAGGCCACGACCATGTCGGTGTGGCGCCCGAGCATATCCCAGGTCACGTTGCGCCGAATCTGCGCCTCGAAGCTGCCCAACACCCGCGGCAGAATCACCGCGGCGGCGCCGGCGCTGTAGGTATTCACCGAGCGCACATAGCCGCCCAACGCGTTCAGGAACCGATGCACCTGGCTCTGGGCATGATGGAACCGCCCGGCGCTCGACCAGCCATAAGAGCCGCCGAACACTGATGTCGGGCCATGCCGGTCGTAGACGCGGTGCAACTCCGCCGCGACCAGTTCGAGCACCGCCGGCCAGGACATGGCGACGAACTCGTCCCTGCCACGCGCCTCGTCTGCACCCGGGCCGCGCTGCAGCCAGCCGCGGCGGACCATCGGCGTCGCGATGCGCGCCGGGTGGGCGACCGCGGCCGGGATGTTGCCCAGCAGCGGTGAGGGGTCGGCGTCGCCGGGATGCGGCACCACGGACAGTTGCCCGTCTTCCATCCGGGCCGAGAAGGCGCCCCAATGCGAGCTGTGTGGATGCCGGGTGGCGTCGCTGGTGAGATCGCTCATCGTCGCCTCAGGTTGCGTTGGCGTGCACGGCACGGGCCATGTGCGCCAGGGTTCCGATTATGTCCGCCGCCCGGCAACGGATCGCCGGGATCGAGAAAACCTCCGCCCGGTCCACGCGATCCATTCCCGTGCTCGCCCAGTCTCGCGATTATGCCGGCATCGTTCGCCCGGCGCGCACTCGCCGTGCCGTCGTACGATCGAGCCATCCGTAGTAATGGACCAGCGCCGTGCCGACCGGCTTGCGCAGGGCATAGCCAAACACCGGCCGTGGCTGACTCAGCGGAACCAGCAGGTCACGCTCCGGCGTGCCGCCGATATACCGCGCCAGCTCGCGGCCCATCAGCGGCCCCATCGCCACGCCGCGGCCGTTGCAGGCGATCGCCGTCAACAGGCCGGGTGCGAGTTCGTGCAGCCGCCAGCCGTCGTCGATGCCGCGCGTGACCCAGCCGCTCCACCAGTTTTCCACCTCGATCTTGTCGATCTGCGGGTACAGTTCCTTGACCCGGCGCACTGCGCTGGCGAGGTCGGGGGTGTGCTCGGCGCCGAAGCCCGGCAGGCCGCCGCCGAATTGCAGCCGGTTGTCAGCGTGCCGGCGCACGGCACTTGGCAACCGGCCCGAGTCGAGCACCGCCGCCGCATTCGGCAGGATGCTGCGCGCCACGTTGTCGCTGAGCGGGTGGCTCCAGACCTGATAGCTGCGCACCGGAACGATCGTGCGCCGCAGCCCGGGCCAGAGGTCGTCGGTATAGGCGTTGGTGCAGAGCAGCGCGTGGCCCGCCGTCACGCTGCCCGCCGCCGTGGCGATGCGCCAGCCGGTGGCATTGCGTTGCAGCGTCGTGACGCGCGAGTGGCCATGGATCTGCACGCCCGCCGCCAGCGCGGCCCGTGCCAGGCCACGCACGAAGGCCAGCGGATTGATGGCAATGGCGCGACGATCGATGATGCCGCCGACATAGCGCCCGCTGCCGATCTCCGCGGCGGCCTGGCCGCGATCGAGGATGTCCACCGGTGCACCTTGGGCCTGCCAGAATTCGGCGCGGCGGCGATAGTTCTCGAACGCCGCCGGCGTGTGGGCAGCAGCGATGATTCCACCGCGCACCGGCTGGATATCAATGCCATAACGGCGAGCCAGTTCCTCGACGAAAGCCGGCGCTCCGGCCCCGGCGGCGTTCAGGCGGGCGCCACGCTCCGGCCCATAGACTTGCAGCACCTGCTGCGGCTCCAGCTTGGTGGCGTGCGCCGAAACATGGCCGGCGTTGCGTCCCGCCGCGCCCCAGCCGATCTCGTTGGCCTCGACCACCACCACCCGTGCGCCGGCCTCGGCGGCGTGCAGTGCAGCCGAAAGACCGACGAATCCGCCACCGACAATGGCAATGTCGGCGCTCAGATCGCCCTTGAGCGGCGGCGCGGCAACCGGCGGGCCGCCGCCCGCGTCGTAGATGGTGCGTGGCGGCATACCGGGGTCGTCATAGGGTTCCGACATGACACTACTCCGCGGCGCTGGCTTGCCTGGTTGTCGTTTCGATCATCCGGGCCGCCCGCGCGCCCTCGAAAATTGCCTGTTCGAGCTGGCGTGGCGCCCAGGCGTCGCCGATCGTCATGAGTTGCCCTACCTTGCCGATCAGCGCGCGATAGAGCGGCCGCTCGGCCTGCCCCCGCGTGCACAGCACCACGCTGTCGGCCTCGATCTGTTCGGTGGCGCCGTTCAACTTGGTGATGGTAACGGCGTCGGCGCCGATCGCGGTCAGTTCCTCCATCGGCTGCATGCGCACACCCGCGTTCAGCAGCCGCTCGTAGATCGGCCGCCAGGTCAGCAGATCGATATCCATGCCGATGAAGAAGGACGGCGCCACCAGCGTGACGGCATGGCCTTTGCTGGCCAGCAACTCTGCCAGCGAGGTGCCCATGTGCCGCCCATCCCAGTCGCCGACCACGACGCGGCGGCCGAGATTGGCCCCAGCGAGCACCTGACGGGCGGTGAGCACATGCGCCTGCCCGGCGCCGGGCAGGTCGGGCGCGATGTCGGCCGACCCGGTGGCCAGGATCACCGTGTCGGGCGCCTTGGCGAGGATCGCCTCCGCATCCGGCGCACTCCCGAGATAGGTGGTGACGCCGTGCCTGGCGAGTTGCGACTCAAGCCACGTAACGATCTTCATATAGCCATCGCGGTGCGGTGTCCTGGCCAGCGCCAGGATCTGGCCGCCAAGGACAGGCTCGCGCTCGTGCAGTTCGACCGCATGGCCGCACTTGGCTGCAACGCGGGCTGCCTCCAGCCCAGCCGGACCGCCGCCGATCACCAGCACCCGCCGCTGCTGGACCGCTGGCTCCAGTTGCGGCCAGATATATTCCCGCCCGGTGCGTGGGTTGTAGACACAGGTGATATCACCGACCCGCTGCTGACGGCTGAAGCAACTCTCGTTGCAGTAGATGCAACTGCGGATGTCGGCGGCCCGCCCCTCCTGCAGCTTGCGCATGATCGCCGGCTCGGCGATGTGGGCGCGGGTCATCCCAACCATGTCGGCCTCCCCCGCGGCGACGATCGCCTCAGCCTCCGCCGGATCCGAAATCTTGCCGATGCAGAACACGGGGACCGCAACGGCATCGCGGATTGCTTTGGCCAGATGCACCAGCGGGCGCGGCGGCGAGGAGATGGTGGGATAGTGGATCGAGCGGCTCCACATGCTGGAATTGGTGCCCGCGCTCACATCGACGAAATCGAGCGCGCCCCACTCCACCATCAGTTGCGCATAGCGAACCCCATCCTCCAGCCCGTAGCCGTCCTTGACCAGTTCATCGGCGCTGTAGCGCACGCCGAAGGTGAATTCCGAGCCGATCGCGGCGCGGCAGGCCTGCAGCACCTCGCGGGCCAGCCGCAGCCGATTCTCCTCGCTGCCACCGTATTCGTCGGTGCGCTTGTTGGACGAAGGCGAGACGAACTGCTGGACCAGATTGCCATGGGTAAAAGACAGCTCGACGCCGTCGAGTCCGCCGTCACGGCAGCGTCGGGCGGCGGCGGCGAAGGCAGCGACGATCGCGGCAATCTCCTCACGTTCAAGCGCGTGCGGAATATCGTGCGTGCGGTCCATGGGAATCGCCGAGGGGGCCATCGGCGGCTCGCCCTGGGCACCCATCACAGTGTTGCGTCCAGAATGCGAGAGCAGACAGAATATCTTTGCCCCCTCTTCATGCACCGCCTCGGCGATGCGGCGATACGCGGGAATGACCTCGTCACCAGTATTGCGCAGGTTATTGCCGCCGGTGCCGGCGCCGATCGGCGACCTGTCAATTGAGGTCGCCTCGATCACCACAAGTCCGATGCCGCCGCGAGCGCGCGCCCGATGGTAGGCGATGTGTCGGTCGTTGATCAGGCCGGTGCCGCCGGTGCCGAAGCCGGTGCCGTGGGCTGAGGAGAAGGCGCGATTGCGTAAGCTGACGCGCCCCACCGTAAGAGGCGAGAGCAGGTGCGAAAACCCGGTCACGCTCATCGTGGTGCCATCGGCATGGTGATGGAACTCCAAAACTGTTGCATAGGTCGGCGAGAGGCTGGCCACTAGTCACGTATTGCAATGCAATATCTTGTATGAAAATATGCTAGAGGCGGACGAAGGAGGAAGTCAATCATGAATCCGGACGTGGAGTCGCTTTTACTCGAGACCGGCGAGGCCGGGGCGCGTGTCCAGAATGGCCGGGGCGATCCCCTGTTCGTGCAGTCGGTGGAGAAGGCGCTGCGTGTCCTGACCGCCTTCAATGCGCGGCGGCCGACGCTCAGCCTATCGCAACTCGCCAAGGCCACGGGGCTTGAAAAGAGCGCCGCCCAGCGCTTCGCCCACACGCTGCAATGCCTGGGTTACCTGCACAAAGACGAGCACACCAAGCATTTCCAGCTAACCACGCGAACGCTGGCGCCGGCCTATCACTTCACCCAATCTAATCCACTCGTGCAACGAGCAATCCCCTACCTGGTCGAATTGGGGCGGATCACCGAGGCAGCGGCCAACCTCTCAGTGCTCGAGGGCACGCATGTGGTGTTCGTGACGCGGTTCATGAGTGCGCATGTGATCGCCCCGCACGTGAGCGCCGGCGCGCGGATGCCGGCCTATTGTACAGCTCCAGGAATCGCACTGCTGTCACGGCTGGCGCCGGCGGAAGTCGAGGCGATCCTCAGCGCGTCCCACCTGCGGCCTTACACACCGCAGACGACCTGGCAGATGCCGGAACTCATGGCGAAGATTGCCGCGTCCCGCACCCGTGGCTACGCGATGTGTCTGGAGGAGATGCAGGCCAACGACATCTCGGTGGCGGCCGCGATCCTTGGGGCGGATGGCCGGCCAGTGGGAGCGGTCAACGTTTCGGTGTCGCAGGTGCGCTGCGACGCGGCCACAGCGGAGCTGCGCTATGCACCGCTTGTCATATCCGCAGCCAACGCCATCGCCGGCTAGACCATATGTTCGCCTGAGATAGGGGCGGCCCGTCTCACAGTATGCCGGTTTTCGAGGATTGCGCCGGATGGCCGGTGCCGAGCCTCATGCATAGGAGGCGGGTCATAAACCAGCCTATCACGTACGTCGGTTTGGATGCATCGCGTTCCGAAATTCGTGCTCGACGACGTCGCAATTGAGAAGAAGCAGCGCCTTCGCGATAGCTCCTTCATGGAAGGGCGCTTGAGCAAATGATGCGTCGGCGCGAGCCCGCGATCGCATCGGCGACAACATTTGGAGCCGAGGTCCGGGCGGTGATGACTGCCTTTCCTACCTGCGGAGGAAGGCAA
>JBEPTZ010000093.1:0-17354 GCA_041691815.1 Rhodospirillales bacterium | reverse complement strand
AACAAGGGGCTAGAGCGCGTCCGGTGATTCTATCATCGCCGGACACGCTCTAAGCGCCCGCTGCGCTGATCTACGACGAATGGCGTTGTCGGCCCCGGCCGGCAGCGCCATTATCGTTGGCCGATGCCTGGACGGGAGCACAGCCGATGATCGCGGTCGAATACGTGCAACTGATGGCCGCCTATAACGCCGAGATGAACCGGCGCCTCTACGCCGCCGCCGGCCGGCTTTCCGACGACGCGCGTCGGCAGAACCGTGGCGCGTTTTTCGGCTCCATCCACGCCACCCTCAGCCATTTGATCTGGGCCGACCGCATCTGGATGTCCCGCTTCGCCGGCTGGCCGCGGCCGGAAGGCGGCATCCCCGGCAGCACCGCATTGTTCGACACCTTCGCCGCGATGCAGGACGCCCGCATGGCGCTCGATGCCGACATCATCGGCTGGGCAGCCACGCTGGACCCGGCCTGGTTGCAAGGCGATCTGGAATGGTTCAGCGGCGCCTCCGGCCGCCAGCAATCGCGGCCGAAGGGGGTGCTGGTGGTGCATATGTTCAACCACCAGACCCACCACCGCGGCCAGATTCACGCCATGCTGACCGCCGCCGGCGAGAAAACCGGCGATACCGACCTTGCCTTCATCCTGCCAGGCCCCGCCGGTTGAATTTTTCCTGGCTGCGATGTCAGCCAACCTCGGTGTAAGCGTCGCCCATCATTCGCACCCGCTGCGCGTGCCAGTCGTCGTCGGGATTCATGGTATAGTAGACGCTCGGCTGGCCAGTCCCGCGCGATCTGTGGTTTTGTGCCAGGTAATTGAACACATTGCGGTCTGCCGAAGCCGGGTCGTTGGCCAGCGGAATACTCCAGTAGATCGGCGCGTAGCGACAGCTGACCTTGTTCAACATCAGGCAACTCGGATCCACGAACCCACCGAACCGGTTGTTGAATATGCCTTGCCCCGGTCCCACCGATTCCCAACGGTCGACGCAGACTGGCCGGCGGGTGACCGGATGCGCGAACCAGCGCAACGCGAAAGCCCAATCGACGTCGCTGATCGCCTGACGCATCTGCGCGAGATGACCCGGCGACCACCAGTTGTCGTCGTCCAGATAGGCGACATAGGGTGAATTTGCCATCTGTGTCAGCACGCAGCGCAACGCCCCGCCATCCCCTGGCGGCGTCAGCCCGCCGTTGCGTATCGCGGTCGAATAGCCCGGCCAATAGACTTGCACCGTGCAATGCGACGGGCACAGCGCACAAGTCTCGTCCAGCAGGCTGAGGTCGTTGAGCATCCTGTCGATCCCGATGAGGATATGGATATGGCCCTGAAACTCCTGGGCAAAGATGCTTTTGACGGCGTCCGCCAGCGTGGAGCGCAGGATGGTTGGGATCACCACAGCCGCGTCCATCGGGTGTTGCAGGGGGCGCTCCCCATAGGTCCGGATGAACGCCTCCATCATGCGCAGCCGCCGCCGGCCATCTGCGCATTGCTTCGGCGAAGCGCGGCGGCACAACTGCGGGAATTCAACATGCGGAAGGGGTCTTCTCGGCAAAATCAAGTTGGCCGCTCATTCTGCCATGCCGCGCTTCAGGCGGTCTCCAACTCGGCATAGTCGGTGTAGCCCTGAGCGCCGCCGCCATAGAAGGTCGGCCGGTGATACGGGGTCAGCGGCTCATTGCCGCGCAGCCGCTGCGGCAGGTCGGGGTTGGAGATGAACCACCGCCCGAACGCCACCGCATCGGCCACCCCGCTCTGCACCGCCGCCTCTGCCCCCGGCCCGTCGAACCCGCCGGCGTCGATCAGCACCCCCGGCCATAGCGGGCGGAACAGGGCTGCGGTGCTGGGCTGGTCCTCGCGCGGCGCGTCGCTGCGGCCGGTGCCGCTGGCGCGCGGCTCGATCAGATGCAGATAGGCGAGCCCCAGCCTGGCCAGTTCGCCGATCACATGGCTGTACAGCGGCACCGGCTCGGCCTCGCCGCTGTCGTTGGCGATGCCGTACGGCGACAGCCGGATGCCGACCCGCCCGGCCCCCACCGCATCCACCGCCGCCGCGGTCGCCTCCAGCATCATCCGCGCCCGGTTGGGGATGCTGCCGCCGTAGCCGTCGCTGCGCTGGTTGCTGCGCGATTGCAAAAACTGCTCCAGCAGGTAGCCGTTGGCGCCATGGATCTCCACCCCGTCGAACCCGGCAGCAACAGCGTTGCGGGCGCCCTGGGCATAGGCGGCGATGGTGCCGGCGATCTCCATCGCACTCATCGCCCGCGGCGTCTGATACGGCACCGCCTTCCAGTCCAGCGTCATGCCGGTGGCGTTGCCGGCAATCGCCGAGGGGCCGAACGGCGGGCCGCCATCCGGCTGGTGCGAGGAATGCGAGGTGCGGCCGGTGTGCCAAAGCTGCAGGTAGATCAGCCCGCCCTTTTCATGCACCGCCTCGGTGACCAGCCGCCAGCCGGCCACCTGCTCACGGGTGTGAATGCCCGGTACATCAGGATGGCCATGCCCCTGCGGATTGATCGGCGTCGCCTCGGCAATCAGCAACCCGCCCCGGCTGGCGCGCTGGCCGTAATATAACGCATTCAGCGGGCCGGGCACGCCGCTGGGGCCGGCGCGCATGCGGGTTAAAGGCGCCATGACGACGCGGTGGGCGAGGGTGGCGGCGCCGAGGCGCAGGGGGGAGAACAGCATGGGAGTCCTTCAGGGAGGGGGAGCAAGGTCTTCTTTTTGTGAACAAAAAGAAGCAAAAAAACTTTTCATCCGTTTTGGAGACTCCGGAGTCTCCCGCGCCGCGCGGTTGCAAGGCGGATGGTTTTTTGGTTCTTTTTTTAAAAAAGAACACCTTCACTTATCGGCGAAACCATACAGCACCTCCGGATTATCGACCAGGATGCGCTGCCGGGTGGCGGCGTCCGGTGCGGCCTGGCCGAGCAAGCGCAGCAGCGCCAGATTGTCGATCGGCAGATAGATCACCGGCTTCGGGTCACCCGGGGTGTGTGGCCCGATATGCGGCCAGTCGGTGCCCCACACCACGCGCTCGGGGTTGGCCGCGATCAGCGCCCGCATCACCGGCAGCGCGTCGGAAAAATCGTCGCCGGCCGCCGAGACGCGGTTGGCGCCGGAGATCTTCACCCAGCAATTGCCCGCCGCCAGCAGGCCGAGCAGGGCAGTGAAGCCGGGATGGCTGGTGGCGGGCGAGGCCGCGCCGCCGCCCATATGGTCCACCACCACCGGCACTGCAAGCGTGCCGATCACCGGCGCCAGCAGCGCCAGCAGGTCCGGCTTGGCGAAAATCTGCACGTGCCAGCCGAGCCGCGCGACGCGGGCCGCCGCCGCCTGCAATTCCGCGATCGCCGCCGGGCCGTCCGGCTCGCCGCTGCTGACCAGGTTGAGCCGCACCCCGCGCACGCCGAGTGCGTCCATCTCGTCCAGCATCGCGGCGGTGGTGTTGTCATCGATCACCGCCACGCCGCGGCTGCTGCCAGGCCGGGCACGCAGGCTGTCCAGCATGCAGGAATTGTCGGTGCCGTAGGCGCTGGGCTGCACGAACACCACCCGCCCGAAGCCCATCCGCGCCGCCTCGGCGTTGTAGCGGGAGAGCGGCATTTCGGTGGGGTCATAGGCGCGCCGGGGGGAGGTTGGGTAATCGGCCGGGTCGCCGAAGATGTGCATGTGGCAGTCGCAGGCCAGCGGCGGCACGGGGAAACCGGGGTCGGGCATGGTGGGCGTTCCTTCTGTTGGCCCCGATCATGCGCTAGCGTGGCGGCAAGCAACAACCAGGGGAAACCGAGCGATGGACACATCCTATCCCGCCGGCGGCACGGCATTGCAGATCGGCAGCCTGCGCGGCCAGGTGAGCGCAGCGGAATGGCAGGCGCGGGTCGATCTCGCGGCCTGCTACCGGCTGTGCGACCACTACGGCATGTCCGACATGATCGCCACCCACATCTCGGCGCGGGTGCCCGATGCGCCGGAGCAGTTCCTGGTGATCGCCCACGGCCTGCTGTTCCACGAGGTCACCGCCTCCTCGCTGCTGAAGGTGTCGCTGGACGGCCGCGTGCTGTTGCAGCCTCAGTTCGGCGACGGGCTGCCGGACTACAATTTGCAACCGGCCGCCTTCGTGATCCATAGCGCGCTGTATCTGGCCCGGCCGGACGTGATGGCGGCGATGCGCACCCACACGGTGGCCGGCATGGCGGTCTCCGCCCTGCAATGTGGCCTGCTGCCGCTGACCCAGACCGCCACCCGCTTCACCTCGCGCATCGCCTATCACGACTTCAACGGCCCGGAGCGCGAACCCGCCGAGCGCGCCAAACTGGCCGAGCATCTCGGCCAGCAGAACGTGATGATCCTGCGCAACCACGGCCTGCTGACGGTGGGGCCGAGCATGGCCGAGGCGTTCAACTTCATGTTCTCGCTGGAGCGCGCCTGCCGGGCGCAACTGGCGGCGATGGCCTGCAACACCCGGCTCAACGTGCTGCCGCAGCCGATGGCGGCGAAGTCCGAGGACGCCTATGCGCCTGGCGCCACCCGCGTCTACGGCCGCAAGGAATGGCCGGGGCTGCTGCGCATGCTGGACCGGGCCGACCCGTCGTATCGGGAGTGACGGCGGCGACTTTTTCGTTTTTTCGAACAAAACGGCCGGATTTTTCACAGTAACCGATCAGGGCCGGCCTGCTTACCTGCGCTGCAACCGAACGCATCGGCGTTCCGCAGCAGCAAGGAAGCTCGCATGCCCCGCCTCGCCAACAAGACTGCACTGATCACCGGCGGCAGTTCCGGCATCGGCCTGGAGACCGCCCGCCAGTTTATCGCCGAGGGCGCCCGCGTCGCCATCACCGGCACCAGCCAGGCCAGGCTCGACCACGCCCGCGCCGTGCTGGGGCCGGATGCGCTGGTGCTGCGTGCCGATTCCGCCGACGTCGCCGCGCAGCGGCGGCTGGCCGCTGAGATCGCCACCGCGTTCGGCCGGCTCGATATCCTGTTCGCCAATGCCGGCATCGCCGCGATGAAGCCGATCGCCGATTGGAGCGAGGAGGAATACGACCGCATCCTGGCGGTCAACCTGAAGGGTCCGTTCTTCCTGGTGCAGGCGCTGCTGCCGGTGTTCTCCAACCCGGCCTCCATCGTGCTGAACGGCTCGGTCAACGCGCGCATCGGCATGCCGAACTCGGCGGTCTATTCGGCGAGCAAGGCCGGGGTGGCCTCGCTGGCCCGCACGCTGTCCGGGGAGTTGCTGGGCCGTGGCATCCGCGCCAACGTCATCAACCCCGGCCCGGTGGCAACGCCGATTCACGACACGCTGGCCGCCACCCAGGCGGAACGCGACGTACTCGCCGCGTCGATCAAGGCGGCGGTCCCGGCCGGCCGCTTCGGCGTGGCGGCGGAAATTGCCCGAGCGGCGGTGTATTTTGCCTCCGACGAAAGCGCCTTCACCGTCGGCAGCGAACTGGTGATCGACGGCGGCGTGAGCAACCTCTAGAGCGTGATCGTTGCAGGCGGAACCGCCGGAAACGTGAATCACGCGATCAAACAACAACCTAGAGCGTGTCCGGTGATTCTATCATCACCGGACACGCTCAGGCAATCCCAGGGCACGGAGAAGCAACACGCTGGCGTTCGCCGGCTTCTCCGTGTCTCGGAAGAAGAGTCTTCTTTTTGTGAACAAAAAGAAGCAAAAAAACTTTTCATTCGTTTTGGAGAATCCGGAGTCTCCGCCCCTCCGCTGGTGCGCGGATGGAGAGGTTCATTTTTTCAAAAAAGAACACTTGCCTTTCGCCTCGCCATGGCCGTTCGATCTACCTGGGAGTACGGCGCATGGATTCGTCCGGAGCGTGGCAGGCCTTCAGCTTCGGCGGCATGCAATATCAGTTGCTGTTGCCGGCAAACTACGATCCGGCCAACAGCTATCCGATGTTGCTGTTCCTGCAGGGCGGCGGCGAGGAGAACGAACTTCCCGGCATGGTCGACCCGTCGTTCAACACGCCGGCGTTTCGCGCGGCGTATCCGGCGATGGTCGTTGTGCCCGTGCTGCAGGGATCGTCGATCAACACCACCTGGGGCGCCTACCCGGCCGACGGGACGGCGAACAGCAAGGGCGAGAACCAGGCGCTGGCGATCGTGCAGCAGGTGACCGACAGCTACGCCGTCGATCGCAGTCGGGTGTATGTGACCGGGCTGAGCCTGGGCGGGCATGGCGCCTGGGACATGATCATGAAGGACAACGTCTATAACGGGCCGCAGGGGCGGATTTTTGCCGCCGCACTGCCGCTGTCCGGGGCGATCAGTTCGCTGGGTTTCGACGTGCCGCCAACCGCGGCGCAGCTCGCCCAGTTGAACGGCGTGCCGGTATGGGCGATCCATGGCGTGGACGGGGTGCAGGGCTGGGACACCCAGGTGCTTATCGCACTCGGCAATGACGGGAGCTATCACGCGACCCTCGATTCCTCGCTCGGGCACGACGTGTGGGACACCTATTACCCGCTGCCGGCCGGAAAACCGTACTACGACTGGATGTTCAGCCAGTCGGCGAGCGGGGTCGATGGCTGGACCAAACTGGCGGCGCTGGATGTCAGCACCGGCGGCGCGGTGGCGGCGGCGCGGCAGGCCTATTCCGGGCCGGTCGCGGATTTGTGGAACCAGTATATCGCGATAACCTCGGATAACGTGAACATCGCGGTGGCGTCGAATGGCTGGTTTCTGCACAGCGGCGCCGGGGACGACGCGCTGGCGGCGTATAGTGGCACCAATGTTCTGGACGGTGGCACCGGCTCGATTTTTTGGTCGGCGGCACCGGGACGGATACCTTCTTCGTCGACGCGCGCGGGGCGGCGGCGGACATCTGGAGCACGGTGGCGAATTTTCACGCCGGTGACGCGGCGACGCTGTGGGGGGTGGATGGCTCGTTCGGGTTTGACTGGGTCGGCGGGCAGGGCGCGGCAGGCTATACCGGGTTGACGCTGCATGCGACCAAGGAGGCGCTCACCGCCTCGGTCACGTTGGCGGGGTATACCCAGGCGGATATGGCCAGCGGGCGAATTTCGGCCAGCTTCGGGACGGATTCCGCCAGCGGCAGCAACTATCTTTACATCCACGGCAACTGGTGAAGGAAGTAGCGGCTTTTTCGAGCGCGGATTCGACTGAAATCCGTTCCCACCGAGTTCCGCAATGGCCTGTTAAAACCCTCGGAACTCCCCGAACTCCGCCGCCGAAACCCGCTCCGTCACCAGCCGGTTGGCCGGCGCAACGGGGTCGGCGTGGCCGATCGCCATGCCGCACACCACCACATCGGCTTCGGCGAGCCCGAGCAGCCGCCGCACGCTGCGCGGGAACTCGGCGAACACCGCCATGTGGCAACTATCCAGCCCCCGCCCGCGCGCTGCGGTGGCGACGTTGGCCAGGAACATGCCGTAATCGATCCACGAGCCGACCAGCAGCCGGTGGTCGATGGTGCAGATCAGCCCGACCGGGGCGCCGAAATACTGCAGGTTGCGCACCACATGCGCCCGCATCTTGTCCTTCTCGCCGCGCGCGATGCCGAGATGGCCATACAGATCCCAGCCGATCTTGCGCCGTCGCGTCAGATACGGCTCGTGCAATGGCTTGGGATAATAGCCGCGCTCGATGCCGTCGGTCGCCTCGCCGGCCAGGAACGCCGCCACCACCCCTTCGCAGAACGCCGCCAGCGGTTCGCCGGCCAGTGCGATCACCCGCCACGGCTGCATATTGGTGCCGCTCGCCGCGCGGGCCGCCACATCCAGCAGATGCTCTACCACCTCGCGCGAAACCGGCGTCGGCAGGTAGCCGCGCACCGAGCGGCGGGACAGGAGCGCCGCCTCGGTGGCGTTCTCCGGCACGATGCTCATGCCGGCGGTGGCGCGAACACGGTGCGCGCCTCGATCGCCAGCACGTCGGCCGGGCGCGGGAACGGGGTCGGGTCCGGTTCGCCGGCCACCACCGGCCGGCCGATGGCGCGGAAGAAGGTCTCCAGCCCGTTCGGCACGATCAGCCAGACGAATATCAGGTCCTCGGTGCCGTCGTTGAGGAACAGATGGCGGCGGTTGCGGCCGAGGAAGATGGTGGTGCCCGGCACCATCCGGTGCGCCACCCCGTCCAGCATCGCGCAGCCGCCGCCGGCCACGCAGTGGATCACCTCTTCGTTTCGATCGTGAGAATGTTCTCTGACATAACTACCTGGTGGCACCAGCTGCCGGCCGAAGCCCAAAGGATGCTCCATCGCCACCAGATCGGGCGCCAGATGCACCTCGATGAGGCCGTTGGCGGGCACCGGCTGCCAGTGTTTTTCCACGGTTTCGGGCTGAATCACCCGCAGATCGCCGGTTTTTGTCCGGTTTTCAGCGTCCATTTTCCGCCTCCCGCGCCAGCATTGCCTCGACCGCCGCCACCTGTTCGGGGCTGAACCGCAACCCCAGCTTGCTGCGCCGCCACAGCGCGTCGGCGGCGGTGGTAACCCATTCATATCGCACCAGATAGCGCAATTCAGCGGCCGTAAAGTCAGCCCCGAACACCTCGCCAAGCTCGGTCATCGCCCGCGCCTCGCCGAGTATCATCCGCGCCCGCGTGCCATAGGCGCGCGCCAGCCGCCGGGCGGTGGGTTCGGGCAGGAAAGCGTAGTCCCGGCGCAACCCGGCGACCAGTTCGGCAAAGCCGTCGCGCGGAAAATCGCCGCCGGGCAGCGCTTCGACGCCGGTCCAACCCTTTGTTTTCGCACGCTCCGGCGGCAGATGCGGGGCCAGCTTGGCCAGCGCCGCCTCGGCCAGCCGGCGAGAGGTGGTGATCTTGCCGCCGAACACGCTGAGGCAGGCCGGGCCGGACTCATCAAGTGCCAGCACATACTCCCGCGTCGCCGCCTGCGCGCTGCTCGCGCCGTCGTCGTAGAGTGGGCGGACGCCGGAATAGCTCCAGACCACCATCGCGGGGGTGACAGGCTGGCGGAAATATTCGCTGGCGCCGGCGCAGAGATAGGCGATTTCGGGGTCGGAAATCCGCACCTGGGCGAGATCGCCGTGATAGTCCTGATCGGTGGTGCCGATCAAAGTGAAGTCCTGCTCATAGGGAATCGCGAAGAAGATGCGGCCGTCGGCGTTCTGGAAGATGTAGCAGCGGTCGTGCTGGTAGAGCTTCGGCACCACGATATGGCTGCCCTGGACCAGGCGGACCCGGGCGCGGCTGTTGATGTGAATGACGGTGCCGAGCACCTCGGCCACCCACGGGCCGGCGGCGTTGACCAGGGTGCGGGCTTGGATGCTGCGGGGTTCGCCGTGCTGCGGCTGCAGGGTGAGTTCCCAGCCGTTTTCAATGCGATGCGCGGCGGTGCAGGGTGTGCGGGTGGCAATCTCGGCGCCGTGCAGGGCGGCATCCTGGGCGTAGAGGGCGACCAGGCGAGAGTCCTCCACCCAGCAATCGGAGTATTCGAAGCCGCGGCTGAACTCCGGGCGCAGCGGCGCGCCGGCGGGGTCGCGGTCCAGCCGCAGGGTGCGGGTGGCGGGCAGGCGTCGCCGGCCGCCGATATGGTCGTAGAGGAACAGCCCGAGGCGGAGCAGCCAGGCCGGGCGCAAGCCTTTGTGATGCGGCAGCACGAAGCGCAGCGGCCAGATGATGTGCGGCGCGATGCCCCACAGCACCTCGCGCTCCATCAGCGCCTCGCGCACCAGGCGGAATTCGTAATATTCCAGGTAGCGCAGCCCGCCATGGATCAGCTTGGTGGAGGCCGACGAGGTGGCGCCGGCCAGGTCGCCCTGTTCGCACAGATGCACGCGCCAGCCGCGGCCGGCGGCGTCGCGGGCGATGGCGGTGCCGTTGATGCCGCCGCCGATGATGGCGATGTCGAACATCTAGGGCGCGGAGCAGAGTGGGGTCATGCCCGGTCCATACAACACTCGTGCGCGGCGCGGAACGGGGGCGTGTAATGTTGGCCGGGCAACGGTGTCTCTCCCCCGCGACGCAACATTGGAGCCGGACCATGGACCGCACGCTGAAGACGCTGACCTGGCTTGCCGCGCTGTACATCGCCTATGTGCTGCTGTGGTACGAGCAGTACAAGCTGACCGGCAATGAAGGCTCGGTGTGGCTGTTCACCGTGCTGACCGACTGGCTTTCCCTGCATGGGCACGAGAAGGCGATGCGGCTGACGGTGGCGACGGGCGAGATCACCGCCTCGCTGCTGGTGCTGTTGCCATGGACGCGGATCTACGGTGCGGCACTGGCACTGGCGATCATGTCCGGCGCGATCTTTTTCCATGTGGTCAGTCCGCTGGGGATCGACCCGTACCATGACGGCGGCCGGCTGTTCACCCGGGCCTGCCTCACCTGGATGTGCGCGGGGTTCATCCTGCTGGCGTACCGGGGCGAGGTGATGCGGGTGATCAAGGGCAGGAAGCTCTTCTTTTTGTGAACAAAAAGAAGCAAAAAAACTTTTCATCCCTTGGAGCTGACTCCAGGGGATGAAGTTTTTTGGTTCTTTTTTCCAAAAAAGAACTGCTTCCTACGCTTCCTTTAACTTCCCATTTTCGATGCCAAGAACGCGCGTCGCGATTGCCTGCACGAAAAACCGGTCATGCGAGACCAGGATACAGCTTGCCTGCTGGGCGAGGATTTCGGCCTCCAGCGCTTCCTGCCCGGCGATGTCGACATGGTTGGTCGGTTCGTCCAGCAGGTAGAAATTCGGCATTTCGAGCCGCAGCGCGAGCAGCCCCAGGCGGGATTTCTGGCCGCCTGAGAGCTGGGCGATCGGGCGGCGCTGGGTGGCGATGTCGAACCCGGCGCCGGCCAGCAGGCTGAGGCTGCGCTGGTCGCCGAGGCGAAAACGGGCGGTGATGAAATCCTCCGGCGTGCGGTCTGGCGGCAGTTGCGACATGTGCTGATCGAGGTAGCCGACCACCAGCGACGGGCTGGCGGTGAGGCCGGGGACGCTCTCGCCGCCCAGCGTGGCATGGCGCAACAAGGTGATGAACCGGGATTTGCCGGCGCCGTTGGGCCCGTTCAGCACCACCCGGTCGCCCTGGAACAGGGTGAATTTGCCGGTGCGGAACAGCGGGCGGCCATCGGGGGTGGCGACCACGATATCCTCCAGCCGCAGCAGCACCTTGGCATGGGTGCCGCGATTGCCCAGCCGGATATCGCCGCTGCGCGGTTGTTCGATCGGCTGCAGGGTGTGTTCCAGCGCCTCGGCGCGGTTGATGAGGTATTTGGACTTTTTCAGCAGCAGGTCGCTGCCGCTGTTGATGCCGATATTGCGCAGCTGGCCGGCGTTGCGGCGCAGGCGATCCACTTCCTTGGCGTCGCGGGCGAGCCTGGCCTCGCCGGCGGCGTCGTCCTCGGCCAGCAGCTGGCGGGCGCGGCTGAACGGGTGGGCGTAGAGGCGGGACTGCCCGGCGCGCAGGAACAGGGTGCGGTTGGTGCAGCGGTCGAGGAACCGGCGGTCGTGGCTGGCGATCAGCATGGCGACGCCGTCGGTGGCGTGATTGAGCCAGTTTTCCAGCACCGCGAGACGCTGCAGGTCGAGATGGTTGGTGGGTTCGTCGAGCAGCAGCAGGTCCGGCTCGGCGATCCAGGCACGGGCGATCAGCGCCAGGCGTTGCCAGCCGCCGGACAGCGCGGTGAGCGGGCGGTCGCGCATCGGCTCGGGGGTCTCGAGCATGTCCAGCACCAGGCCGACCTTCCAGGCATTGTTCTCGCGCTCGGCGGGCGGCAAGGCGCGGCGGATGGCTTCGCTGAGGGGGAGCGGCAGCAGCGTGGCCGGAATATCCTGCTCGACCAGGCCGATACGCAGCGCGCGGCGGCGGGTGATGTCGCCGGTGGTCGGCTCGATCTGCCCGGCGATGCAGCGGAGCAGCGTGGTTTTGCCGGCGCCGTTGCCGGCGACCAGGCCGACGCGGTCGGTTTCGTGCAGTGCGAGGTCGAGATTCTGGAACAGCGGGCGTGGCGACATTACGCCGAGGTTGCGGATCTGCAGCAGGCTCATGGGGGTCGTCTCACCGGAAGGGGCGCGGCCCGCGTGGTGCGCGGGCGGCGGGAATTCGGGCGAGCGATGGCCTGCGGTGGACGCTGGGAGGCGTCAGGGCAAGGTTTCGGCCCGCCCCGCGATCATTGGATCACGGGGCCTGGCAGGGCCCACGGCGGCGACGCAGATCGGTGGCTGGCATGCATCCCTCCGGTGGCCGGTTGGTGAGGGCCTGGGGATAGGGCGCGGCGACCGTTCTGGCAAGCGATACGTTGCGCGCAGCGGTGGCGCGGCTGAGCCGGGATTGCCGATGGCGAGCGTTTTTTGGCGTTGTTGTGGAATTGCCGGCGGCTGGGTTGCGGGCTTGCAGACTCCTGGGGCGTGCCGCGGCGTGGCTGATGTCAGGCGCGGTCGATTTTTCCTTATGCGCCCGCTGGTTTCGGGATTATGCTCAGGGTTCGGATTGACGCGGCAATGGGTGCGCGATGAGTTTCAGACGTTCGGTGAAGCGCAGGGCGGCGGGGCTGATGTGGCCGCTGCTGTTTGCTTCGGTGGCGGGGTATTTCATGTGGAGCGCCACCCAGGGCGCGCGCGGGCTGAACGGCTACGCGCTGCGCCAGCAGGACCTGGCGGCGGCCAAGGCGCAACTGCAGCGCGCCGAGACCGAGGTGAGTGTCTGGGACCGGCGGGTGAGCGGCCTGCGCGCCGACCAGCTTGACCGCGATGCGCTGGACGAACGGGTGCGGGCGATGCTGAATCTTTCCGACCCGGCCGACATCGTGGTGCCGTATGCGCAGGACAAGCGGCTGTATTGAGCGAAAATCGCGCTACAAAAACACCGCGAGCGCTGAAATAATATTGCGCCTTGGCCGGCGCTGGCGAAATGAAACCCCGATTCGGCGGTACGAGGGCTGGGCCGGACAAGCAATTAACTGAAATTCGGTTAATCCGCTCTATTGCATTGCACCATAAGGCTTTTGCGCAAGGGCGCTTGCCGTGCGGCGGCAGTGCGGCTACCTGTTTGCGCTCAGTGGACGCAGACAGGCGCGGGAGCGACGCATGGGCAAGGCACCGGACGCGAAGAAGCGGGGCAAGACGAAAGCCAGCAGCGGCGCAAGGCCGTCGTCGGGCGCCGGGGCGGCGGGTGGGCTGTCGCAGCAGCAGTTGCTGGCCGCATATCACGACATGCTGCTGATCCGCCGCTTCGAGGAGAAGGCCGGGCAGCTTTACGGCATGGGGCTGATCGGCGGATTCTGCCACCTGTATATCGGCCAGGAAGCCGTGGTGGTGGGCATCCAGACCGCACTCGGCGAAGGCGACCAGGTGATCACCTCGTATCGCGACCACGGCCATATGCTGGCCACCGGCATGCAGCCGCGCGGCGTGATGTCGGAACTGACCGGCCGGCGCGACGGCTATTCGCGCGGCAAGGGCGGCTCGATGCACATGTTCAGCAAGGAGAAGAATTTCTTCGGCGGGCACGGCATCGTCGGCGCCCAGGTGAGCCTGGGCAACGGGCTGGCGTTCAGCAACTGGTATCGCGGCAACGACCGGGTGTGCGCCACCTATTTCGGCGATGGTGCGGCCAACCAGGGCCAGGTGTTCGAGAGCTTCAACCTGGCGGCGCTGCTGAAACTGCCGTGCATCTTCGTGATCGAGAACAACAAATACGGCATGGGCACCTCGGTGGACCGGGCGACGGCGTCGCGCGACCTGTCGCAGAACGGCGCACCCTGGGGCATCCCCGGCGTGCAGGTGGACGGCATGGATGTGGAGGCGGTGCATGACGCCGCCGCCGCCGCGGTGGCGCATTGCCGGGCCGGCCTTGGGCCGTATCTGCTGGAGGTGATGACCTATCGCTATCGCGGCCATTCGATGTCCGACCCGGCGCGCTATCGCAGCCGCGAGGAGGTGCAGAAGATGCGCACCGAGCATGACCCGATCGAGGGGGCGCGGCATAAGCTGGAGGGGCTGGGGGTGGCCGAGGCCGACATCAAGAAGATCGACGACGAGGTGAAGCGGATCGTGCAGGAGGCGGCGGATTTTGCGCAGCAGAGTCCGGAGCCAGACCCCGCCGAGTTGTTCACCGACGTATTGCTGGAGGGCTGAGCCGATGGCGACCCAGGTGCTGATGCCGGCGCTGAGCCCGACCATGACCGAGGGCAAGCTGGCCCGCTGGCTGAAGGCGGTCGGCGACGACGTGCGGGCCGGCGACGTGATCGCCGAGATCGAGACCGACAAGGCGACGATGGAAGTGGAGGCGGTGGACGAAGGGAAGCTGCTGCAGATCCTGGTGCCGGAAGGGGCCGAGGGGGTGCCGGTGAACGCGCCGATCGCCGTGCTGGGCGCCGAGGGCGAGACCGCTGCGGCGGCGCCGGTCCCGAAGCCGGCTGCTGCACCGGCTCCGGCGCCGGCGGCGACCCACGCGCCGGCGGCGGCCCCTGCCGTGGCTGCCGCTGCACCGGACAAGGATTGGGGCGAGACCGCGCCGCTCAGCGTGCGCGAGGCGTTGCGCGATGCGATGGCCGCCGAAATGCGCGCCGATGACCGGGTGTTCCTGATCGGCGAGGAGGTGGCGCAGTACCAGGGCGCCTACAAGGTCAGCCAGGGCATGCTGGAGGAGTTCGGCGAAAAGCGGGTGATCGACACGCCGATTACCGAGCATGGCTTCACCGGCATGGCGGTGGGCGCGGCGATGAACGGGCTGCGGCCGATCCTGGAGTTCATGACGTTCAACTTCGCGATGCAGGCGATCGACCAGATCATCAATTCGGCGGCCAAGACGCTGTATATGTCGGGCGGCCAGATGGGTTGCCCGATCGTGTTCCGCGGACCGAACGGCGCGGCCAGCCGGGTGGCGGCACAGCATAGCCAGTGCTACGCCAGCTGGTACGCGCATGTGCCGGGGTTGAAGGTGGTGGCGCCGTGGTCGTCGGCGGACAGCAAGGGGCTGCTGCGGGCCGCCATTCGTGACCCGAACCCGGTGGTGTTCCTGGAGAACGAGCTGCTCTACGGGCAGAGCTTCGATTGCCCGACCGACCCGGATTTCATCCTGCCGATCGGCAAGGCCAAGATCGAGCGGGCCGGCGAGCATGTGACCATCGTCGCGTTCTCGATCATGGTTGGCGTGGCGCTGAAGGCGGCCGAGGCGCTGGCCGAGCAGGGGATCAGCGCCGAGGTGATCAATCTGCGCACGCTGCGCCCGCTGGATACCGCGACCATCGTGGAGAGCGTGAAGAAGACCAGCCGGATCGTCACCGTCGAGGAAGGCTGGCCGTTCGCCGGCATCGGGGCGGAGGTGAACATGCAGATCATCGAGCAGTGCTTCGATTGGCTGGATGCGCCGCCGGTGCGGGTGCACGGGGTGGATGTGCCGCTGCCGTATGCCGCGAACCTGGAGAAGCTGGCGCTGCCGCAGCCCGAATGGGTGGTGGACGCGGTGCGCAAGATCGTCTGAAAAACTCGACTCCGAGGGGATTGCCGCCATGGCCACCAATATCCTGATGCCCGCCCTGAGCCCGACGATGACCGAGGGGACGCTGGCGCGCTGGTTGAAGAAGGAAGGCGAGGCGGTGCGCGCCGGGGACGTGATCGCCGAGATCGAGACCGACAAGGCGACGATGGAAGTGGAGGCGGTGGACGAGGGCGTGCTCGGGCGCATCCTGGTGGCCGATGGCACCGAAGGGGTGAAGGTCAACCAGCCGATCGCCGTGCTGGTGGAAGCGGGCGAGGCGGTGCCGGATGCGGCGGCGGCCGCTCCTGCGCCGAAGGCGGCGGCAGCGAAAGCCGAGGCGCCGAAGGTTGAGGCAGCGAAGCAGGAGGCGCCCAAGGCGGCGCCGACACCTGCGGCAGTGCCCGCTGCGGCTGGAGGCGGCCGGGTGGTGGCGTCGCCGCTGGCCAGGCGGATGGCCAAGCAGGCTGGGCTGGATCTGTCGGGCATGGCCGGCAGCGGGCCTGGCGGGCGGATCGTGCGGGTGGACGTGGAGGCGGCGCTGGCTGGCGGCAAGGCGGCGCCGGTGGCGGCTGCGGCGCCTGCTGCGGCGCCGAAGCCGGTGGCGGCGGTGGCGATCACCGCACCGCATACGCTGGTGCCGCATACCACGATGCGTCGGGTGATCGCGCGGCGGCTGGTGGAGGCGAAATCCACCATTCCGCATTTCTACGTGACGATGGATATCGAGATCGACGCGCTGCTGAAGCTGCGGGCGCAGTTGAACGCCAAGAGCCCGAACGATGGGGCGGGGGCGTTCAAGCTGTCGGTCAACGACCTGATCATCAAGGCGGCGGCGGTGACGTTGCGGCTTGTGCCGCGGGTGAACGCGTCGTGGACCGAGGATGCGATCGTGATGTACGACGATGTGGATATCTCGGTGGCGGTGTCGATCGCGGAGGGGCTGATCACGCCGATCGTGCGGCGGGCCGACCAGAAGGGGCTGGCTGCGATCAGCAACGAGATGAAGGATCTGGGCGCCAGGGCGAAGTCCGGCAAGTTGAAGCCGGAGGAGTTCCAGGGCGGCGGGTTCTCGATCTCCAATATGGGGATGTATGGCGTCAGCGACTTCTCGGCGATCATCAATCCGCCGCAGGCAGCGATTCTGGCGGTGTCGGCCGGGCAGAAGCGGCCGGTGGTGAAGGATGACGCGCTGGCGATTGCCACGGTGATGACCTGCACCTTGTCGGTGGATCATCGGGTGGTGGATGGGGCGTTGGGGGCCGAGTGGCTGGCGGAGTTCAAACGCATCATGGAAGACCCGATGAGCCTCATGCTGTGAGCGGCAAGGTGGCGCCGGCCGGGCTGGCGTTTCGCGATGCGGCGCCGGGCGACGAGGCGCTGGTGCATCGCTTCGTGCAGGGGCTGGCGGAATACGAGAAGTTGCCGGAACTGGCGGTGGCGAGCGAGGAGGATTTCCGCCGGGCGCTGTTCGGCACGCCGCAGCGGGCCTGGGTGATGATCGTGGAGTTGGGCGGGCAGCCGGTGGGGATGGCGCTGTACTATTTCGTATTCAGCACCTTCACCGGGCGGCCGGGGCTGTATCTGGAGGATATTTTCCTGGAGCCGCAGGTGCGGGGCAAGGGCATCGGGCGGGCGATTTTCGGCGAACTGGCGACGCGCGCGGTGGCGCAGGGCTGCACCCGGATGGACTGGAGTGTGCTGGACTGGAACGCGCCGGCGATTGCGTTCTATCAGTCGCTCGGCGGCCGACCGAAGGATGGCTGGAGCACTTATCGCCTGGAGGCCGACGGCCTCGCCGCGCTGTCGTCATAGAGGTCCAGGGGCTCGGCCCCTGGCGGGGTGGGGGGGCGGGGCCCCCCCCGGGGGTGTTATGTGTGCACCAACGGTCAGTTTTTAAAAAAAAACAGCCCCCCCCACCGGCCCCCCAAAGCGATGGGCGGGGGGGGGT
>JBEPTZ010000092.1:0-17405 GCA_041691815.1 Rhodospirillales bacterium | reverse complement strand
CTCCGCCTACACCCTCACGGCGGCCGAATTTCCACCACCTCCGCGGACGCTACCGGGTCGGGCGGCCTGAGCCTCGCTCAGGCTGCCGTAGAGCTAACCATCAAGGGGGGTTATGACGGCTCGGGGGGGGCGCATGGACGGCGACTGCGGTGCGCAATGTGCTGGCGCGGCTGGGGTGAGGTGCGCGGGCATCCAGAACGAATTTGGGCGCACGTTGATACAGACGTTCCTATTGGCAAACTTGAGTGGCGAACCACTGCGCGGGCTGTGCAACGAACGAGGCCAGCAAGACGGTCCTCAGGCGTTCGGGAATTGCACCTTCACGTCGTGTCCAAACACCAATCCGAGGGCCCCGCATGCCTTATCCACGATTGCTTGCTTGTCGCGGTTCGCCACGTTCGTGTCGACGAACCAACCCGCCGCAAACTCGATCGCCCTTTCGGCGAGATCAGGTCTTCCAGGAATAAGCGCTTCGCGACTGCGGGCGATGTAGGCCCTTGACCGTGACGCCACTGCGGTAGCCACATCGTTCATCCCGGCAGGGAAGTGACGCGCTAATTCACCGAGGATGTCGACGACGACAGCATTGGCTGTTGTTTCACTGCGCCTGTGCCCGAAGATCTCATATGGGATTGGACCGGTCGAGCGAGCATATCGGGGAGGCAGGGCGAGAGTGGCCGCGCGGGCATCGGTCTGCGTGGAAGCCGCGGATGGCAGTCGAATGGATGGTTTGAAGGGTTCCGCTGGCGTGGCGCCGGCGAGAAACGTCATCACTCGCGCAGCCGTCTGCGGGTCCATACGCATGATAATCTTTGCCATCGTCAGAAGCCCTCCGCACTATCGTAGGTATGCTGGGCCAGTCGTCGCTGCTTGGCGCGAGTCGTGCGGTAGGCTGTGACCAATCGGCCGCGCTGTGTGACCAGCCGAGCCCCGACCAGCTTCTCGACCCGGTCCGCACAGTGGCGCAGCACCGTGGCGAATTTCCGTGCCTGCTGTTCGCACAGTAGGTAGCCGTCAGGCACTTCCAGTCCGAGCAGTTCGACCATTCGCAAGTCGTCGTCGGACAATCCCCGCTGCGCACACCGCGATGCGGCATGGTGAGTGACCTGAATCGCGGCGCTCATATGACGTCCCCCAATTCCTCGCGAAGTTTGCGCTGCTCCACCCCGTATTCGTCGCGATTCATCCAGCGCCGAATCGCGGAGACCCGTTGTTCCAGAGGGCGATTTCGCAACGCCATCCATGCGTGCATGGGAATGATAAAATCAGACTCCGCGATCGCGGCTTTGAGTTCCCGATCGCCGCCAACGAGGGCGTCAATCGCTGACGCCAGCGGTCCCTCGTCGTCTTCGTTGAGTTCCGGACTCACGAAGGCCTCCGGGTGCAAGTAGGGATTCAATAGGCTGGCGCTAACCCCTATGGCGCTCGCCTCCTGTTCAAGGAAGTCAGTGAACGGAGAGCGTCCCCGCCCCACTTCCTCCTCGTATTCAGAGGGCCATAGATCGCGGGTGCGCTCTCCCTGGATGTCACGAGCTGCTACGGAATCCTCCTCGGCCGCGAGGATTTCTTCGGCAGGTCGGCCTACTTCATCGGCACCAACGCTTCGAACGTCGTGCCAGCCAAGATGCGGCAGGTCAGTCCAGCTTCCCGTTACCGCATGCATCGCTTCGCGCATTTGTTCCAGCGCCCGGCGACGCGCACCAAGGCTGCGCTCGGACGCAACGATGAACAGGAGCAGCCCGTTACCAATAACCATGTCCGGCGATACACCGTATAGGTAGCTAGTTAGCGCCAGGACGTTGTGGAGCTTGCGCGGCAGTGCCAACTTGAGGTCTGGCCAGAGTGCGTGCGCAAGCTGGGCACTCTCCACCAGCCTATCGCCAGTCAAAACGCCAACCTCCACCCCAAGGACACGAGCTAGGCCGTCGGCGGCACGCTTGGAGAGGCGGTGGGGAGCCTCGCCCTTCCCCTCGATCCGTTTGAGCGTCTGAGCGTTCAACTCGGCACCGCCCTGCCCGACGCGCTCCTCAATCTCGTTCCGAGTGAGCTTCTGTTGGATGCGGAGCTTCTTGACGATCGCTCCCCGGACTAGGGTCCATTTCTGGACCTTGCTTGCCATCTCGGCCATAAATGACCCCTCCAATAAGGTCACCAACGGGTATAGCCCCATGCCATTTATAAATCTAGGCCATTTTTGTGGGTCATTTGTTGCTGATACAGAGGAAGTTGCGGTATTTCACCCCCAAGAAGGGGTTAAAAAGTGAACCTCCTTTCCGGCGGGATCTGAGAGGTAGGCCGAAGCTTGCCGCAAAAGCACCCCACGCTGGGTCATCCGCGATATCCACCCAGACCTGCACCCCGGATAGATGCGGATCGTGCTGGATATGCGGACGCACGGGGCGCGGGGGCCGCGTGGCTGATCTCTACCTGGCGACGCTGTCATCGGAGCGGTTGGTTGATGAGTTGCGGCGGGCTGGGGCGGTGGTGATCCTGCGGGAGAGCGGCTAGGCGGCGCTGTTGGCGCGTCGCGTGGAAAGGACCTCGCGGTGCGCCGGCATCATCCGTCATCCCGCATGCGCCGATACCTGCTCGGCACTTCAGCGTCGTAGCCGAGCGAATGGCACCGAAGGTCAGGTTCAGTTCCGTGCCGCTACTCGCACCCCAAGTTCTCGAAACGCGCTGAGCGCGTCCGTCGGCATACGCGCGGATAGGATCACTCAATATCTCCAATAAGTTATCGTTAATCACCGACGAGGAATCCCCTATATATAGCTGAGAAAAGCACGTTTCAAAAAGGAGATACCTGATATGAAAACCCCCGCCCAGATCGCCTTTGTGTCCACACTTGAGCGCCTGATCAACGACGCGCCGATGACGCAGGCAGCCCTGGCTGAGCGAATTGGTCTTTCGAGCGCCAACATGATCACGATGCTGAAGCGCGGCACGACGCGCCTTCCCCTGGGAAGGGTCGCACCACTCGCGAGAGCTCTGGGGCAGGACCCACAGCAAATGATCCGAGCATGGATTGCGGCCTACGAGCCGGAGGCGTTGCCAGAAATCGACGCCATTTCGACAGGCGGGCTGACCGAGGCGGAGCAGAGTTGGATCAAGAGCCTCCGGGTTACATTCGGGCCGGTTCCCGATTTCGAAACCTGGGCGCGTGCATGCCCCGGGGAGCACCTCGCCCACCTCGCCAAAGCTGGAGCCGTGCCGGCCTCTTAGGGGGACGCCACCGGCCGGGCACAGCAGTCGCCAAGCCCGTCGAGAGTCATGACGCGACCATGAGAAAAGCCTCCCGACGGCATCGCACGTGATCGACCGACATCGGGCCAACCTGATGCTGCCTGCCAGTAGCTGATTGATATGTAATCGCCGGGCGGCACGCCGATACTTCCGAGGCGTTCCTATGATCGGATGCCGGAGTGGGTCCGGATTTGACTGAATTTACATTTTTAACAACGCACTAGGCACCTGAGAGGTGGCGGAGAGTTGCGCCCGCCGTTCAGGCGCCTCGCTTGAATTGGGATCGAGGCAAAGGTGAAGGGAACTATAGCGGGTGGGGTGGGGCTTGGGCGGCAGTGGTGACGGATGCGCTCTCTGGGAGCCGCAGAACTCACATGACTTCGGAAATATCAGGAATAAAACTCTCGGCGAATAAATCACACAAATACACAACGAGCGGCAAACAATATCCTAAATATACTCAACGTAATTTGTCAAATATTACATATATTAGTTCGATACACTCAACATGTTTGGAATTTATACGGATGAAAACTTCTGCTCAACAGGCTTTCGTCGCCAATCTGAAGCGAATCATTGATCGGCGACCGATACCACCGTCTGCGCTGGCGGCCAAGCTTGGCTACGACAGCCCCGATGTCATCGAAAAAATTAAGACCGGGCGGAAGCGGCTTCCGCTCGCCAAGGTCCCACTGCTCGCAACGGCGTTGGGGCTGGACGCTCGGATAGTGCTCTGGGACTGGTTTGAGGCATATGAATCAGAGGCGCTGGACGCGATCGAGGCGGTCTGGTGCGCTCCATTGACCGTCGAAGAGATGTCGTGGGTTCGGGAGCTCCGCGATGCATTCGGTCAGGTGTCTAGGTTCGGGAGCTGGAATGGCGACGGCGAAGGTGAGCGGTGAATTGCCAGCGCGTCGACCGCGTGGTGAACTCTGCGCTCAGGCTCCAATATCATCCCGACCGGCGCTCGCCGTAGACCGCCGCAGGCTTTTCGTATGCAAACGGCGATGGCCCCGTCGAGAAGAGTCGCTAACGTCCGTGCCCAGTGAACCGGCGCGATAGCAGGGGGATAAACTCAAGCGGTTTGAAGGTCGCCCATGTTCCCGAGGAGTTCCGGAACGGGGCTATGACCGCTCTGGGTAGGGCAGCGGTCCTCAAGTGTAGCGCGGAATGTGGTCGCGCGCGGAAACCAATCTCAGGCTTAATTCGATCCTTGCACTTGATCGTCGCTACCAAACGGATTGTGTTGCCCCAGTGTTGCCCCAACAAATCTCCCCGCCGTGCTTTCCAGGCGAATCTTCAAATAACCTATTGAAATAGCTGGTGCCGACGCGGAGGGTCGAACTCCGGACCTACTGATTACGAATCAGTTGCTCTACCACTGAGCTACGTCGGCATCGCACAGACGCGGCGATATACCCTTCCCGCCCAGAATCGGCAACCGCCTCACGCCGCCGGCGGCCGCAACTCCAGATTCGGCGCCGGCTTGCGGATCGCGCCGATCAGCGCCCGCACCTCGGCCCGCGCCGCCACATGGCTCATCCCCATCTGGATGCCCAACCCCCCGGCCTCCTTCACATCCATCAAGGTCAGCCCCTGCAGATACAACTCGCGGAAAATCACCCGCTCGCCGAACCCCTTCACGGTGCGAAACCCGATCCGCTTGGCCAGCGCCTCCAAGGTCGCGCCCACGTCGCGCTTGTTGCGCGCCTCCGAGGCGCCAAGCCGGTTGCGCATCACAATCCAGTCGGTCTTGCCGCGGTCGCGCGCGAAGCGCCGGTTGCGCGCCTTCCACACCATCTCGGAATAGATGCTGGGGCCGATCACCTCGTGCTTGTCCGGCTCCACCTTGGCCAGCATCGCAAAGTCCACGAAGCTGTCGTTGATCGGCGTCACCAGCGTATCGGCATAGGAATGGCCCAGCCGCGACAGATAGCTGTCCGCCCCCGGGCAATCGATCACCACCACATCACAGACCGTCGACAATTCCGCCATCGCCGCCTCGAACCGCTGCTTCTCGTCGGCCTCGGCCACCGCCCGGCTGTCGGCGTCGCTGCGATGCACCGCGGCCCGCAACGGCAGTGGCAGCTCAATCCCGTGGCTCTGCGCGAACGCCTCGCGCGACGCCAGATAGGCGGTCAGCGTCGCCTGCCTGGCATCAAGGTCAATCGCGCCCACCCGGTAGCCGTCGCGCATCAGCCCCACGATCAGGTGCATCGCGGTGGTGGACTTGCCCGAGCCACCTTTCTCGTTGCCGAGCACGATCACATTCGCCCGGCGCTCAAGCGCTATCGTCGCCACTCGTTCGCCTCCAAGGAAGTCTTCTTTTCGTGAACAAAAAGAAGCAAAAAAACTTCACCCTTCTGGTCTCGGTGACGCCGCGTCACCGAATCCAAAAGGATGAAGTTTTTTGGTTCTTTTTTACAAAAAAGAACCGCTTGCTTTCTTCAGGCTGCTTTCGCCATCCCCCGCAGCACGTACTGCAGAATGCCGCCATGGCGGTAATACGAAACCTCATCCAGCGTATCGACGCGGCACATCAGCGCCACCGTATCGGTCTTGCCGTCCGGCCGATGGATCACCAGCGACAGGTCCATCCGCGGGCTCAGTTGCTCCAGCCCAATAATGTCCAGCACTTCCTCGCCGGTCAGCCCCAGCGACTGCCGGTCCATGCCGTCTTTGAAGGTCAGCGGCAGCACGCCCATCCCCACCAGGTTGGAGCGATGGATGCGCTCGAAGCTCTCGGTGATCACCGCCTGCACGCCCAGCAGCAGCGTGCCCTTGGCCGCCCAGTCGCGCGACGAGCCGGAGCCGTATTCCTTGCCGGCGATGATCACCAAGGGCGTGCCCTCGGCCTTGTAGCGCATCGCCACGTCGTAGATCGGCTCGGATTTGCCGCCCGGCACGTAGCGGCTGAAGCCGCCCTCCACCCCCGGCACCATCTCGTTCTTGATGCGGATATTGGCAAACGTGCCGCGCACCATCACGTCGTCGTTGCCGCGCCGCGAGCCGTAGCTGTTGAAGTCGACCTGGCCAATCTGCCGCTCCAGCAGATAGTCGCCGGCCGGCGAGGCCTTGCGGATGCTGCCGGCCGGGCTGATGTGGTCAGTGGTGATGCTGTCGCCCAGCAGCGCCAGGATGCGGGCGCCCTTGATGTCGCCCTTCGGCGCCGGCTCCATGGTGATGCCGTCGAAATACGGCGGGTTCTTCACGTAGGTCGAGCCGTCCGACCAGCGATAAGTCGCCTCGTCGCTGGCCACCTTGATCGCCTGCCACTGCGCCGTGCCCTTGAACACCTCGCCATAACGCTTGATGAACTGCTCGCGCTTCACGTTGGCACTGACGATATCGGCGATCTCCTTGTCGGTCGGCCAGACATCCTTCAGATACACCGGCTTGCCATCGCGCGAGGTGCCGAGCGAAGCGGTGGTGATGTCCTCGTTCATGGTGCCCAGCAGCGCATAGGCCACCACCAGCGGCGGGCTGGCCAGGTAGTTGGCGCGCACGTTGGGGTGGATGCGGCCCTCGAAGTTGCGGTTGCCCGACAGCACCGCCACGCCGACCAGCCGGTTATCCTCGATCGCGTCGGCAATCGCCGGGTCCAGCGGCCCGGAATTGCCGATGCAGGTGGTGCAGCCATAGCCCACCGTCTGGTAGCCGATCGCATCCAGGTCGGCCGACAGCCCGGCCATGTCGAGATATTCGGTCACCACCTGCGAGCCGGGGGCCAGCGAGGTCTTCACCCACGGCTTCGGGGTCAGCCCGAAGCCGCGCGCCTTGCGGGCCACCAGGCCGGCGGCCACCATCACATCGGGGTTGGAGGTGTTGGTGCAGGAGGTGATCGCCGCAATCACCACGTTACCGTGGGTGATGTCGTAGTTCTTGCCCTCAACCTTCACCCGGGTGTTCACGTCATTGGCCGGCACGCCGAGGCTCTTGATCAGTTCGGCGCGAAATGCGGTCGAGGCGGTCTTCAGCGCAATCCGGTCCTGCGGCCGCTTCGGCCCGGCGATCGAGGGCTCCACCGTGCCCATGTCCAGTTCCAGCGTGGAGGTGAACACCGGCTCCGGCGTGGTGGCGTCGGTCCACATGCCCTGGGCGCGGCAATAGGCTTCCACCAGCGCGATGCGGGCCTCGTCGCGGCCGGTCTGGTGCATGTAGTTCAGGGTCACCTGATCGACCGGGAAGAACGCGCAGGTGGCGCCGTATTCCGGCGACATGTTGCCGATGGTGGCGCGGTCGGCCAGCGACATGCCGGCCAGGCCCGGCCCGTAGAACTCGACGAACTTGCCCACCACGCCCTTCTTGCGCAGCATCTGGGCGACGGTCAGCACCAGGTCGGTGGCGGTCGCCCCTTCCGGCAGTTCGCCGGTCAGCCGGAAGCCGATCACGTCCGGGATCAGCATGGTGATCGCCTGGCCGAGCAGCGCCGCCTCGGCCTCGATGCCGCCGACCCCCCAGCCCAGCACGCCCATGCCGTTCACCATCGTGGTGTGGCTGTCGGTGCCGTACAGGGTGTCGGGATAGGCATAGCTGGTGCCGTCCACATCGGCGGTCCACACCGCCTGGGCGAGGTATTCCAGGTTCACCTGATGGCAGATGCCGGTGCCCGGCGGCACCACGCGGAAATTCTTGAACGCGTCCTGGCCCCAGCGCAGGAAGCTGTAGCGCTCGCCGTTGCGGTGGAACTCGCTGACCACGTTCTTGGCCAGGCTGTCGGCGGCGCCGTAGGAATCCACCATCACCGAATGGTCGATCACCAGATCGACCGGCACCAGCGGGTTGACCTTCTGCGGGTCGCCGCCCAGCCGCACGATGCCGTCGCGCATGGCGGCGAGGTCGACCACGGCGGGCACCCCGGTGAAGTCCTGCATCAGGATGCGGGCCGGCTTGAACGGCACTTCCTTGGTCGAGGAGGCGGTGGCCAGCCAGCCGGCGATCGCGCGGGCGTCGTCCACGGTGTAGGTCTTGCCGTCCTCGAAGCGCAGCACGTTCTCCAGCAGCACCTTCAGCGTGACCGGCAGGCGGGAGACATCACCGATCGTCTTGCCGGCCTCATCGAGCGAGAAATAGGTGTAGCTCTTGCCGCCCGCGGTCAGCGTGCGGCGGGTTTTCAGACTGTCCTGCCCAATGCTCTTCATGACAAGGTGCCTCTGCGTTGCGTCCGCGGCCGACCAACAGGGATTCCCTGCGGCGGGCGGACAGTGTTTGTTACCGGCGGCTGGCTTAAATCATACACCCTGGGGGCCGTCCACACAGCCCCCCGGACCGTTTCGGCGGCGGCGCGTGATTTTCGGGGGATTCGTGGCGGAAAGCGGCGTTTCGGAGAATTCCGGCCTGGTTGCCGAGGGGCTGGCGGCGATCCGCGGCGAGCGGCTGGTGTTCGCCGGGTTGTCGTTCACCGTGCCAGCGGGCGGCGCGCTGCTGCTGCTGGGGCCGAACGGCGCCGGCAAGTCAACGCTGCTGCGGCTGCTGGCCGGGCTGGGCCGCGCCGAGGCCGGGCGGCTGCTGCTGGACGGCGAGGACGTGCTGGCCGACCGCACCGGCCATGCCCGTCAGGTTGCCTATCTCGGCCACCAGGACGCGGTGAAGCCGGGGCTGACGGTGGCGGAAAACCTGGCTTTCTGGGGTGGTCGGGTGGCGGTGGCGGCGGCGCTGGCGGCGGTCGCGCTGGGGCCGCTGGCCGAGTTGCCGGCGCGCATGCTGTCGGCCGGACAGCAGCGGCGGCTGGCGCTGGCCCGCCTCGCACTGAGCGAGGCGAAGCTGTGGCTGCTGGACGAGCCGACGCTCGGGCTGGATGCCGCCAGCGTCGCCCGGTTCGGTGACATGCTGGCAGCGCATCGGAACGTAGGCGGGATGGTTATAACCGCGACGCATCTGCCGCTGCCGCTGCCCGATGCCGCCGAGTTGCGCCTCGGATGAGCCGGTTTTTCGGCCTGATCGGGCGCGAGATACGCCTCTCGCTGCGCCATGGCGGTGACAGTTTTGCCGCGATTCTGTTCTTTTTTCTCGCCGCTGCGCTGTTTCCGCTGGCCATCGGGCCAGCCCCGGAGGTGCTGGGACGTCTGGCGCCGGGCATCGTCTGGGTCTGCGCGCTGCTCGCGGCACTGCTACCGCTCGACCGGCTGTTCGGCGCTGATTTCGATGACGGATCATTGGACCAGTTGCTGCTGAGCGGCCTGCCGCCCGCGGCGATCGCATTGGCCAAGGCGGTGGCGCACTGGCTGATCACCGGCCTGCCGCTGCTGCTGGCGGCCGCCCCGGTGGCGGTGATGCTGCGCATGCCGGACGCGGCGATCCCGGCGCTGCTGGCCGGATTGCTGCCGGGCACCGCGGTATTATCGCTGCTCGGCACCGCTGGTGCTGCGATCGTGCTGGGGGCGCGGCGCGGCGGCGTGCTGCTGCCGCTGTTGGTGCTGCCGCTGGCCGCACCGGTGCTGATCTTCGGCGCGGGGGCGGCCGATGCGGCAGCGTTCGGCTTGAGCGTGCGGCCGCATCTGCTGCTGCTGACGGCGATGCTGGCCGCCTGCCTGCCGCTGTGCCCGCTGGCGGCAGGCGCCGCGTTGCGCGGTGCGGTGGAGTGAGCGGCAGCACCGAGCGGGTGATGACCGGGATTCTGCTGGGGGTGCTGGCCTACAGCCTGTTCTCGCTGCATGACGCGACCAACAAATACCTGGTGGCGTTCCTGCCGGTCTGGCAGATCCTGTTCTTCCGCAGCCTGACCATCGTGTTCGCCTGCCTGGTGATCGGGCGCGGCAAGCTGCTGGCCTCGGCAGTGACCACGACGCTGAAGCTGCCGTTGCTCGGGCGCGGCGTGCTGACGCTGACCGCTTGGCTCTGCTACTACAGCGCCGCCCGCACCCTGCCGCTGGCGCAGTTGCTGACGCTGTATTTCAGCGCCCCGATCATCACCACGCTGCTGGCGATCCGGCTGCTGGGGGAGAAGGTCACCCGGGCGCGGTGGATTTCGCTGATCATCGCCTTCGCCGGGGTGCTGCTGGCCAGCGATCCGCTGGGGGTGAAGCTGTCCTGGGCCACCGTGCTGGTGCTGATCGCAGCCGTGCTGTGGGGCTATGCCATCGTGCTGATGCGCCAGATCGCCCGGCTGGAAAGCTCGATGCTGCAGATGCTCTACCAGAATGTCTGCTTCCTGGTGCTGACCGGGATAGCGACGGCGGCGACCTATGTGGCGCCGACGCCCTGGCAGTTGCTGCTGCTGGCCGGCGTCGGCGTGCTGGGCGGGATCGGCCAGTTCGCGCTGTTCGAGGCGGCGCGGATGGCGCCGGCGGCGGTGATGGCGACGGTGGAATACAGCGCGCTGCTGTGGGCGTTCCTGCTCGGCTGGCTGGTGTTCGGCGAGATTCCGCTGCCGGCGGTGTGGGCCGGCGCCGGGTTGATCTGCGTCGCCGGGGTGTACCTGGTGGTGGCGGAAAGGCGAAGATAAGGAAGACTTCTTTTTGTGAACAAAAAGAAGCAAAAAAACTTCATCCATGGTCTCGGTGTGGCGGCATCACCGAGACCATGGATGAAGTTTTTTGCGCGCTTTTTTGAAAAAAAGCGCTGCTTCCTGCCTACCCCTTCACGCCCCCCATGGTCAGGCCCTGTGCCATATAGCGGCGGAACGCGTAGTAGATGGCGATCGGCGGCAGCGCGTAGATCACCGCGGTGGCCATCATCAGGTTCCACGGCGCCTCGTCGCTGTTGAGGAATTTGCCGAGCGCCACCGGCACCGTCATGTTGTGGTCGCTGGACAGCAGCAGGATCAGATACAGGTATTCGTTCCAGGCCAGCAGCAGCGCGTAGACGCCGACCGCGACCATCGCCGGGGCCATCAGCGGCAGGTAGATGCGCCAGTAGATGCCGAACGGGCTGCAGCCATCGACGCGCGCCGCCTCGTCCAGCGCCAGCGGCAGGGCGGCGCCGTATTCGGTGAAGATGAAGATCGCATACGGGGTGGCGAAGGTCACCTCGACCAGGATCACCGCCCAGAGATTGTCGCCGAGGCCGTAATTCTGCATCACCCGATAGAACGGGATCGCCAGGAACGACATCGGGATCACATAGGTCAGCAGCGCCGCGTTGCTGACCATCCAGGCGCCCTTGATGCGCAGCCGGCCGATGACGTAGCTGGTCATGGTGCCGATCAGCAGCGTCAGCACCGTGGTGCCGACGCCGATATAAAGGCTGTTGCCCATTTCGCGCCAGAAATGCTCGACGTACCAGTAGTTCTCGGTGAGCACCGTCCAGAAGCCCATCAGGGTGGGATGCGGCGGGAACAGGGTGTCGCTGAACACTTCGCCGTTCGCCCGCAGCGCCACCTCGACCATGTTGTACAGCGGCAGCAGGGTCCAGATCAGCAGCACGATGCCGATCAGCACCTGGCCGGCGATGGAGAGCCGCCGGCGGCGCGCCCTCCGCCGGCGCGCTGGGTTGGCCGGCGTGCCAGCTTGAGTCAGGGCGGCGGCACTCATAGCTGTACCCTCGATTGGCTGAGCCGGCGCATCAGCAGGATCACCAGCGGAATCAGCAGCGGCAGGGCGGACATCACCGCCGCCATGCCGAGATCGGGCTGGCCGATGGTGAAGGCGTCGCGGATGCCAAGCGTCGCCAGCACGTTGGTGGACAGCGCCGGCCCGCCGCCGCTGATGAAGAACACGGTGTTGAAATCGCCCAGCGTCCAGATCGTCGAAAGCAGCGTGCAGATCAGGTAGAGATTGGCCAGCAGCGGGAAGGTGATGTAGATGAAACGACGGACGCCGACCGCACCGTCGACCTCGGCCGCCTCGATCACGTCCTGCGGGATGGCGGTGCGCCCGGCCATCAGGATCACCGTCCAGAACGGCGTCCATTTCCAGATGTAAGAGACCATCACCATGCTGAAGGTGAGCCAGCGCTCGGTGAGCCACGGCGGGCCGTTATCGACGCCGAAGACGTGAAACAGGATGTTGTTGATCAGGCCCCACTCGCCGTTGAGCATCCAGTGGATCGACAGGAAGGTGGGGATCGCCGGCGCCGCCCAGGGCAGGATGAACACCAGCAGCAAGGCCTTCACCCAGCGGCTTTTCTGCAGGAAATAGCCGGAGAGCAGCAGCGCCAGGAACAGATGCAGGTTCACCGCGATGGCCAGGAACACCACGGTGTTGACCAGCGTCTTCAGGTAGATCGGGTCGGAGAACAGCGCCACATAGAGCGCCGGGTTGTGCCCCAGCCACAGCCCGTAGCCGACCGGGTAGATGACGAACAGCACGAACACCGCGATATACGGCACCAGGAAGGCCAGCGCCCAGATGCTGTCCGAGCCCTGCAGCCCGCCCCGCCAGAACGAGCGGGCATGGCGCACCGGCGCGGCGTTTGCCGCTGCCGCCACCGAGCTGTCTGCCATGCCCGCGCTCTCCGGTTCAGGCGGTCTGGTATTTGGCGAAGATCTCGGTCGCCTGCTTGAGCGCCTTGGCGGCCGCATCCTCGGCCTTCATGCCGTGGATCACATCGGCGACCGCGACCTGCCAGGCGTAGTTGGCATCCACCTGGGCGTAGCCGGGGTTGTAGACCGACGGCCACACCGTGGTCGGGCCAAGCACGCCCTGCTTGATCGCCACCACGCGGTGCGGGTCCTGCGCGTCGGTCCAGTACGGGTCGTTCTTGACGATGCTCGGCATCACCGGCAGCCAGCGGGCGCGGGCCTGCTGCAGGTAGTTATCGAGGTTCTTCGGCTGGATCAGGTAGCGCAGGAAGTTTTTGGCACCGTCGATGTTCTTGGCGCCCTTGGGGATGAAGCCCTGCGGCACACTCAGCATCACCTTCACCGGCTGGCCGCTGTTGTCGAGCGGCATCGGGGCGGTGACGATGTCGTGGTAGTACCACTGCTTGTTGTCCATCACCGCGGTGGAGATCGAGATGGTGTCGTTCGGCGTCATCACCACGCCCTTGGAATGGAAGGCGCTGTTGTTGTCGCCGTCGCCCCAGTTGACCGCGCTCGGCGGCACGAAGCCCTTCATGTACGGGATCGCCAGCATGTTCAGCGTGTCGACCAGCGCCTTCTGCACTTTCGCGTCGTCGGCATGCAGCTTGCCGTCCGGGGTGACGATGCCTTCGCCGCCGTAGGCGATCAGCGACTGGTTGAACAGGTTGTTGGGGTCGGCGCCGTTGGTGGAGATGGTGTAGCCCAGGCCGTAGACGTGGCGCTGGCCCTTGGCGCGCAGCTTCTCCTGCACCGGCTCGAAGAAGGCGAAGAACTTGTCCCAGGTGGTCGGGATGTCCGACATCTGGTAGCCGGCCATCTCGATCAGCGGCTTCCACATCGGGATGTTCAGCGCCTGGGCCTTGAACGGCACGCCGAAATACGAGCGCTTTTTGGCGACGTTGTCATAGTACTGGGCGGAACGCAGCGCGGTATCGCTGTATTCGCTCTTCTGCGTCTCCACCACATCGGAGACGTCAACCAGCTTGCTGTTCCAGGCGGCCTGCGGCAGGGCCAGCGCGGCGCCGTCATCGGAATAGATCAGGTCGGGCACGGTGCCGGTGGTCAGCGCCGAGACCACCTTCTGGTCGAGTGCCGCGCCGGTGACCATCGACAGGTTCATCTTGATGCCGCTCTGCTTCTCCCACTCGGCGACCAGCGCGTGGAAGGCGGCGTCCTCGGCCGGGTAGAAGCCCTGGTTCCACCATACCTCGAGGGTTTTGCTGTCCGCGGCGCGGGCGATGTTGGGCCGCGCCAGCACGGCGGCGGCGGCCAGACCGGCGCCGCCGGCGAGCAGCGTCCTGCGTCTCATATTGGTCATAGCGATGTTTCCTTCCCTTGTTCTTCGCACCGGCGGGCAGTGCGCATGACGGGATGGCCTGTTACGTTAGCGCTCGGCGCCCGGAAGCGTCTCTCGTTGCGTTGCCACACTCTCCCGGGCAGGAACATGGCGCGAAGCCGGGGCAAAATCAAACCGGGTCGGGGTGCATTTCCGGTGGGGCTGCCGATCTATCTTCGTACGTAATTTTCTTGAATCAAATTGACTTGCCTTGCATTTTCTTCTGCCGGAACCAGCAGCATTGCCAATCTCGCGATGTTTTCGCACCGCTCCGGGGACCGTTCGAACGCGATTTATTGTTGTTTTTCATCAATATAGCCGGTTGGTGGGGCGATGCGGCAGGCGCCGGAAACGGTGGCCAAGCGCCGGCATATGCCGCATGGCCAGTCGCGATACCATCGGCTGCCGTCGACATCACCGCCGCGGCGGCGGCAATGCCGGCGGATGGCATGACCCATTCGTAATGTTTCAGTCGTGGCCCCGGCGCTGATCGGACCCGTGGTGGCGGCGGCGGCTCAGGCCATCACCGCCTGGTGGGCGGCCAGCGTGGCGATATCGACGATCTGGCTCACCGAGGCGTCCATGGTGACCAGTTGCACCGGATGGGTGAGGCCGATCAGCAGCGGGCCGATGGTGCCGCCGCCGCCCAGCCTCGGCGCCAGACGGGAGGTGATATGCGCCGAGTGCAGGCCAGGCATCACCAGGATGTTCGCCGAGTCGGTCAGCCGGCAGAACGGGTAGAGCGCGCGGTACGAGGCATCCAGCGCCACGTCGGGGCTCATTTCGCCGTCGTATTCGAAATCCACGCCGCGCGCATCGAGCAGCGCCACCGCGTCCTGCATGACCTTGCCGGCGGCGTGCATCTGGCTGCCGAAGGTGGAGTGCGACATCAGCGCCACCCGCGGCTCGTGGCCCAGCCGGCGCGCGGTGGCGGCGGCGCCGATGGCGATATCGGCCAGTTCCTGCGCGTTGGGGCGGAAATGCACCAGCGTGTCGGCGATGAAGGTGGTCCGCCCGCGCTCGCCGAGCATCAGCGTGAGGCCGAAGCTGGTGGCGCCGGGTGCGGTGTCGATCACCCGGCCGATATCCTCCAGGCAGACCGCGGTCGAGCGGGTGAGGCCGGTGACCATGGCGTCGGCGTCGCCGGTGGCGACCATGCAGGCGGCGAACACGTTGCGGTCCTGGTTGACCATGCGCTGGCAGTCGCGCACCAGATAGCCCTTGCGTTGCAGACGCTTGAACAGGAAGTCGGCGTATTTCTGGTTGGCCTGGGAGAGCCGGGCGTTGTGGATCTCGATGCCCTCGACGCGGCCGAGGCCGAGCGAGGCCATGGTGGCGCAGACCCGGTCCTCGCGGCCGATCAGCACCGGGGTGCCGTAGCCGGCATTGCGGAAGGCGACCGCGGCGCGCACCACCTTGTCCTCCTCGCCCTCAGCGAACACCACCCGGCGCGGGTCGGCGCGCACCGCCTCGGAGATGCTGTCCAGCGCATTGGCGGTGGGGTCGAGCCGGCCCGACAGGCCGCGGGCGTAGCGGCGCAGATCGGCGATCGGCTTGCGGGCGACGCCGCTGTCCATCGCGGCACGGGCAACGGCCGGCGGCAGGCTGCTGATCAGCCGCGGGTCAAAGGCGTTGGGGATGATGTATTCCGGGCCGAATTGCAGGCGGCGGCCCTCGCCGGCGGCGTCCACCTCGTCCGGCACGTCCTCGCGCGCCAAGAGCGCCAGCGCCTCGGCGGCGGCGATTTTCATCGGCTCGTTGATGGTGCTGGCCCGCACATCGAGCGCGCCGCGGAAGATGTAGGGGAAGCCGAGCACGTTGTTGACCTGGTTGGGGTAGTCGCTTCGGCCGGTGGCGATGATGGC
The DNA here is from genome assembly GCA_041691815.1 of Rhodospirillales bacterium. Taxonomy (GTDB): domain Bacteria; phylum Pseudomonadota; class Alphaproteobacteria; order Acetobacterales; family Acetobacteraceae; genus 70-18. The sequence goes on along the minus strand of JBEPTZ010000092.1, from coordinate 1,501 downwards.
GTCCGGGCTGGCGGCGCGGGCCTCCTCGGGGGTGATCTCGGGGTCGGGGTTGGCCATCGCGAAGATGATCGGCCGCGGCGCCATGCTGCGCACCATGTCCTGGGTCAGGGCACCCTTGGCGGAGAGGCCGAAGAACACGTCGGCCCCCTCGATCGCCTGGGCCAGGGTGCGGCATTTGGTTGTGGAGGCGTGGGCGGATTTCCACTGGTTCATGCCCTCCGTGCGGCCCTGGTAGAGCACGCCCTTGGTGTCGGCCATGATGATGTTCTCGGAGCGCATGCCCATCGCCTTGACCAGCTCGACGCAGGCGATGGCGGCCGAGCCGGCGCCGTTGACCACCAGGCGGGTGTCGCGCAGCTCGCGGCCGGTGAGGTGGCAGGCGTTGATCAGCCCGGCGGCGGTGACGATGGCGGTGCCGTGCTGGTCGTCGTGGAATACCGGGATGTCCATCAGTTCGCGCAGCCGCTGCTCGACCACGAAGCACTCGGGGGCCTTGATGTCTTCGAGGTTGATGCCGCCGAAGCTGGGGCCGAGATAGCGGATCGCGTTGACCAGCTGGTCGACGTCCTCGGTGTCGATGCACAGGTCGATGCCGTCGACATCGGCGAAGCGCTTGAACAGCGCCACCTTGCCCTCCATCACCGGCTTGGCGCCCAGCGCGCCGAGATTGCCGAGGCCGAGGACGGCGGTGCCGTTGGAGATCACCGCGACCATGTTGCCCTTGCTGGTGTAGTCGTAGGCCAGCGCCGGGTCGGCGGCGATGCGCAGGCATGGCTCGGCGACGCCCGGCGTGTAGGCCAGCGACAGGTCGCGCGCGGTGGTGAGCGGCTTGGTGAGGCGGATGGCGAGCTTGCCGGCGGGCAGCATGGCGTGCATGGCCAGCGCTTCCTCGCCGGAAACGCGCGCGGTGCGCGAGTCGTTATTGCCATCAGCCATTGGACATCCCCCGAAGAACGTTGCGTCGTTGCCGCATCATGAGCGCACAACGGGCATCGGGGGAAGTGGCACGCTTCGCAGATGCGGCGCGGGCGGCTACAGGATGGGTATGAGCCACGAGAAACCCCGCGCCGCCGTGCCGACCGCCGAGGGCGCCACGCCGGCGATGGCGCAATGGTTCGCCGCCAAGGCAGCGCACCCGGATGCGCTGCTGTTCTTCCGCATGGGCGATTTCTACGAGATGTTTTTCGGCGATGCCGAGCAGGCGGCGGCCGCGCTGGACATTCAGCTGACCAGCCGGGGCGAGCATGCCGGCGCGCCGATCCGCATGTGCGGCGTGCCGGTGCATGCCGCCGAGGCGTATCTGTCGCGGCTGATCCGGCGCGGGTTTCGCGTCGCGGTGGCCGAGCAGATGGATGATCCGAAGGCGCGCGGCACCGGCAAGGCGGGCAAGACGCTGATCCGGCGCGAGGTGGTGCGGCTGATCACGCCGGGCACGCTGACCGAGGACGCGCTGCTGGAGGCCAGCCGGCCGAACCTGCTGGTCGCACTCTGCCAGGAGGGC
>JBEPTZ010000091.1:0-17543 GCA_041691815.1 Rhodospirillales bacterium | reverse complement strand
GTGGTGGGTTCGTCGGCGATCAGCAGGCGCGGCCGGCAGGACAGCGCCATGGCGATCATCACCCGCTGGCGCATGCCGCCGGAGAGCTGGAACGGGTAGCGGCTGAGTTGGCTGGCGGCGTCGGGGATGCGCACCAGTTCCAGCATGCGGCGCGCCTCGGCGAGTGCGGCGGTGCGGTCGAGCCCCTGGTGCAGTTCCACCGCCTCGGCAATCTGCAGGCCGACCCGCAGCACCGGGTTGAGGCTGGTCATCGGCTCCTGGAACACCATCGCGACCTCCGGGCCGCGCAGCCGGCGCATGACATCCTGGCTTTCGGTGGCGAGATCGTGCATGGCGCCGGCGCGGTCGCGGAAGCGGATGCTGCCGGCCTCGATGCGCCCGCCGGCGAAGTCGAGCAGCCGGGTGATGGCCAGTGCGGTCACCGATTTGCCGGAGCCGCTTTCGCCGACCACGGCCACGGTCTCGCGCTCGGCGATCGCCAGGTCGAGCCCGGAGACAGCGGTGAACGGGCCGCGCTCGGTGGCAAACCGCACCGTCAGGCCCGACACATCCAGCAATCCGGCCGGCCCGCCCGCCGCCGCACCAGACGCGATGACGCGCGATTCTGCCAAATGCGATAACCCGTTACTGTGCCAAAACGCCTCCCGGGACGCTAGCCCGATCCAGGCGGCGCAGCAACCGGCCCGCCTGCATGCCGGGGCTGCACGGCCTATCTGAAGGCGCAGCCGGATGGCAGGCCGAGCCGCCTGAAGATCCGCGCGGCCGGGCAGAAGCCGGTGAAGCCGGCCTGCAACAGGTTGGCGCCGACGAAGGCCGGCAGCAGCAGCCAGTACGGGCTGACCCACCAGCCCAGCGCGGTGCCAAGCAGCACCATCGCGCCGGCGAGCGACATCACGGCATTGTCGATGGTCATGGTAAACTCCGATTGTTATGCGACATAACTAGTTGGCGCGGTTCTGCCGCGCCCAGCCGGCGATTTGCGTCGCCGTCATCACGCCGGCGGTCTGCGCCGCCAGTTTGCCCCCCTTGAACAGCAGCAGGGCGGGGATGCCGCGCACCCCATAGCGGGCCGAAATTGCCGGATTTTCGTCGGAATTGAGCTTCAAGAGCCGCATTTCCGGCTCCAGAATCGCCGCCGCGCGGGCGAAATTCGGCGCCATCGTCCGGCATGGCCCGCACCACGGCGCCCACACATCGACCAGCACCGCGATGTCATCCGAGCGCAGATGCCGCTCGAAGCCGGCGGCATCCACCGCCACCGGCGTGCCGTCGAACAGCTTCGCCTTGCACCCGCCGCACACCGCCTGCAGCGCCGGGCGCTCGGGGGACACGCGGTTGACGGCGCCGCAATGCGGGCAGACCACATGGGCCATGCTGGTCACTCCACCTTGGTTTCCTTGAGTTTTTCGAGATTGAGCTGGCGCATCAGGAAGCGCTCGTAGAACGGTTCGCTTTCGCCGCTGCGCACCTTGCGCAGGAAGTATTTTTCGAACCCGACCTTGGCCAGATGCACCCAGGCGCCCTTCGATGCCCAGTTGACGTTGCGCGGCGGAATCTGCGGCTGGGCGATGAACGCCACACCGCTGTCGCCGAAATCGGCCAGGCAGACGGCATTCCAGGTGGCCCGCGCCCGCGGCCGCTCGCCGCGCAACAAAGCGCCGATATTCAATGCGGTAGCAGTCACCATCGACTCGATCATGAACCCTGTCTTGGGCACGCCGACCGGCACCGGGGTGGGGCCGGTGGGCGGGATGGCAACGCAGACGCCGATGGCGAAGATCTCCGGATAGGCGGGGTTGCGCTGGTGCTGGTCGATCAGCACGAAGCCCCTGGGGTTGGTCAGCTTCTCCACCCCCAGCACCGCCGGCACGCCGCGGAAGGCGGGCAGCATCATCGAATAGGCGAACGGCAGCTCGTGGGTCTTCTTGCTGCTGCCGTCCTCGTTCACCTCCTCGACGGTCATCACGTGGTTGGCGACGCCCAACACCCTGGCGTTGGTGATCCATTTGATGTGGCGGGCGCGGAATTCGCTTTCCATCAACCCCTTGGTATCGCCGACGCCGTCCAGGCCGAGATGGCCGATATAGGGCTCCGGGGTCACGTAGGTCATCGGCACCCGATCGCGAATCTTGCGCTTGCGCAGTTCGGTTTCGATGATGAAGGCGAATTCGTAGGCCGGGCCGAAGCAGGAGGCACCCTGCACCGCGCCGATCACGATCGGGCCGGGGTTGGCGCAGAATGCCTCGAACGCGGTGTGTGCGTCCTGAGCGTGCGCCACATGGCAGATCGACTGGGTCTCGCCGCCTTCATGCACGCTGGATGGGCCGAGGCCGGGGATTTCGTCGAACGCCAGATCGGGGCCGGTGGCGATCACCAGATAGTCATAAGGTACGCTCTCGCCGTCGGTCAGTTCCACCCGCTTTTCCGCCGGATGCACCCGGGCCGCGCCCTGGGTCAGGAAGCGGGCGCCCTTTTTCTTCAGCACCGGCACCAGGTCGATCTCGATATCGGCGCGCTGCCGCCAGCCGACCGCGACCCACGGGTTGGAGGGGACGAAATGATAGATCGCACCCTGGCCGATCACCGTCAGCCGGTCCTCCGGCCGCAACTGGTCCGCCAGCTCGTAGGCCATCAGGGTTCCGCCGAGGCCGGCGCCCAGGACAACAATTTCCGCCATGACTTTCTCCGCTGCGTTGGGCTCGGGTAAGCATGTATTGACATCATATTCGTAATTTCGTATTTACGCAAGTATGAAAGTGAAACTAGAACAGATGACCGCCTCGGCGGAGCGGGCCAGCGAGTTCCTCAAGATGCTGGGGCATCCGTATCGGTTGCTGATCCTGTGCCAGCTGCTCGATGGCGAGCGCTCGGTGGGTGATCTCGCCGGGCGGCTGGGGGTGCGCGAGTCGACCGCATCGCAGCATCTGGCGTTGCTGCGCCGCGATGGCCTGGTGGCCGGGCGGCGTGACGGCCAGACGATCTGGTACTCGATTACCAGCGCGCCGGCGCAGCGTGTGCTGGAGACCGTCTACGCGTTTTTCTGCGTACCCGGGGAGGCTGCGACTGGCAGCGAACCCGGCGGCGCGACAGATGGGGGGTGAGCGCATGCGGTCCCATGTTCTGCTGGCGGCGATGCTGCTGGGCTTCGCGATGCCGGCGCAGGCGGCCGACAGTTTTACCGTGCACGCCGCCCAGGTGGCCGACGAGAAGGCGGTGTTCGCCACCGTCGAGAGCCTGAACGTGGTGCCGGCGCGGGCGCGGCTCGGCGGCACGGTGGCCGAGTTGCTGGTGAAGGATGGCGATGCGGTGACTGCCGGCCAGGTGATCGCCGAGGTGGCCGACCAGAAGCTGGTGCTGCAACAGGCGGCGATCGACGCGCAGATCGGCGGATTGCAGTCGCAACTGGCGCAGGCGCAGAGCGACGTTGCCCGCGCCGAGACGCTGTTCCGCCAGGGCGCCGGGCCGCGCACCACGCTGGACCAGGCGCGCACCGCGCTGGACGTCGCCAACTCGCAGTTGCGGGCGCGGATTTCCGAGCGCCAGGTGATCGGCCAGCAGATGCAGGAGGGCCAGGTGCTGGCGCCGACCGCCGGCCGGGTGCTGGCGGTGCCGGTGACCAGGGGCACCGTGGTGCTGAACGGCGACGCGATCGCCAGCATCGCCGAGTATAACTACGTGCTGCGGTTGCGGGTGCCGGAGCGGCATGCCGCGTTCATGCACACAGGCGACCCGGTGCGGCTGGATGGGCGGGCGTTGCAGGGCGTGCTGACCGGCGCTGAAGGTAAGGTGCCGCAGTTCGGCCGGATCAGCCTGGTGTATCCGCAGATCGAGGCCGGGCGGGTGGTGGCGGACGCGGTGGTGGCCGGTCTCGGCAGTTATTTCGTCGGCGAGCGGATCAGGGTGTGGATCGCCGCCGGGCATCGCGAGGCGATGGTGATCCCGCAGGCGTTCATCCGCACCCGCTACGGCCTGGATTATGTGCTGTTGCAGGGTGCCGCCACGGTGGAGGTGCCGGTGCAGCGCGGGCGGGAGCGGCCGACGCCGGCCATGCCGGACGGCATCGAAATTCTCTCCGGCCTGCATGACGGCGACGTGCTGGTGCGGCCGGCCGGCGGCGGCACGCCGTGAAGCGCGGCATTTCCGGCTGGCTGGCGCATGGCAGCATCCGCTCGCCGCTGACGCCGCTGTTCCTGCTGGCGGCGATCACCGCCGGGCTGATCGCGCTGGCGGTGATTCCGCGCGAGGAGGAGCCGCAGATCAGCGTGCCGATGGTGGACATCATGGTCTCCGCCAACGGGCTGAAGGCGGCCGATGCGGTGGAACTGGTGACCAAGCCGCTGGAAACCATCGTCAAGGCGATCAGGGGTGTGGATCACGTCTACAGCCAGACCCAGGACGACCAGGTGATGGTGACGGCGCGGTTCGACGTCGGCACCGACGAGGACACCGCGGTGTTGCGCGTGGATGAGAAGATCCGCGCCAATATGGAGCGCATCCCGACCGGCATCAGCCCGCCGCTGATCGTCGGGCGCGGCATCAACGATGTGGCGACCGTGGTGCTGACCCTGTCACCGAAGCCGGAAGCCGCCGCGCGCTGGAACGACAAGGACCTGTATCAGCTGGCGGTGAAGGTGCAGACCGAGCTGGCCAAGGTGGCCGATATCGGCGCCAGCTATATCGCCGGCACCAGCCCGCAGGAAATCCGCGTCGAGCCGGACCCGGAAAAGCTGTCGTTGTTCGGGGTGACCTTGCAGCAGCTGATCGCCAAGGTGCGCGATGCCAACCGCAGCTTTATCGCCGGGCAGGTGCGCGACAATGGCCGCGAGATGACGGTGGCGGCCGGGCAGACGCTGCGCGGCATCCCCGATATCGGCCTGCTGCTGATCACCACGCGCGACGGTCGGCCGGTCTATGTGCAGGACGTCGCCCGCGTGGTGGTGGGGCCGAGCCCGACCGAGAGCCGGGTGTGGAATCTCGCCGAAACCAGGGACGGCATGCGTCGGGTGCCGGCGGTGAGTGTGGCATTGTCCAAGCGCGGCGGGGCCAATGCGGTGGTGGTGGCGCGGGCGATCCTGGACCGGGTGCAGGCGATGCATGGCGCGTTGATTCCGCCCGACGTGCAGGTGGACGTGACGCGCAACTATGGCCAGACCGCCAACGACAAGGCCAACGAGCTGCTGTTCCATCTCGGGCTGGCGACGCTGTCGATCGTGCTGTTGATCTGGCTGGCGATCGGCTGGCGGGAGGCGGTGGTGACGCTGGTGGTGATCCCGACCACCATCCTGCTGACCATGTTTGCCGCCAACCTGATGGGCTACACGATCAACCGGGTCAGCCTGTTCGCGCTGATCTTCTCGATCGGCATTCTGGTCGATGACGCCATCGTGGTGGTGGAGAACATTGCCCGGCACTGGGGTATGCATGACGGCCGCAGCCGTGGCGAGGCGGCGGTGGAGGCGGTGGCCGAGGTCGGCAACCCGACCGTGGTGGCGACGCTGACGGTGATCGCCGCGCTGCTGCCGATGCTGTTCGTCTCTGGTATGATGGGGCCGTATATGGCGCCGATTCCGGCCAACGCGTCGGCGGCGATGCTGTTCAGCTTCTTCGTGGCGATGGTGGTGGCGCCCTGGCTGATGCTGAAGCTGGCGCCGAAGGCCGGTGCCGCCGAAGTGCAGCACGGCGAGGGGCGGCTGGGGCGGGTGTATCGCCTGGTGGCGGCGCCGCTGCTGGCGACGCGGACGCGGGCCTGGGTGTTCCTGGTCACGGTCGGGCTGGCGACGGTGGCGGCGTGCGCGCTGTTCTACACCGAGAACGTGACGGTGAAGCTGCTGCCGTTCGACAACAAATCCGAGTTGCAGGTGCTGGTGGATTTGCGCGCCGGGGCGACGCTGGAGGACACCGAACGCGTGCTGTTTGCCGCCGCCGCGATCGCCGGCAAGCTGCCCGAGGTGCGCACCGTGCAGGCCTATGCCGGCACGCCGGCGCCGTTCAACTTCAACGGGCTGGTGCGGCATTACTATCTGCGCCAGTCGCCGGAACTCGGCGAGTTGCAGGTCAACCTGGCCGACAAGGCAGACCGCGGCCGCAGCAGCCACACCATCGCGCTCGACCTGCGCCGCCAGTTGGACGCCATGGCGCTGCCGCCGCAGGCGACGCTGAAGGTGGTGGAGGTGCCGCCAGGGCCGCCGGTGCTCTCGACCCTGCTGGCCGAGGTGTATGGGCCGGATGCGGCGACGCGGAGCAAGGTGGCGCTGGAAGTGGAGCGGCTGTTCAAGCAGGTGCCGTATATCGTCGATGTCAGCAACAGCATGGGCCATCCGCGGCCGCGGCTGCGGCTGGCGATCGACCAGGACCAGCTTGAGCATTTCGGCGTCGAGCAGAGCGATGTCTACGACACCATCCAGTCATTATTTGGCGGCATCCGCATCGGCTACTCGCACCGTGGGCCGGAGCGCGACCCGATCGCCATCGTGATCGGGCTGCCCAAGCGCGACCTGTCATGGAGCGAGCAGCTTGCCTCGACGCCGGTGCCGGCCAACACCGTGCCGGGCGCCAAGACGGTGGTGGAGCTGGGCCAGGTGGTGCATGCGAGCCAGGAGACGGGTTCGCCGGTGCTGTTCCGCCGCGACGCGGTGTTCACCGATATGGTGATGGCCGACCTGGCCGGGGCCTACGAGGCGCCGATCTACGGCATGCTGGCGGTGGGCAAGCTGATCGACCAGCATGACTGGGGTAGTTTGCCGAAGCCGGAGGTGCGGTTGCGCGGGCAGCCGCCGGACGAGAGCAAGCCCGCGGTGCTGTGGGACGGCGAGTGGGAGATCACCTACGTGACCTTCCGCGATATGGGGGCGGCGTTCGGGGTGGCGATCCTGGGCATCTATATCCTGGTGGTGGCGCAGTTCCGCAGCTTCAAACTGCCGCTGGTGATCCTGACGCCGATTCCGCTGACGCTGGTTGGCATCGTGCTGGGGCACTGGCTGTTCGGCGCACCGTTCACCGCGACCTCGATGATCGGCTTCATCGCGCTGGCCGGGATCATCGTGCGCAACTCGATCCTGCTGGTGGACTTCATCCGCCACGGCGCGCAGCCCGGCGACACGCTGCGCGAAGTGGTGCTGCACGCCGGCGCGGTGCGGTTCAAGCCGATTCTGCTGACCGCACTGGCGGCGATGATCGGGGCGGCAACGATCCTCTCCGACCCGATTTTCCAGGGGCTGGCGATCTCGCTGCTGTTCGGCGTGGCGTCGTCGACGCTGCTGACAGTGCTGGTGATCCCGGCAATCTACGTGGTGCTACGGGATGCGGAGAAAGTGCCGTAATGAAGTCTTCTTTGTTTGAAAACAAAGAAGCAAAAAAACTTCATGACCTGGAGTCCCGGACATCGGTCCGAGACTCCAGGGGATGAAGTTTTTTGCGCGCTTTTTTACAAAAAAGCGCTGCTTGCCTTCGGCCTTACTGGTCGCGCCGCTGTTGCTGCTCGCGCGGCAGCGCCTGTTCCGCCACCTTGGCGGCGATGACATCGTCGGGTTCGCGGATCAGCGCGTAGATGCCGGCGGCCAGGGCGGCGCCGATCAGCGGGGCGATGATGAACAGCCATAGCTGGTCGATCGCCGCGGTGCCGGCGAACAGCGCCGGGCCGATGCTGCGGGCGGGGTTGACCGAGGTGTTGGTTACCGGGATCGACACCAGATGGATCAGCGTCAGCACCAACCCGATCGCCAGGCCGGCAAAGCCCACCGGCGCCCGCACGTCGGTGGCGCCGAGCACGGTCAGCACCAGGAACGCTGTCATCACCACTTCGCAGATGAACGCGGCGGTCATGCTGAACTGGCCGGGCGAGCGCGCGCCGTAGCCATCGCTGCCGAAGCCGCTGGCGACGGCATCGAAATGCGGTTGGCCGCTGGCGATCAGATAGAGCACCCCGGCGGCGATGATCCCGCCGATGATCTGCGCGATCCAGTAGCCGGGAATGCGGGTGGCGGGAAACTTGCCGGCGAGGAACAGCCCGAGGGTGACGGCCGGGTTGATGTGGCAGCCGGAAATCGGCCCGATGGTGTAGACCATGGCTAGCAATGCGAGCCCGAACGCCAGCGCCACGCCGGCAAAGCCGATATGGCTGCCGGCGAGCACCGCGGCGCCAACACCGCCCAGCACCAGCACAAAGGTTCCAACAAGTTCCGCCAGATAGGCTTTCATGGCCCGTGTCTCCCGTTCAAGAACGAGACGATAATCTGGGCGATTCGCATTGGCTACTGTTTGTTCAAGCAGGGCTCGTTGCGGTGTTGGGGGGAAATCAGGAAGCAGGTCTTCTTTGTTTGAAAACAAAGAAGCAAAAAAACTTCATCCCCTGGAGTCTCGGACGTCGGTCCGAGACTCCAGGGGACGAAGTTTTTTGCGCGCTTTTTTACAAAAAAGCGCCGCTTGCCTACTTTTCTGCGCAGGCCCGCGCGATGACGATCTCCTCGTCGGTCTCGACGGCGTGGATTTCGACGCGCGACGCCTTGGTGTGCAGCCCGGCGCCGCCGGCAGCGTTGCGCGCCTGATCGAGCTCCGCGCCCAGCCAGCCGAGGCCGGCGCAGATGCGGGCGCGCATGCTGGCGGAGTGGGTGCCGATGCCGCCGGTGAACACCAGCACGTCCAGCCCGCCGACGGCGGCAACCAGCGAGGCCAGAGATTGCTGCGCGCGGTAGGCGAACAGCGCCTGGGCTTCCTCGGCTTGCGGGGCGGCGCTGTTTTCCAGCACCCGCAGATCGCTGCTGATGCCGGACACGCCGAGCAGGCCGGATTGCTTGTAGAGCAGGTCGCTGACCGCCTCGGCGCTGAGGCCGCGCTGCTGCAGCAGGTAGAGCAGCACGCCGGGGTCGAGCGCGCCGCAGCGGGTGCCCATCATCAGGCCGTCGAGTGCGGTCATGCCCATGGTGGTGGCGACGCTGCGGCGGTGGTGCATGGCGCACATGCTGGCGCCGCTGCCGAGATGGGCGACGACGACGCGGCCCTGGGCGCCGGCGGGGGACAGGGCGGGCAGTGATTCGGCGATGAACTGATAGGACAGGCCGTGGAAGCCGAAGCGCTCGATGCCTTCGTCGTGCAGCTTGCGCGGCAGGGCGAAGCGGCGGGCGATCTCGGGCTGGGTGCGGTGGAAGGCGGTGTCGAAGCAGGCGATCTGCGGTGCGTCCGGCCAGATCCGGCCGGCTGCGACGATACCGGCGATGTTCTGCGGCGCGTGGGTCGGCGCCAGCGGGATGAGGCGGCGGAGTTCGTCGAGTACCGCCGCATCGGCCTGCATCGGGGCGGTGAAGGCGCGGCCGCCATGCACGACGCGATGGCCGACCATGGCGATATGCTGGCCGGCCAGCCGCTCGGCCAGCAGCGCCAGCAGCCAGTCGAGCGCCGGGCCGTGGTCCTGCTCGTCGCGGGCGACGGTGCCGGCCATCAGGGCTTCTGGATCGTGCGGGATGGACAGCCGGGTTTCGACCTGGCCGATGCCGTCGAGTTCGCCGCGCAGCAGCAGGGCCAGGGTGTTGGCATGGTAGGCGGCGAATTTGATGCTGGATGAGCCGACGTTGAGCACCAGGGTCAGGGCTTCGCTCACGCCAGCACCTTGGCCAGCCTGGCGGCGGAGCGGGCGATGAACAGCTTGGCCAGCGCCGCCGAGGCGACGCGCGACAGCGTGCCGTCCGAGCGGCTGGTCAGGATGATCGGCACCCGCGCGCCGAGCGCCAGACCGGCGGCTTCGGCGCCGGCGAGGTAGATCAACTGCTTGGCGATCATGTTGCCGGAGACCAGGTCGGGCGCTACCAGGATATCGGCCCGGCCGGCCACCTGCGAGACGATGCCCTTGGCCCGGGCGGCGTCGAGCGAGACAGCGTTGTCGAACGCCAGCGGGCCATCGACCAGGCCGCCGGTGATCTGGCCGCGCTCGGCCATCTTGCAGAGTGCCGCTGCCTCGATGGTCGAGCGGATGGTCGGGGTGACGGTCTCCACCGCCGACAGCACCGCGACCAGCGGGGTCTTGATACCGAGCGCGTGCGCCAAGTCGATGGCGTTCTGTATGATATCGCGCTTCACGTCGAGATCGGGCTCGATGTTGATCGCCGCGTCGGTGATGAACAGCGGCTTCGGGTAGTGCGGCACGTCGAGCACGAAGACGTGGCTGATCCGCCGCTCGGTGCGCAGGCCGGTACAGGCGTCGACCACCGCGGCCATGATCTCGTCGGTGTGCAGCGCGCCTTTCATCAATGCGGCGACATCGCCGGAGCGGGCGCGGGCCACCGCTTCGGCAGCCGAGGCGTGGCTGTGCGGGGTGTCGACGATCTCGACGCCCTGGAGGTCGATGCCGGCCGCCGCTGCGGTCGCCTGGATGCGCGCCTGTGGACCGATCAGCACCGGCACGATCAGCCGCTCGTCGCGCGCCGCCATGGCGCCGCTGAGCGAGCGGGCGTCGCAGGGGTGGACGACGGCGGTGCGCACCGGCGGGAAGGGTGCGGCGGCCTCGATCAGCCGCCGGTAGCGCAGGCCGCGCTCATGCAGATGCGCCTCCGCCGGCACCACGCGCGGGCGGCGGAGCTTGTGCGTTGGGGCGATCACCTCGGCCTGGCCGGAAATCACCAGTGCGCCGGTCGCGCTGGTGCAGCGGCAGTCGAGCAGCACGTGGCCGTTGTCGCGTTTTTCACTGACCGTGACCTGCACCGTCACCGCGTCGCCGAGGCTGACCGGGGCGTGGAATTCCAACATTTGCCGGACATAGATCGTCCCCGGCCCGGGAAGTTCGGCGCCCAGCACGGCGGAGATCAGCCCGCCGCCCCACATGCCGTGGGCGATGAGCTTTTGCGCCAGATCGTCGGCATCGCGATGGTCGGGGCTGGCCTCGCCCGACACCGCCGCGAACGGCTCGATATCCTCGCGGCGCAGCACCCGCGCGATGCTGGCGCTGTCGCCGACGCGGAGTTCGTCATAGGTCTTGTTCTCGACGTACTGCATGGCGCCCTTCGCGGCATCGTTGGTATCCGGCCGGCAGCGTAGCACGGCCGCTGGCGGTGTCGCCGGCCAGCGGACGACGGTAGTATGCGCGGGCGCTCACACCTGCAACACATAGGTGCCCGGCGCATCGCAGAGCGGTTTCCGCGCGGCATCGTCGGCGCCCATCGCCGGCGGCGGCACCGGCGCGCCGGAATGTGCCGCCAGCCAGTTCGCCCATTCCGGCCACCACGAGCCGGCGTGCGGCTCGGCCACCGCCGCCCAGGCCTCGGCATCGAGGAACGGATCGCCGTGGCGGGTGGTGTGCACCCGGTAGCGCCGGCGCGGACGGCCGGGCGGCGAGACGATGCCGCCATTATGCCCGCCGCTGGTCAGCGCGAAGGTGACGTCGGTATCGGTCAACTGGTGGATCTTGTGGGCCGACCGCCATGGCGCCACGTGGTCGCGCTCGGTGCCGACGGCGAAGATCGGCGGCCGGATATCGTTCAGCGACACCGCCCGGCCGGCTGCCTGCAACCGCCCCTCGGCGAGGTCGTTGTCGAGAAACAGCCGGCGCAGGTATTCGGCGTGCATCCGGTATGGCATCCGCGTCGCGTCGGCGTTCCAGGCCATCAGGTCGTTGGCGGTGCCGCGCTCGCCCATCAGGTATTCGCGCAGCCGGCGCGACCAGATCAGGTCGTTGGCGTTCAACAGTTGGAAGGTGCCGGCCATCTGTTCGGATTTCAGCACCCCCTCCTTCCACATCATGTCTTCGAGCAGCGCCAGCTGGCTGTCGCCGGTGAACAGCGTCAGCTCGCCGGCCTCGGTGAAATCGGTCTGCGCCGCCAGCAGGCTGAGCGAGCGCAGCCGGTCGTCGCCATCGCGGCCCATCGCCGCGGCGGCGATGCCGAGCAGCGTGCCGCCGAGGCAATAGCCGGTGGCGTGGACCTGCTGCCCCGGTACGATCCGGCCGACCGCGTCAAGCGCCGCCATGACGCCGAGGCGGCGATAGTCCTCCATGCCGAGATCACGGTCCTCAGGCTGGGGATTGCGCCACGAGATGATGAACACGGTGAAGCCCTGCGCCACCAGGTAGCGCACCAGCGAGTTCTCCGGTGACAGGTCGAGGATGTAGTATTTCATGATCCAGGCCGGCACGATCAGCACCGGCTCGGGCCGCACCTCGCCGGTGGTCGGGGTATACTGGATCAGCTCGATCAGGTGGTTGCGATAGACCACCTTGCCGGGGGTGACGGCGAGGTTGCCGCCGACCTCGAAGCCTTCCACCGCGGCGGGCTTGCGGCCGGTCATCAGCCGGGTGGCATCATCGAGGAAATTCTGCGCGCCGCGCACCAGATTCTGCCCGCCTTCCTGCCAGGTTCGCCGCTGCAACTCGGGGTTAGTGGCGAAGAAGTTGCTCGGCGCTGCCATGTCCAGCAGCTGACGCGCGGTGAATTGCGCGATCGCCTGGTGCCGCCGGCTGACCCCGCGCAGGCCGCTGGTCGCCTGCTGCCACCAGTCCTGTTGCGCCAGGAAGGCGTGGTAGAGCAGGTTGAACGGCCATACCTGCCAGTCCTCGCCGTCGAACCGCCGATCCTCGACGGCGGCGGCCTGCGGGTTGAGTGTCAGCGCCTGCCGCCAGACCTCGGCCGCGCCGGTCAACGCGCTGTGCGCCAGTTGCATCCGCTTGCCCGGCGCCGCGGCGAGATGCAGTGTCCAGGCCCAATAGGCCTGCGACAGGCCGATCGGCGACAGCCCGGCGGTGAATTTCGCCATCCCGGCATGCAGCGTGCGATCCAGGCGCTCGGCAGGGCCGATCACCTCCGGCGGCGGGCTGGTGGTGATCCCGGTCGCCGGATCGGGGGTGGCCAATAGCCTGGCGGTGTCGTCCATGTTCGCAATCCTTTCGCCCGCCGCGTGCGCAGCGTCAAAGTCCGCATGCCCGGTATATGGTGCGGCGTTGCACGGATCGGTAGTCGATTCCTGAATCCCACCGCATGGCCGCGTGATTTTTGTTGACCGATGTTGACCCGTTGTTTCAGAGTGTTGCGTTGCAGTGGAACCAGGACTCGTAGCGCGGCTCAGGTTGGCGAGCGATGTTCGACGACTGCCAGCACCTTACTGCCGCGTCGCAGCTGTTCGGTGCGCCGGGCGGGCAGCGCCGGCAAGTGCTTCTGCCCTGGCTGCGGTGCCGAACCCGACCTGTTGTATTCAGCATAGCACGGCCCGACATGCCGCATTTGATCGGCCGCAAGGCGGCCAGCAAGGCTTCGGAGTTTGTTGTTACCGCGCGATACGCGCCACAGGAGAGACGCGATGCAACGCCTGCAAGGCAAGATTGCCCTGATCACCGGCGCCGCCGCCGGGATCGGGCTGGAAACCGCACGCCTGTTCCTCGCCGAAGGCGCCAGGGTGGCGCTGGTCGACCTGAAGGAGAGCGACCTCGCCGCCGCGGCCAGGCAACTGGGCCATGCCGACGACCTGCTCACTATCGCCGCTGATGTGTCCAGCGCGGCCGACACCGCACGCTATGTCCGCGACACCGTGGCACGGTTCGGCCGCATCGACGCCTTCTTCAACAATGCCGGGATCGAAGGCAGGGTGGCACCGATCGCCGAGCAGGCGATCGAGGATTTCGACCGGGTGATGGCGGTCAACGTGCGCGGCTCGTTCCTCGGGTTGCAGCATGTGCTGCCGGTGATGTACGCGCAGCGCTCCGGCAGCGTGATCAACATGTCCTCGATCGCCGGGCTGAAGGGCAGCCCGAACCTGGTGCCGTACATCACCTCGAAACACGCCATCGTCGGCCTGACCAGAGCGGCGGCGATCGAGGCGGCGGCAAATAATGTGCGGGTCAATTCGGTGCATCCGTCGCCGGTCAACACCCGCATGATGCGGTCGCTGGAAGAGGGCTTCAGCCCCGGCCACGGTGGCGCCGTGAAAGCCCAGTTGCAGGCCAACATCCCGCTTGCCCGCTACGGCGAATCCGCCGACATCGCCCGCCTGGTGCTGTTCCTCGCCTCGGACGATGCCGCCTTCATCACCGGCGCGCAGTGCCCGGTCGACGGCGGCATGGCGGCGGGCTGACCGGCATGGCGGCAACCGGGAACGCAGCAGCGCAGGCGCACGGCACCGTGGTGGCGGTGCGCGGCGGTGTGGTCGATGCGCTGTTCAGCGGCGCCGGCCCGCGCATCGACGAACTGGTCTACGCCGGCGATATCGCCTTGCAGGTGATGTCGTTCGTCGAAGGCGGCGCCGCGCGCTGCATCGCGCTCGATCAGTTGCGCGGCCTCGGCCTCGGCACCCGGGTGCGCGCCACCGGGGCGCCGATCGAGGTGCCGGTCGGCGAGGCGGTGCTCGGCCGCATGCTGGACGTGTTCGGCCGCCCGCTCGACGGGCTGCCGCCACCGGTCGCCGACACCCGCCGCTCGATCCACCGCGCCCCGCCGCCGCTGTCCGACCGCATCCTGCGCGCCGAGGTGCTGGAGACCGGCATCAAGGCGATCGACCTGCTGTCGCCGATCGAACGCGGCGGCAAGACCGGGCTGTTCGGCGGCGCCGGCGTCGGCAAGACCGTGCTGCTCAGCGAACTGATCCATAACACTGTCGAGCATCACCACGGCGTCAGTCTGTTCTGCGGCATCGGCGAGCGCTCGCGCGAGGCCGAGGAACTGTGGCGCGAGATGGGCGACGCCGGGGTGCGCGACAAGATGGTGATGCTGTTCGGCCAGATGAACGAGCCGCCAGGCGTACGCTTCCTGGTCGGCAAGGCGGCGCTGACCATGGCCGAATGGTTCCGCGACGACCGCGAGCAGGACGTGCTGCTGCTGATCGACAACATCTTCCGCTACGTGCAGGCCGGCTCCGAGGTGTCCGGGCTGATGGGCCGGATGCCGTCGCGGGTCGGCTACCAGCCGACGCTGGCCACCGAACTGGCGGTGTTGCAGGAACGTATCGCCTCCACTCGCAGCGGCGCGATCACCTCGATCCAGGCGGTCTATGTGCCGGCCGACGATTTCACCGACCCGGCCGCCGCCCATATCTTCTCGCATCTGTCCGGCTCGGTGGTGCTGTCGCGCAAGCGGGCCAGCGAGGGGCTGTATCCGGCGGTCGACCCGCTGGCCTCCAGCTCAGTGATGTTGACCCCCGGCGTGGTCGGCGAACGGCATTACCGCATCGCCCGCGCGGTGCGCCGCACGCTGGCCGAATACGAGGATCTGCGCGACATCATCGCCATGCTCGGCATCGAGGAGCTGTCGGCGCATGACCGCGCCGTGGTCGCCCGCGCCCGGCGGCTGGAGCGCTTCCTGACCCAGCCATTCGCCACCGTGGCGGCCTCCACCGGCACCTCCGGCCGGCTGGTGCCGGTGGCCCAGACGCTGGACGGCTGCGAGGGCATCCTGGCCCAGGACAGCTTCGAGCAGCCGGAAAGCGCCTATTACATGATCGGCGCACTGTCCGACATGGCAGCATCGTGAGCACGGCGACGGACATGCAGGTGACGCTGCGGCTGCCCGGCAGCACCTTGTTCGACGGCCCGGCGATCCGGCTCAACGCGGTCGCCGAGAATGGCGGCTTCGGCATGCTGCCCAACCACATCGATTTCGTCACCGCGCTGGCGCCATCGGTGCTGCTGGTGACGCTGGCCGACGGCAGCGAGCGGGTGTTCGGCATCGACGAGGGGCTGCTGGTGAAGAAGGACCACAGCGTCGAGATTGCAGTGCGCCGCGGCGTCGAAAGCCACGACCTCGACACCCTGCGCCAGACCATCGGCGCGCTGTTCGCCGACATGGAGGACGCCGAGCGGGTCGCCCGCGCCGCGATGTCGCGTCTCGAGGCGGACATGGTGCGCCGCTTCGCCGGCCTACGGGCGCCGCTGCCATGACCGAACCGCCCGACCGCCAGACCGACCGCATCGTCCGCGACGCCGGCCGCAAGCAGACCGCGCGGAGCAACCCCGGCCCGAGCCCGCTGCGCGGCTTCGGCACCTTCGGCATGATCGGCTGGTCGATCGCGGTGCCGACCGTCGCCGGCGCACTGCTCGGCCTGTGGCTGGACCGCAAAGCGCCGCAGCAATTCTCCTGGACCCTGGCGCTGCTGCTCGGCGGCCTGGCGGTCGGTGTGATGATCGCCTGGGCCTGGATCGAAAAGGAGCGTGGCGAATGACGCCGCAATGGACCGCCTTGGCGCTCGGCCTGCTCGGCGGCGCACTGGCCAGCGCGCTGTTCTTCGGCGGCCTGGCGCTCGGCATTCGCCACGCGCTGCGCACTGCCCACCCGACCGGTGTGCTGCTGCTGAGTGCGGCGGTGCGGATCGCGCTGCTGCTGGCAGCCGCCTGGTGGGTGGCCTTGCAGGGGCTCGCCCCGCTGACCGGCTTCCCGCTCGGCTTCCTGCTTACCCGCTTCGCCATCCTCGCCAGCCAGCGCCCGCGCCTCGGGCCGGGAGTGCCGCCATGAAGCTCACCCCGGACGACACCATCGTGTTCACCGTGCTCGGCATGGGGGTCAACGCCACCATCCTGTTCACCTGGGTGGTGATGGCGCTGCTCACCGGTGCGGCGCTGCTGATCACCAGCCACCTGCGCCCCGATGTGCCGCCGAACCGCTGGCGCACCACGCTGGAGGCGATCGTGCTGACCATCCAGGCGCAGATCGACGAGATCAGCCAGCGCCCCGACCGCCGCCTGCTGTATTTCACCGGCAGCCTGTTCCTGTTCATCGTCACCTCGAACGTGCTGATGGTGATACCGGGGTTCCGCCCGCCGACCGCATCGCTGTCGACCACCGCAGCCCTGGCGTTGTCGGTTCTGATCGCGGTGCCGCTGTTCGGCATCGGCAGCCGCGGCATTGGCGCCTATCTGCACACCTACCTGGAACCGTCGCCGATCATGCTGCCGTTCAACATCATCAGCGAATTCTCCCGCGGCCTGTCGCTGGCGATCCGCCTCTACGGCAACATCATGAGCGGGGCGGTGATCGGCGCCATCCTGCTCGGTGTGGCGCCGTTCTTCTTCCCGGTGGTGATGGACATGCTGGGCCTGCTGACCGGGATTATCCAGGCCTACATCTTCGCCATTCTCGCCACCGTCTACATCTCGTCGGCCACGGCGCCGCCGGAGCCTGCAAAGGAGCAGACATGACTGATCTCGCCATTATCGCCGCGGTCTCGATCTTCACTGCCGGCCTCACCGTCTCGTTCGGCGCACTCGGTCCGGCACTCGGCGAGGGCCGCGCGGCGGCCACCGCACTGAGCGCCATCGCCCAGCAGCCGGACGCCGCCTCAACCCTGTCGCGCACGCTGTTCGTCAGCCTGGCGATGATCGAATCCACCGCGATCTACTGTTTCGTGGTGGCGATGATCCTGCTGTTCGCCAACCCGTTCTGGAACGCGGCACTCAAGGCCGCAGGCGGCTGATCGGTGTCGATCGACTGGATCACCGTCGCTGCCCAGGTCGGCAATTTCCTCGTCCTGGTCTGGCTGCTGAAGCGCTTCCTGTATCGCCCGATCCTCGATGGCATCGACGCCCGCGAGCAGCAGATCACCGACCGCATGGCGGAAGCGGCCCAGATCCGCCAGCGCTCCGAGGC
>JBEPTZ010000090.1:0-17666 GCA_041691815.1 Rhodospirillales bacterium | reverse complement strand
CAGCAGGGCGATCAGCGGCACCAGGAAGATCGTCAGGCTGGAGAGGCTGACGATAGTGACCGACAACGCGCCGACGCCCACGGTACCGGTGGGCGCGCTGCCGAGCAGCGCCAGGGTAAGGGCGAGGGCGGCCATCAGCAGGGTGGTGGCGATCACCCGGCGGTTGCGCAGGCCATCGTTGAACTCGCGCAGCGCGATGATGGCGATCTGTCTCATGGCGACGCTCCGTGGCGCAGGAAGCCGGCGTAGATTTCGTCGAGCGACGGGGCGACGACGTCGATATCGGCCAGCGGCAGGGGGGCGTCGAGCAGGCGGCGGACCAGGGCGAGCTTGTCGGCGTCGGCGCATCGGGTTTCCCAGACGCAATCCTCGACGCGGGTCCAGACCAGGCCGTTGCCGGCGATGGCGGGGGGGGGTGCCGCGCCCTGCTGCTGCTTCAGGGTGAGGCGGATGCGGGCGGAGACCGGGGCGAAGCGGCGCAAGGTGGCCAGGGTGCCGTCGGCGACCTTGGCGCCGTGGTTGAGCACCACCACGCGGTCAACCTGGCGCTCCAGTTCGGCCAGCGCGTGCGATGCCAGCAGCACGCTGGCGCCGTCGGCGGCCAGTTCGTCGAGGATTTCGTAGAAGCTTTGGCGCAATGCGGGGTCGAGGCCGGTGGTTGGCTCGTCGAGCAGCAGCACGCGCGGCCGGCCGATCAACGCCTGGGCGAGTCCGAGGCGCTGGCGCATGCCCTTCGAGTAGGTGCCGACCCGGCGCCCGGCTGCCTCCGCGATGCCGACACGCTCCAGCAGTGCCGCGTTGCCGGCGACTGGCTGGCGTTTGAGGCGGGCGTAGAAGGCGAGCAGTTCGGCGCCGGTGATCGAGGGCGAGAACGCCACGTTCTCCGGCAGGAAGCCGACCTCCCGGCGGGCGGCGCCGGAGGTTCGCCCGGCCGGGTCGACGCCGAGCAGTTCGATGCGGCCCTCGGTGGGGCGGATCAGCCCGAGGATGAGCTTCATCAGCGTGCTCTTGCCGGCGCCGTTATGGCCGACCAGGGCCACCCGTTCGCCGGCGGCCATCGTGAAGTCGATGCCGCTCACCGCGCGCTGCCGGCCATAGGCCTTGCCGACCGCGGCGAGGCTGACGGTGGGGGCGGTCATGGCTGCCTGCCTTGCGGCATCCCGGCGGCCGGGACGGTGGGCGGATGCATCAGCGGCGCGCTGTCGACGACGCCGCCAGGGTGCAGGTTGGGGAATTCCGACTGCGCCCAGCGAACCAGTTGCACGGCCGGGCTGTTGAGCAGCAGCTTGGCGGCGGGGGTGCGCCAGACCACCTGGTCGACCATGTCGTTCGGGCGATAGGCGGTGTCGGCGATGCCGTCGCCGTTCAGGTCGAAAGCGGGGTTGTCGCTCCAGTAGTTGCCGCGCCCGCCGGAGGACCACTCGATATGGCGGGTGCCGACGTATTTCACCTGGTTCTGATTGCCGATGAAGGCGTTCTCGCGCATCAGGTTGCCTTCCGAGCCGGCGGTGAAGTGCACACCGATGCGGCAGCCTTGGAACCAGTTGCGCTCGAACAGATTCTTGTTGGCGTTGTAGATGAACACGCATTTGTCGCCGCCGTGCAATACGGCGTTGCCGGTGATGCGCGAGTTGTTGGCGTAGTTGAACAGCAGGCCGTGGTCCCGGTCATGATCCGAGAGGTTGTTTCTGACGACCAGCTTATTGGAGAACATGATGACATAGCCAGCATGATTGCCGACCGAGACGTTGTCGCTCACCTCGCTGTCGTTGGTGTACATGTAGTGCACCGCAAAACGGACCCCGTGGATGCGGTTGGCCCGGAACACGTTGTTGCGGCTGGTATTGGTGAAGATGCCGTCGCGGCCGCCGGAGATGTCGTTGCCGATCACCTGCGCGCCGGGTGCATTCCAGACATAGACGCCATTGCCGCTCTCGTTGCGGTTGCGTGCGTTCCAGCCGGTGATGCGGTTGCCGCGGACGATCGCATTCGTCGCACCATGCACATAGACCCCCACCAGGCTGTCCTCGATGGTGTCGTCCTGCACGACGGCGCCGTTGGCCTGGGCGGTGAGGAACACCGCGGCATCCATTTCGGCCTGATTGCGCCCCGAGCCGCGGATGGTGAGGTTGCGCACGACGCCGCCCGGCGCGGTGACTTCGATCACCCGGCCATGACGGCCGCCGTCGATCACCGCGCCCGGCTGGCCGGCGAGCGTGACCGCCCGGTCCAGCACGATCGGGCCGGGATGTACGCCCGCGCCGAGTTCCAGCACATCGCCGGGTGCGGCGGCGGCGATTGCCGCCTGGAGATGACCGGGGCCGGCCGACACGGCAATGCTGGCCCCGAACGCCGTCGGGGCCAGCGCCAGCAAGATCGCCGTGGCGAGCGGCACCCGATCGAGGTGCCGCGTCAGGATCATGTCTTGCGCGGCTCCACGATCATCCGCCCCGCCATCTCCATGTGCAGTGCGTGGCAGAACCACTGGCAGTAGTACCAGTGCACACCGGGCCGATCGGCGATGAAGGTGACCGAGGCGGTCTGCTGCGGCGAGATCTCCATCGCCACGCCATGCCGCGTCATGGTGAAGCCGTGCGTCAGGTCCTCGATGTCGTCGAGGTTGGTCACCACCACCGTCACCTCGTTGCCCTGCTGGACGGTGAACTTCTCCAGGCTGAACTGCGGCGCGATCGAGGTCATGTAGACCCGCACCTTGTTGCCGTCGCGGATGACGTGCGCCGCCTCCTCCAGCTTCACCTTGTCGATGGCGGCCTGCTGGCGCACATCCTCCCAGCTTGGGTCGTCGCGTTTGTAGATCATGATCGGATTGACCTTCGAGCGATGCACGATGCACAGGTCGTGCGGCTCGGCGAAGCTCGGGCCGTCATGCACCAGCTTCATCGCGTCGCCGGAGATGTCGATCAGCTGGTCGTTCTCCGGGTGTAGCGGGCCGACCGGAAGGAAGCGGTCCTTGGAGAATTTGTTAAGTGAAACGAGCCACTTGCCATCGGCTTCCTTGGTTTCGCCCATCGAGCTGTGGTTATGCCCGGGCTGGTAGTGGACATCGATTTTCTGCAGGATCGGGTCGACCTTTTCGCCCTTGAACGCCCGGCGCGCCTTGTCGATGTTCCACTTCACCACCTGGCTGTCGATGAACAGCGTGGTGAAGGCGTTGCCCTTGCCGTCGAACGCGGTATGCAGCGGCCCGAGGCCGAGTTCCGGTTCGGCCACCACCACATCGCGCGGCTTGATCTTGTCGTCGAACAGATCATCGAACAGCCGCACGTCGAGCACCGTCGCGGTCGGCGACAGCTTGCCGTTGGCCACCACGTGGATGCCGTCCGGCGCAGTATTCATGCCATGCGGGTTGTTGGAAACCGGAACGTAGCGGGTGTATTTCGAGCCGTGCCGGCCATCGACCACAGGCACCCCGCCCATGGTCCTGAAGTCGCCGGCCTTCACCGCCGCTTCGATGCGCTTGAGGTTGAAGATCACCACCCAGTCCTGTTCGGCGGAGGTCATGTCGGCGAGGTTGAAGCCCTTCTCGGAATTGTAGCAGGTGGAGAAGGCGTATTTGCCCTGGTAGTCGCAATCGGTGTTGTCCAGGTTGCCGTCCACCAGCACCTGCCAGGCGACCTTCATGGTGTCGCCGTCGATCGCGGTGTAGACTGCCCAGTATTTGCTCTTGTCGTCATCCAGCACCGAGCCGTCATTGGGGATCGGGATGATGTGCTCGCTGTTGGCGAAAACGTAGCCGGTGCGCGGGAATTTCTGCGGCCGCAG
Organism: Rhodospirillales bacterium; assembly: GCA_041691815.1. Lineage (GTDB taxonomy): Bacteria > Pseudomonadota > Alphaproteobacteria > Acetobacterales > Acetobacteraceae > 70-18. The sequence continues at coordinate 13,883 of JBEPTZ010000090.1, read as the reverse complement.
GCCGTGGATGTCGGACGCGTTCGGCACCTCGATGATCTTGTCGCACTTCATCACGTCGCAGCGGATGCGCGCCACCCGGCAGTTCGCCTTGTCGTTGATGAAGATATAGCGGCCGTCATAGGTGCCGTCGGTGAACGACATATGCGGATGGTGGGCATCGCCGTTGTGGAAGACGCCACCCTTGTCCTTCAGGTGCTCCTTCGACTCCGGCAGCAACCCCTCGGTGAGGACCTTTCGGCTTTCGTTGGTCAGGCCCCAGCCGGTGGCGCTGTCGCGGTTGAACACCGGGATGCGCATGAACTCGCGCATCGACGGGAGGCCCATGATGCGGACCTCGCCGGTCTGGCCGCTGCTGTTGAAGCCGTAGTACTCGTCCAGGTCGCCGGGGCGCACCTCGACGCTCTGGCCACCGGCGGCGGCACCGGGCTGTGCCAGGGCGCGGCGCGAGAAGCCGGTCAGCCCGCCGGCGAGCGCACCCGCGGCACCGGCGATCAGGGCGGAGCCTTCGAGCAGTCCACGGCGGCCGAGGCCGGCGCGGGTCTCCTGCGGGGCGTCGCCGGGCTGCGTGGTGGGTTGGCCGGGCGTGGCGGTGTGGTCGCTGGCCATCGGGCTCTCCTTTGCCAAGAACTCATGACCGCACATTGTACCAGTTGGGCGCGGCGGCATTGATATCGGTCAATGTTGCCGCACTCAGGAGCCCGGAGCCCGCGCGGCGGCGGATTTGCCGGTGGCGGCGGGCGGGACGGTGCCGGACGACAACGCCGCGAAACGCTCGCGCTTCAGGCGCTTCTGGATCATCACCGGACAGAGATGGTCATCGTGGTACAGCACCTGGCAGTGCAGACACTGGATGCACTCGTTGGGGTTGATGTTGCCCTCCGGATGAATCGCCTGCACCGGGCATTCGTTGGAGCAGCGCTGGCACGGATTGCCGCATTCGCGGTAGCGCTTCAGCCAGTCGAACATGCGGATGCGGGCCGGAATCGCCAGCGCCGCGCCGAGCGGGCACAGATAGCGGCAGAAGAACCGCTCGATGAACAGGCCGGCGAACAGCAGCACCAGCGCATACAGCACGAATGGCCAGGTACGCACGAAATCGAGGATCATCGCGGTCTTGAACGGTTCGACCTCGGCCGCCTGCTCGCTGAGACTCAGCGAATACAGCGACAGGCCGAACAGTACCAGGAAGATGATGTACTTGATCGGCCATAACCGCTGATGCACGCCGAACGGCACCGCGACCTGCGGGATGTGCAGCCGCTTGGCCAGCATGTTGGTCAGTTCCTGCAATGCGCCGAACGGGCAGAGCCAGCCGCAGAACGCGCCCCGGCCCCAGAACAGCATCGCCACCGCGACCGAACTCCACAGCATGAACACCAGCGGGTCCATCAGGAAGTATTCCCAGCGGAAGTTGCCGCGCAGCGCGCCGGTGAAGGTGAGCACATTGACCACTGAGAGCTGGGCATGCGCGTACCAGCCGATCCAGAACAGCGTGAACAGCAGGAAGCCCAGCCGCAGGCGCTTATAGAGCACCGGACGTTGCACCAGCTGGTCCTGAAAGAAGAAGATCCCGGTCAGCGCCAGCAGTGCCACCGACAGGATTGCCACCTGCATGATCTTGCCGCGCCAAATGCGCATCCACAGCATGTCGCTCTCGGGGGGCGGCTGGGCGACGGCGGCGGCCGGGGCCGGAGCCGCGGCGGTCACCTGGGCTGCCGGCGGCTGCTCGGTGACCAGGTACTTCGCCGGCAAGGTGTATCCGAGGTCGAAGGTGAGGAACGCCTTCTCGCGTGCGCCGATACCGCGCTGTGCCAGCAGGGCCAGGCGCCAGGGTTCGATGATGTCCAGATTGTTGGTCTCGGGCACCGTGAACAGGGCGATCTCGGGGAAGTTCGGCGCGCCGGCGGCGGCGAACGCGCCCAGCCGCTGGTGGTTGCGGTCGCGGAAGCGCACGATGGTGTCGCCCTGGATCAGCTCGATCCGGTCGAAGATGCCGCCGCGCACATAGCCGGAGCCCTTGAACGAGTAGCGGCCCGACCCGGCCACGATGATCGCCTGCTGGCCGGGCTTGAGGCGGTCCTTCAGGCGCTGGTAGCCATCCGCGCCAAGCAGGCTGCGGCCGATCGACGGCACGCTGACCGGCGCCAGGTAGAGGTCGACGAAATTGTCGCTGTCCGGCCCTGGCTCCGGATGCGCGGCGGCGTCGGGGTTGCTGGATTTGGCGAAGGCGGTGTTGACATCGGCCACACTGAGCGACAGTCGGCGCACCGAGCCGTCGCCGAGCAGTGTCGCCCAGTCCTCGATCGCATCGACGGCGGGGTTGAGCTTGCGGATGACGGCGGGCGCGGCGGCAACGGCCGCGGCCTTGGCGTTGCCGAGGCCGCGCGACTGGGCGATCCGCCGGGCCGAGCGGGTGATGCTGTCGCCGATCACCATGGTTGTCACCGTCGCGCCGCTGATGATGTCGGCCGGTGGATTGTCCGATGTCCTGGTCGGCGTTTCGCTGTAGTTCAGGCCGACATAGGCGTGGATGAAGGCGGTCATCTTCGCCGCCGGGATGCCGATCAGCACGATCGGCTCATGGTGCTCCATCAGCTTGGCGCCGACGATCCTGCCCTTGGTGTCGATGGCGACGAGAATGTTGATCGGCTTGCCGGAATAGCCGGTGGAATCCACCACGTCGGCGTTCAGGTAGATATAGCCGAGCAGTTCGGCGCCCTTGTAGGCGGCCGCCGCCGGCGGATTGCCCTCGACCGCGCCGACGCTGTCCGCGTCGGGAAAGACATCGGCCGCCGTCACCTGCTTGAGTTCGTCTGCCAGGCGGCCGGCGGCGTGCGCTGATGGCGCCATCATGGCTGCGAGCGTGCAAAACATCAGCGCCAGGATCACGATCCTGAACGGTCCCGGGGGAGCCTGCCTGAACTTCATCGTTCGCCTCGTCGGTCGATTCGGATATCTGCCGCGCATGGCATTGGTCTATCGTGAAGCCCTACCCACAGCAGCCAGGGGCCGTCAGCATGTCCGTCATCACCTCGCTCCCGCGGATCGGTTCGACCGGGGAGTTGCTCGCCCTCACGCACGCGATGGAACAGGAGGCGGTTCGCCGCTACCAGGACCTGGCCCGGCGCATGCGCGACCAGGGCGAAGCCGGGCTTGCCGCAACCTTCACCCTGCTGGCCGAGATGGAGGCACGCCACGTGGAACAGGTGGAGACGCGGGCCCGCGAACTGACCGGCAGGCTGCCTGACCATGCGCTGGTCCGATGGGAGTTGCCGGATAATTTCGACGCGGACGCGGCGCGGTCGGCCACCCTCAGCCCGTATCGGGCGCTGGCGATCGCGGTGCGCAATGAGGAGCGCGCGTTCGCCTTCTTCAGCTACCTGGCGGCCGAGGCGCCGAACGAGGCGCTTCGCAGCCTGGCGGAAACCTTCGCCAAGGAGGAACTGGATCACGCCGCCCGGCTGCGGCACGAGCGCCGCCGGGCCTGGCGGAGCGAACACGCCGCCGCCCCGCCGCATCCGGCGTCCCGGCCTGGCTCGCTCGACGAGTTGCTGGCCCAGGCGGTTCCCCGGGAGCGCGCCGCCGCTGCCGCGCATCGGGCGCTCGCCGCGGCGAACCGGGCGGACAGCCAGCCGGCGACCGCAGCCCTGTTCGAGACTGCCGCCGATGACGAGGACGCTCTGGCGGCCGAACTGGCGGCCCGGCTTGGCAGCCGGGCCGCGGCGCCGGCCGCCGAGTTGCATGCCCGCTCGGTGTTCGAGGGACTCGGCCTGCTGGAGGAGGCCTTCGATCGCTATGCCGACGCCGCCGACCACGCCACCGACGAGATCATGCTGCAGGAGGCGCAACGGCTGGCGGCGCATGCCTTGCAGCGGCTGGCCACCGTGCATGGCGCGTTGCCACGACAGGCTTGACGCGATGCACCGGCGATCGTGGCCCCGGCGCATCTGAGCGTTACGACACGCATCAGCCATGCGCAGGCACCGTCTGCCCGCCCGCCCGGCTCTGCTGCCTGGGGGCGCCGGGGCGCGACCGCAGCACCAGGCGGGTGCCGTCGGACAGGACGAAATGGGCGCGGATGCCGAGCCGGTCGGCAACCTGCTGGCATGCGGCGAGCGGCATCAGGGAGAATCCGGTGGACAGCGCATCCGCCGTGGTCGCGGTCGGCGCCACCACCGAGACGCTGCGATAGGCGGTGCTGCTGCCGCCGGTGGCCGGATCGAAGATGTGGTTGAACCGCCCGGCCGGGTCCAGCAGCGTTCCGTAGCCGCCGGAGGTCGCCACCGCCTCGTTGGCGATCAGGATCTCACCGGCGATCCGGTCCGGCGCGCCCGGGTCCTGCAGCCCGACCGTCCAGCGATGGCCGTCTGGGCGCGTGCCGATCGCCCGGATTTCGCCCATGTCCACCAGCGAACGGTCAATGCCCTCGGCGCGCAGCAGTGCCACGATGCGGTCGGTGATGTAACCTTGGGCGATGCCGTTCAGGGTGATCTGCATCCCGGGCGTAGTGAAGCCGAGACGCGATGCGGCGACCTGCACGCCGGCGGCGCCAACCCTGCGCAGTGCTGCGGCGATCCGCTGCGGCGTCGGGCCGCGCGGATCGGCATCCGGCGTGCGGAAATGCGCCGCGTAGACGGTCCATAACGGCTGCACCGTCACGTCGAACGCGCCGCCGGTCAGGCCGCTGAACTGGCGGCTGATGCCGAGCAGTTCCACCAGTTCGATCGGCGGGTCATCCAAGTGGCCGGCGCGGTTCAGCCGACTGAGCGCCGAGTCGGGCCGATACAGGCTGAATACCTGCTCCAACCGCCTGACCTCGGCCAGGCACCGCGCGATCAGGGCGTCGGCGGCCACCGGGTCCGGGTGGTGCAGTTGCATCGTCGCATCAGCGCCAAGCGCCGTGCCATGCCAGGTGCGCAGCGTCCCGGGGGTATCCGGGTGAGCGGCTGCGCGTCCCGCCGGCATCGGGAGCAGCGCCAGGCCGGGCATCGCGGCACTGATGGCAATGAAGCGTCGGCGTCCAGGCGATTTCGGTTCCGATCCGGCCACGGGGTGTTTCTCCTCTACGCCGGTGGACCCTAGCACCCGCGGCCGACCGCGGCGTTGATGCAGCACATTGACAGACACGAGGCGCGGCAGCCTAATCGGCGTTTTTTCTGCCCGGGGCGTCAGCGGCGGGTGGGATAGGTGCTTGCCGCAACCAGGATTGCCGCCGCCCAGAAGGCCGCAGCCGCCCAGATTGCTTGTTGATCGCCGCTGAACGCCGCCTCGATCCGCAGCAGACCGGCCAGGGTCAGCAGCACCGCAACCCCGGCGATCCGGCGCGATGGCATGCGATCGGACCGGCGCCGGGTTTCATTGGTGCGCAGCATCATCGTCACCGTGAGGATGCCGAGCGCGCCGATGCCGATCGCATGGATGCCGGCCATGGCCGGGAACCAGGGCAGCAGCGCCGCCGCCGCCTTGAGCGCCAGGCCGGCCACCAGCCAGGCATAGGCCAGATGCAGCGCCGCCAGATCGAACACCCGCCACACCAGCCAACCGCGCCAGCGCAGTAGCCGAAATCCCGCCAGCAGCGCCGCCAGCAGTGCCGCCGCGCCGGCCAGCATTGAGAGCACCGGTATCTGGTCGGCGACCGACATGGTGAACATCGCCGCTGCCAGCCAGGTCTCCACCCAGGGCTGCACCCGGTCGCGCAGCACGAGGTTGCGGCGTTGCAGCGCGCCGGCGGTCGCCGCGGGAATTACCCGGCCGCCCATCAGCAGCATGATCAGGCTGACCAGGTCGAGCATCAGCAGGATGCCGCGCCATGGTCCGCCGTCAATCAGGCCCGCCGCCCCGGCCTGGAACAGCGTCGCCGCGGCCCCCATGCCGAGCAGCACGACGACGAAATTGCGGTTCCGCCCCTTGCGCGCCGCCCGCAGAAATCGCATGGCAGTAACCCCGGTCACGCCCCAGGCGAAGCCAAGCGCCGCGAGGCCAGCCACCGCCGGCCAGTCCAGCATCGGGGCAAGCCGCGCCACCAGCCAGGCAGCCACCAGCGCGGCCAGGGCCCTCCGATCGATCCGCGCCAGCAGGAAGCCGGCCACCACTGCAAGCGCGTAGCCGAACAGCATTTCATGCGCATGCCAGGCGGCGAATTCGGGGTGGGTGCGATACAGCCCGGCCCATAGCGGGATTTCGAACAGCGCCAGTAGCATGGCGAGCGGAAACAATATCCGATGCGCTGCCGCGTCCTTGGCCGCGCCAAGGCGCCGGAACCGTGCCCAAGCTGCCGCCGGCATCAGGCTCTCGTCGTCACTGGAGGCGGCGCTATGGGTTGAAGCGGCGACCGAGATTTTTCGCGGCGGTCGCCGACCGATGCGCTCTTGCGTCGCCGGCAGTTGGCGATGCCGGCGATCGTCATCACCGGCAGGAGGCTGCTCCCGGGTGCGTTGCTGCAGCGCTCGAAGCGATCGTTCATAGGGCGAGGGTAGGGGGCGCCTGCCGCGTCGGGCAAGTTTGTCGGGCTCAAGCGCGTATCGGTCGTGGACCCGGCATGCTGCGACACCGGGCGCTATATCCCCGCCCGACACTTGTCTTCCTCTCGCGGGCGAATTATGTAAGTGAGTGGTTACTAACTTTGGGATATGCAGGATGCCTTCCGGACAGCGAAAACTCCCGGCCGATGAACGCCGCGCCGCCACGGTGGCGACGGTTGTGCAACTGGCCGGCGAACAGAACCCGAGCGAGATTACCACCGCGGCGATCGCCGGCCGGATGAACCTGACGCAGGGCGCGCTGTTTCGCCATTTCCCGAGCAAGGAGGCTATCTGGCAGGCGGTCATCGCCTGGGTCGCCGAGCATCTGCTGGCGCGGGTCGATCGGGCGATCGAGGCAGCGGGTTCGCCGCTGGCGGCGCTGGAGGCGGTGTTTCTCGCTCATGTTGAGTTCGCCGCGAGCTATCCCGGGGTGCCGCGCATGATCTTCGGCGAGTTGCAGCAGGCCGCCGATACCGCCTGCAAGCGGATGGTGCGCGGGCTGCTCGGGCGCTACCGCGAGCGGCTGGTGCGGCTGATCGAGGCCGGCAAGGCGGAGGGCGTGCTGGCCGGCAATGTTGATACCGCGGCGTCGGTGACGCTGTTCATCGGCACCGTGCAGGGGCTGCTGATGCAGGCGATGCTGGCCGGCGATGTGGGCCGGATGCGGGCGCAGGGGCCGGCGCTGTTCGCACTCTACAGCCGGGCGATCAGGAGGGTGGCATGAAACGCTTCGCGCTGCGTGGCCGGACGCTGGGGCTGTTTGGTGTGCTCGCGGCGCTGGGGGCGCTGCTGGGCTATGTGGCGTGGCATTCCGGGCCGCTGGCGCCGGTTGCGGTCACCGTCGCCACCGCCGAGAGCCATGCGCTGACGCCGGCGCTGTTCGGTATCGGCACCGTGGAGGCGCGCTACACCTACAAGATCGGGCCGACGGTGGCCGGGCGGATCAGGCGGGTTGACGTGCAGGTCGGCGAACGGGTGCGGGCCGGGCAGCTGCTGGGGGAGATGGACCCGGTGGATGCGGATGATCGCATCGCGGCATTGGACGCGGCGATCAGCAGCGCCGAGGCCAATCTGCTGGCCGCCGAGGCGCAGGTGCGCGATGCGACCGCGCGGGCCGGGTATGCTGACGCGCAGGCACAGCGCTACGAGCAGCTTTGGCAGACGCGCACCGCCAGTGCGATGACAGTCGAGGCGAAGCGGCAGGATCGCCAGGTGGCGCAGGCCCGGCTGGCGGCGGCGCGGGCCAATCTGGAGGCCACCGGCTACGCCCTGGCGCGGTCTCGTGCCGAGCGCGACGGGGTGGTCCGGCAGCGCGCCAATCTGCGGCTGGTGGCGCCGGTTGACGGCCTGGTGGTGCAGCGCGCCGCCGACCCCGGCACCACGGTGGTGGCCGGGCAGACGGTGGTGGAGGTGATCGACCCGGCCAGCCTGTGGGTGAATGTGCGGTTCGATCAGCTGGGGCTGGCCGGGCTGCGGGCCGGGCTGCCGGCGCGGATCGTGCTGCGCTCGCGCGCCGGGCAGGCGATTGCCGGGCATGTGCTGCGCATCGAGCCGGTGGCCGACGCGGTGACCGAGGAGACGCTGGCCAAGGTGGTGTTCGACAGCCTGCCGGAGCGGTTGCCGCCGATCGGCGAACTGGCCGAGGTGACGGTGGCGCTGCCGGCGCTGGGCGATGACACCGTGGTGCCGAATGCCAGCGTGCATCGGGTTGGCGGGCGGCTGGGGGTGTGGGCGGTGCGCGGCGGCACGCTGCGCTATGCGCCGGTCAGAGTGGGGGCGTCCGACCTCGATGGGCGGGTGCAGGTGCTCGATGGGCTGCGGGCGGGGGAGCGGGTGGTGGTCTACAGCCAGGGCGTGCTGCACGCGCACAGCCGGATCAAGGTGGTCGAGCGGCTGGCGAGTGTGGCGCCATGATCAGCCTCGCCGGACGCGACATCCTGCACGCCTGGGGCAAGTTCGTGTTTACCGGGGTCGGGCTGGGGCTGTTGATCGGCGTGACGCTGACCATGGCCGGGGTGTATCGCGGCATGGTGGATGACGCCCGCGTGCTGCTCGACAACAGCGGCGCCGATCTGTGGGTGGTGCAGAAGGACACGCTGGGGCCGTATGCCGAACCGTCGAGCGTGTATGACGATGTCTATCGCGGCATCCTTGGCATGCCGGGCGTGGCGCGGGCGGCTAATGTTACCTACTTTACCATGCAGGTGCGCCAGGGCGGGCGCGACGTGCGGGCGATGGTGGTGGGGGTGGTGCCGGGCGGGCCTGGGGAGCCGGGGCAGCCGGGCTATCTGGTCGGCGGGCGGCATATCACGCGCAGCCATTATGAGGCGGTGGTGGATGTGGCGGCGGGGTTCAGGCTGGGCGAGGTGATCCAGATCCGCCGCAACCGCTACACCGTGGTGGGGCTGACGCGGCGGATGGTGTCATCGAGCGGCGACCCGATGATCTTCATTCCGCTGAAGGATGCGCAGGAGGCGCAGTTTCTCAAGGACAATGACGCGATTCTGCAGCAGCGGCGGCGGACATTGGCGAACCCGGCGTTCGATCGGCCGGGGGTGCCGGGGCTGGTCGATGCGGTGATCGCCTCGCAGAGCAGCAACCGCTACGTCAATGCGGTGCTGGTGCAGATCAAACCCGGCTTTATGCCTGAGCAGGTGGCCGCGCCGATCGCGCGCTGGAAGCGGCTGCAGGTTTATACCCGGCCGCAGATGGAGGGGATTCTGGTCGGCAAGCTGATCGCCACTTCGGCCAAGCAGATCGGCATGTTCCTGGTGATCCTCGCCGTGGTCAGTGCGGCGATTGTCGCCTTCATCATCTATACGCTGACGCTGGGCAAGATTCGCGAAATCGCGGTGCTGAAGCTGATCGGCACCAGGAACCGCACGATCGCCGGCATGATCCTGCAACAGGCGGTCGGGCTGGGGCTGATCGGCTTCGTGGTGGGCAAGGTTGCCGCCACTTTCTGGGCGCCGATCTTTCCCAAATACGTGCTGCTGGAATCTGGCGATGCGGTGCGCGGGTTTGTCGCGGTGGTGGTGATCTGCGTGCTGGCCAGCGTGGTGGCGATCCGCGCGGCGTTGCGGGTGGACCCGGCGGAGGCGATCGGTGGCTGAAGTGCCCGTGACGGAAGTGCGGGGCAAGGGCATCCATATCGAGGGGCTGCGCAAGCGCTATGGCGCCGGCGACACCGCGGTGGATGCGCTGAAGGATGTCAACATCCACGTTGCCGCCGGCGAGGTGGTCGGGCTGATCGGGCCGTCCGGCTCGGGCAAGAGCACGCTGCTGAAATGCCTGGGCGCGGTGATCGAGCCGACCGCCGGGCGGATGATCCTGGGCGACGAGGTGATCTATGATAACGGCTGGAAGATTCCCGATCTGCGGGCGCTGCGGCGGGACAGGATCGGCTTCATTTTCCAGGCGCCGTATCTGATCCCGTTCCTCGATGTGACCGACAACGTGGCGCTGCTGCCGATGCTGGCCGGCCGCTCCAATGCCGAGTCGCGCCGCAGCGCGCGGGCGTTGCTGGAGGCGCTGGATGTGGCCCACCGCGCCAATGCGATGCCGTCGCAGCTTTCCGGCGGCGAGCAGCAGCGGGTGTCGATCGCCCGCGCGCTGGTCAACCGGCCGCCGGTGGTGCTGGCCGACGAGCCGACCGCGCCGCTCGACGGCACGCGGGCGCTGGCGGTGGTGCGTATCCTGAACGAGATGGCCAGGCAGTATCAGACTGCTATCATCGTGGTGACCCACGACGAGAAGATCATCCCGACATTCAAGCGCATCTACCATATCCGCGACGGCAGGACCGAAGAGGAAGTGGGCAAGGGCGTCGGGTTCGAGTGAGTCGCGGCGAATGCGAAGGAGCGAGGCGGGATGAGCGGAAATCGGGTTTTGCCGTGGCTGGCGGCGGCGGCGATCGCGTTCGGCGCCTTGACGCTGTACGCCGGAGGGACGGCGCTGTTCGGCGGCCCGGAGGCGCGGGCGGCGGTCGGCAACGCGGTGCCGTTTGTGCTGTGGTTCAATTTTCTTGCCGGCTTCGTCTATATCCTGGCCGGAGCGGGGCTGCTGTGGCGCCGGCAATCGGCGGTGGTTGCGGCGATTTTGCTTGCGGCGGCGACGGCGCTGGTTGCGGTGGCGTTTGGCATGCATGTGCTGAACGGCGGCGCCTATGAGGTGCGGACCGTGCGGGCGCTGACCTTCAGGTTGCTGTTCTGGGTGGTCGTGGCCAGTGTCGCATGGCCGGCGGTAAGGACCCGGGTGCGGTGAATTTCACGACGGCTGGTGCCGCGCTGTGCGCCGGCGCCGTTCGCGGCCCTTCAGCGCCTCGAAGCCGACGATCACGTCGAGCAGTTCGCTGGTGATCTCGCTCTGACGCACCGAGCGGGTCTCGGCCAGCAGCAGCTCCAGCCGCTCGTCGACCGACTGCTCGGCCTGCTGCATGCGGGCCAGGCGGGCGGCGTTTTCGGTGGCCAGGGCTTCGGCGGCGGCGCGGTAGAGGGTGGCGAACAGCAGGTTGCGGATCAGCACGGCGAGCAGCGCCGGCGCCGGCAGGCCGAGAAGCGGCAGGCTGCGCGAGCGCCACGGGCTGCGGGCGAGGTCGGCGAGCAGGTCATCGTCCAGCGGCAGCAAGCGCTGCGAGACGGCAGCCTGGCGGCCGTGCGTTTCGCGCTGGGTGTAGACCAGCACGACCTCGATCTCGTCATGGCCGCGTATCTGCTGCAACCGGGTGACCAGGTCGCCGGACAGCCGGGCCAGGCCATCGGCGGTGGCTGGCGGCAGCAGGGTGACCTCGGGGGCGAGTCCAACGCCGTGCAGCGCATCGGCCATCTGGGCGCCGATGCAGATGATGCGGGTGCCGTCGCGCGCCGCCGGATGGCGGATCACCTCGACGGCCAGCACCTCGTTGTAGTTGCCGCACAGGCCGTGATCCGAGCCCATCGCGACGATCACCTGCGGCATCGGTCCCGGCGGCGTGCGCGGCAGCGGGCCGGTGTGGTGCAGGAAGGCGCGGAAACCGTCCAACACGGTGTCGCGATAGGCGTCGATCGCCCGCGCCGCCTGCTCGTAGGGCAGCGCGTTGATCGCCGACATGGTCTTCATGGTTCGCACGATGCCGCGAATGCTTTGCAGCGTCGCGGTGTGCCGGGTCAGGCGTTCAAGCGAGTCGGCCATCGGCTTTTCCGGTTGTCGCCAGTGCGCTGAGGCCGAGTTCGATGATCCGGGCGCGGGCCTCGGGGCTCAGTTTGCCGTCCGACGCGGCGGCTGGCGCGCTGCTGGCATCGCGCTCGGCAACTGCGGCGCGGATCGCGGTCATCGCGGCCGTCGTCGCGGCTTCGTCCATGCCGTCGAGCAGGCCGTCCATGGCGCAGACCAGCACGGCGAGTTGTTCGGCGGCCGGGATCGGGTCGCGCTCGGGTTGTCGCAGGGCTGCCCGTACCGCCGCCCCGCGGGTCAGCCGGGCGCGGGTGGCATCGTCGAGCCTGGTGCCGAAGCGGGCGAATTCCTCCAATTCCTCGAACTGCGACAGCGTGACGCGCAGATTGCCGGCGATGTCGCGCATCATCCGGCTCTGCGCCTTGCCGCCGACGCGCGACACCGAGACGCCGAGATCGACAGCGGGGAACTGGTTCTTTCGCACCAGCCGCGGCGACAGATAGATCTGGCCGTCGGTGATCGAGATCAGGTTGGTCGGGATATAGGCCGACAGGTTCTCCGCCTGGGTTTCCACCACCGGTAGTGCGGTGATCGAGCCGCCGCCGACCGCATCGGCGAACTGGCCGGCGCGTTCCAGCAGGCGGGCGTGGACGTAGAAGATGTCGCCGGGGAATGCCTCGCGCCCCGGCGGGCGGCGCAGCAGCAGCGATAATTCGCGGTAGGAGTGGGCGTGGTGGGTGAGATCGTCGAGCACGATCAGCACGTCGTGGCCGCCTTCGGCCAACGACTCGGCGATGGTCATTGCGGCGTACGGGGCGATGTAGGACAGGCCCGGCGCCTCCTCGTCGCCGGCCACCACGATCACCGTGGCGTCCAGCATGCCGCCGTCGCGGATGGCGCCCAGCACCTTGGCGACGGCGTCGCCGCGCTGGCCGATGGCGCAATAGACGCAGCGCACGCCGCTGTGGCGCTGGTTGAGGATGGTGTCGACGACGATTGAGGTTTTGCCGGTCTGCCGGTCGCCGATGATCAACTGGCGCTGGCCACGGCCGACCGGCACCGCGGCATCGATCGCGGTGAGACCGGTGGCCAGCGGGCGGGCGACCGCCGCGCGATCGAGGATGCCACGGGCGGCGGCTTCCACCGGGTGCAGCCTGGTGGTGTCGGGCGGGTCGCGGCCGTCGCGCGGCCGGCCGAGTGCATCGACCACGCGGCCGAGCAGGGCGGCGCCGACCGGCACGCTGACCACACGGTCGGTGCGGCGGACATCCTCGCCCAGGGTGATGCGTTCGGACGGGCCGAGCAGCACGACACCGAGCCGGTCCTGCTCCAGGTCGAAGGCGATGCCGCGCACGCCGCAGGCAAATTCCAGCAATTCATCGACCAGCGCCCGCGCCAGGCCGGTGACGATGGCGATGCCGTCGCCGAGTTCGATGACCTGACCGATCTCGCTGAGGCGCGGGCCGGGGGCCGGGGCGTCGAGCAGCGCCTGGATGAGGGCGTCGGTGCTGGGCGGCGGTGCGTCACCCGACACTGGCTGAACCTTTGCCCTGCTTGCCGGCTTCGTCATGCAGCAGCTGCTCCAGCCCGTCGATATAGCTGTCGACCGTCCAGCCGAGCTGGGCGCCGCCGAGACGCAGCGACAGGCCGGGGGACTGCGCCGGGTCGGTGGCGAAGCGGAGCGTGATGCCGGCGAGCATCGGCGCCAGCTGGGCTTGCAACTGCTGGCGGAGGTCTTCGCTCAGCCTGTCGCGGGTGGTGACGATGGCTTCGCGGCCAGCGCCGGCCGCCGCTGCCAGATCGCCGGACAAGGCGGTCAGCCGCGACGCCGCGCGGGCGACGATGCGCTGCTCCAGGGTTTCGCCGGAGAGGTCGGCCAGCGCCTTGCGCAGCAGCGCCAGCAGGGCGGCGGCACCGTTGCGCTGCAATTCGGCGGTGTAGCGGCGGGCCTCGGCGGCGCGCTCCTCGGCGCGGGCGGCCTGCTCGCGGGTGAGGCGGGCATGCGCCTCGGCCAGCAGCGCATCGTGCTCGGCCCTGGCGGCATCGCGTGCTTCCTGCATGGCGCCCTCGCGGCCGGCGCGCAGGCTGGCGATCTGCGCCTGGTATTGCGCCTCGGCGGCCTCGGAGCGCTGGCGGATATGGGCGGCTTCGGCCATGCGGTCGGCGATCTGCCGCTCGCGGGCGTCGATGCCGTCGAGCACCGGGCGATAC
>JBEPTZ010000089.1:0-17731 GCA_041691815.1 Rhodospirillales bacterium | reverse complement strand
CTCCTGCCGCCACAACTCCAGGAACCGCGTGCCGGCGGCGTCACGGCCGACGGCAGTGACATAGGCGGCGCTCGCCCCCTGCCGCGCGGCGGCGATCGCGGCGTTCGAGGTGTCGCCGCCGAAGCCCTCCAGATACAGCCGCCGGCCGTCGGTTTCCGGCTGCTGGTTGAACTCCAGCATCGGCTCGCCCATGCATACCAGATCGGCCATCTCAGGCGAACTGCCGCGCCACGGCCTGGATCGCCGCGCGGTCGCCGGCGGCAACCTTGGCCTCGTCGACCAGCGCGCCGCCCATGCCGACGAAGGCGGCGCCGGCGGCGAGATAATCGGCGAAATTGCCCGGCGACACGCCGCCGGTCGGGCAGAACGCCACGCCGGGGAACACGCTGGCCAAGGCCTTGATATGGCCGGGTCCGCCGGCCGAACTGGCGGGGAACACCTTGACCACATCGGCGCCGCCGGCCAGTGCCGCGCGCACCTCGGTGGGGGTGAGGGCGCCCAGCATCAGGAGCGCGCCGGCCTCGTGGCACGGGGCGGCGAGTGCGGCGTCGACCCAGGGGGCAACCAGGAAGCGGGCGCCGGCGGCGAGGCAGGTTTTTGCGGCGGCGGCGTCGCGCACGGTGCCGGCGCCGACCAGCAGGGCCTTGTCGGTGGACAGCTCGCGGATCAGCGCCGGGGCGTCCGGGATGGTCATGGTAATTTCGAAGATGGTGATGCCGGCATCGCGCAGCCAGCCGACCACGGTGGCGGCATGGGCGGCGGTGCTGGTGCGAACCACCGGCACCACGCGGGCGGCGCGCAGGCGGGTCATCAAGGGGGGGTGGTCGGTCATGCGTGGGGCTCCTCTGCCGCGCAACCTGCCATGCCGGGGCGCGGCGGAAAAGCTACTCCGCGTGCGGACGTGTCGTTCGGTGCAGGGTGTCGACGTGGCGGCCCAGCGCGCCGAGGCTGGCATGGTAGTCGCCCAGCGAGGCGCCGAGGCCCTGTACGCCGTGGTGCAGGGCGGCGAGGCTGAACCGCCAGTCGGCGACCGCACTGCGCTGGCGGTTCAGCGCGTCGTCCAGCGCCGCCAGGGCATGGCGCAGGCGGTCGGCCGGGTTTTCCGGGGTGCGGATCGGGAATGGGATGATTTCGGCGGTGTGGGGCAATGGCATCGGGGGCTCTCCGGCCGGTTCGAATGCGTTAAATAACCATCAGTAATTCCGAAATTCAAGAATAATCTCAAAAATTAACCATTTTTCAATTGCTCGAGCCTCACTGCTGCCGTTCCCGTGCCGCCCAGCGGGCGCGCTGCGCCTGCCCGGCGCGCACCGGCACCAGCTGCCGCGCACCCAGCGGCGCCACCAGCTTGCGGGCCGGATGGCGCTGCGGCGGGCGCCGGACCGCCGGTTGCGGCGCGCGGGCCGGCAGCGCGGCGGCGAACGACAGCAGCAGCGCCGCCAGATAGGGCAGCGATTGGGTCAGCAGCACCGCGCACCACCAGATCGCCTCCCAGGTGGCGAAGCGGTGCACCAGGGCGACGCCGAGCATGGCGGCCCAGGTGGCGGCCAGCAGCAGCGCCTCGGTGCGGGCCATCACCAGGCCCTGGATCAATGCCGGGGCGTTTTCCATCTTCGGGGTGCGGCGGAAGGCGGTGTGGCCGATCAGCAAGCCCTGCCAGACCGCGACGCCGATGCTGTGCGACAGCGCCAGGCCGGCGACCATCGCGCCGAGCCGTTCGGCACGTGAGCAGGGCACCCGGTTGCCGTACAGCGCCCAGCCCTGGGCGAGGCGGAAGACGAACAACCCGATCGACGGCAGCATGAACAGCGCGATCGGGAATTCGAAGCGTTTGGCGTCGAAGATCAGCCCGATCGACCAGGCCAGCGCCAGCAGGGTGAACACTAGCCCCAGCGCGTCGCCGATCCACGGCAGCCAGCCGGTGACGAAGTGCCAGCGCTGGCCGAGGGTCAGCTCGCGATTGAACGGCGAGAACAGCGCCGCGGCATGGCCGCGCATGATCTGCATGGCGCCGAACGCCCAGCGATGGCGCTGCTTGCGATAGGCGGCGAAGTCGTCCGGCATCACGCCGCGGCCGAAGCTCTGCGATGAGTAGACCGCCTTCCAGCCGGCGCGGAACAGCCGCAGGCCGAGTTCGGAGTCCTCGCAGATGCACCATTCGGCCCAACCATCGCCCCTCAGGCCATCCAGCGCCGCCTTGCGAACGATCGTCATGGTGCCGTGCTGGATGATCGCGTTGCGCTCGTTGCGGGTGACCATGCCGAGCCGGAAGAAGCCGGCATATTCCCAGAACATCAGGCGCTTGAAGAGACTATCTCCACCATCGCGGTAATCCTGCGGCGACTGCACGAAGCCGATTTCCGGGTCGGCGAATTGCGGCATGCTGCACGCCAGCCAGTCCGGCTCGACGATGTAGTCGCTGTCCAGCACGGCGACGGCGACCGCGTCAGGGGCGGTGTTGCGCAGCGCGAAGTTCAAGGCCCCGGCCTTGAAGCCGGGCCAGCGGCCGAGATGGAAGAAGCGGAAATGCGGGCCGAGCCGGGCGCAATGCTGCGCCACCGGCTCCCACAGCGCCGGGTCGGTGGTGTTGTTGTCGATCACCAGCACCTCGAAATCCGGGTAATCCAACGCCGCCAGCGCATCCAGCGTGCGGGCCACCATCCGCGGCGGCTCGTTGCAGATGGCGATGTGGATCGAGACTTTGCCGCTGGCGGCCTGGTGGCGGGGCGCGGGGAGTAGCAGCTTCACCCGGCGCCAGCGTCGCGCCCAGATGGTCTCGGCCAGTTCGAAGCCGCCGGCCAGCAGCAGCAGCAGCAGCAGGCCCTGGCCGGCGGCCAGCACCGCCCACACCAAGCCGGCGGCCAGCGACAGATAGGTATTGGACATAACCATCATCAGACATACCAATGCCGCGACGAAGCCCTGCGCCAGCCCGGCCAGCAGCAGCTTGCCCGGCAGGCGGATATCCGGCCGCCGCGACAGCAGGCCCCAGGCCAGCAGCAGCGCCGTGGCGATGGCGCCGGCGGCCCAGCCGGCCCAGTGCGGATGCTCCAGCACCGGGCCGGTCATCGGCCATTTGGCCTGGCGGTCGAGGTCGAACATGCCCCAGTAGCCGGCGGCGCGGCCCTCGAAGCTGGTCTTCCACGGCTGGTCGAAGGCTTCCATGACGAAATAGTCGAGATGCTCGCGCTGGGCCACGCCGAAGAAATCGCGCAGGAAGCCGGCCTGGTTGATCCGGCTGGCATGGGCGGGGCCGATATCGACGCCATTGCTCGGCCAGCCGACCTCACCGATGACGATTTTCTTACCGGGGTAGGCGGCCTGCACGTCGGCCAGCTTTTCCATGGTGAAGGCCAGCGCCTGGTCGCGCGGCTGGCCTTCCCAGTATGGCAGCAGGTGGACGGTGATGAAGTCGACCGCCTGGGCCAGTTCGGGGTGCTTCAGCCAGACATGCCAGGGCTCGGCGGTGGACACCGGCACCGCGAGGGCGGCGCGGACGCGGGCGATGTCGGCGATCAGCGCCGGGGCGGAGAGGTCGCCGCGCAGCAGCACCTCGTTGCCGACGATCACCCGCTGGACGTTGCTCGCCGCCCTGGTGGTGGCGATCAGGCGGGTGAGCTCCTTTGCGTTGGCGGTGGTGTCGGCGGACAGCCAGGCGCCGAGGGTGAGGCGGAGCGGCAGGTCGGCGGCGAGTTTCGGCACCAGGGCCATGTCGCCGGCCACGGTGTAGGTGCGGATCTGCCTTGCGGTAGCGGCGGCCTGCACCAGGTCGGCGCGGATCTGCGTGGGCGTCGGGAAGGTCGCGTCCTCCGGGCTCTGGCCGCGCTGGAACGGCGAGAAGGCGAGGCCGGCGACGCGGCCGTGGAAGTCGGGCAGGTTGACCGGCCGGTTGGCTGCGGCCCACAGGCCGAGCGCGACACTGGCCGCCAGCAGCAGCGCCAGCAGCGTGCCGGGTTGCAGCCAGGCGCGGCTGAAACTGCGGCCGGGCGTGCGGCTGCTGCTGGAGTCACGATGCGGCGCTATCGGCGCGATATGGGTCATCCTGGCGGCTCCGTCGGCAACGGGTGCGGGGCAGTCGTCCCGCATTGGGCTGGAGGATGGCGGCGCAGTGCGGCGCGGGGCCGGCCTTGTTGTGGCCGGAGCATGGCAGGACGGGGTTGCCTCGGTTACACGCGCGGCAGACTCGGTGGCGGCGGGGGCGTTACGTGGAGAAATTCGCCGCTTCCGCTACACTCGACACCGCAAACATGGATGAGCCCGGATGGATATCGCTTTCGACATCATCATCGTGCTGCTGCTGATCGCGCTGAACGGGGTGTTCGCGATGTGCGAACTGGCGCTGGTGTCGGCCAACCGCACCAGGCTGGCGGTGCTGGAGCGGCATGGGCTGAAGGGGGCGGCACGGGCGCGGGTGCTGGCGGAGAACCCGCAACTGTTCCTGCCGACCATGCAGGTGGGGATCACCCTGGTGGCGATCCTGTCCGGCGTGTTCGGCGGCGCGCGGGTGTCCGCCAGCCTGGAGCCGGTGCTGGCGCGGGTGCCGGCGCTGGCGCCGTTTTCGGCCAGCCTGTCGCTGTTCGTGGTGGTGGTGGTGATCACCTATCTGACCATCGTGCTGGGCGAACTGGTGCCCAAGCAACTGGCGCTGCGCCAGCCGGAGCGGGTGGCGGCCAAGGTGGCCGGGCCGCTGGGGTTGCTGGCGCGGATTACCGCGCCGGTGGTGTGGGTGCTGAGCAAGTCATCCGGCGCGGTGCTGCGGCTGTTCGGCGCGCAACGGGTGGCGGCGCGGGCGATGAACGAGGAGGAGCTGAAGGCGCTGCTGCTGGAGGGCGAGCAGACCGGGGTGCTGGAAAGCGAGGAGCGCGACATGATCGAGCGGCTGCTGCGGCTGGCCGATAAGCCGGTGCGGGCGATCATGACGCCGCGCACCGAGATCGCCTGGATCGACCGCACCGACCCGGCCAAGGACATCGCGCATGCGCTGAAATCGGCGCCGCATTCGCGCTTCGTGGTGTGCGACGGGGCGGTGGATAATCCGGTGGGGGTGGTGCAGGCCAAGGACCTTCTGGATCGGGTGCTGGACGGCAAGGAGTTGTCGATCGCCGCCGCCCTGCGCCAGCCGATGGTGGTGCCGGATACCGTGACCGCGCTGGATGCGCTGGAGCGGCTGAAATCCGACCCGCTGGGGCTGGCGCTGGTGCTGGACGAGTACGGCAGCTTCGAGGGGGTGGTGACCGCGGCGGACGTGCTGGAGGCGATCATCGGCGACCCGGAGGATGCCGCACCCGACGCCGAGCAGGAGGGCGGCGGCGACGAGGAGCGGGCGATGCTGCTGGACGGCATGATGCCGGTGGACGAGGTGAAGTTTCGCCTGGACCTGCCGGCCTTGCCGGCCGAGGGCAGTTATCACACGTTGGGCGGGCTGCTGCTGGCGCTGCTGCGGCGGGTGCCGCGCACCGGCGACCGGATGGTGTTCGGCGGCTGGCTGTTCGAGGTGGTGGCGATGGATGGGCGACGGGTGGAGCGGGTGCGCGCCAGCCGGGAGGTTTTGGCGGAGGGATAGCGATGCAGGGCTCGATCGGCGATCTGCGGCTGGAAAGCGGGGTGGTGCTGCCAGGGGTGGAACTGGCCTATGTGACCTATGGGCGGCTGGCGGCGGACGGGCGCAACGCGGTGCTGCTGACGCATGGTTATACTAGCAGCCATCTGTTCGCGGCCAGCGCTGAGACAGGGGGCGGCGAGGGGTCTTCGGAAGGGTCCTGGGGGTATCTGGTCGGGCCGGGGCGGGCGATCGATACCGAGCGGTATTTCGTGGTCAGCTCGAACATGCTGGGCTCGGCGTTCGGCTCGACGGCGCCGCGCAGCATCAATCCGGCGAGCGGGGTGGAATACGGGCCGGATTTTCCCAACATCACGCTGCCGGATATCGTCACCGCGCAGAAGATGCTGCTGGAGCGGCTGGGGGTTACGCATCTGGCCGCGGTGGTGGGGCCGTCGTTCGGGGGGTTCCAGGGGTTCGCCTGGGGGGTGACGTTTCCGGCCTTCGTCGACCGGCTGGGGATCGCGGTGAGTGCGCCGAAGCGGCCGGCGGAGTTGCAGACGCCGAAGCTGGCCGCACGGCTGGCGGGTGATCCGAACTGGAATGGCGGGCATTATTATCGGGCTGGCGGAATACTCGGCACCATGACGGCGATCCGCGAGGAGACGCTGCGGCGCTACGGGCTGGAGCAGGAACTGGCGCCGCGATTCCCCGAGCAGGCGGCGCGGGATGCCGAAATCACCCGGATTGCCGAGGGCTGGGCGCGGGCGTTCGACGGGCATTCGCTGCTGGCGTTGGGGCGGGCGGCCGAGCGGTTCGACGCGACGCCGCTGCTGGGGCGGATCAGGGCGCGGGTGCTGTATGCGCTGTCGCGCACCGACGCGCTGTTTCCGCCGAGCCTGGCGCCGGGGGTGATGGCGGCGTTGCAGGCGGCCGGAGTGCGGGCGACCTATTTCGAGATCGACAGCGAGCACGGCCACCTGGCGAGCGGCACCGATGCCGCGAAATGGGCGCCGGCATTGAGGGAGTTGATGGCATGAGCAGGGATCAGGCAAGCAAGGTGGCGGCGTTCCGGGCGCTGCATGCGCGCGAGGGGGCGTTCATCATTCCAAATCCGTGGGATGCCGGGTCGGCGAAGCTGCTGGCCTCGCAGGGGTTCGAGGCGCTGGCGACCACCAGTATCGGCGTGGCGTTCGGGCTGGGGCGGGCGGACACCGTGGTCTCGTTCGACGAGATCATCGCGAATTGCCGGGTGATCGCCGAGGCCACCGACCTGCCGGTGAACGCCGACCTGGAGAATGGCGGCGGGGATACGCCGGAGGCCGCCGCCGAGGCGATCCGGCGGGCGGCCGCGGCGGGGGCGGCGGGCGGCTCGATCGAGGATTTCAGCGGCGATGCGGCGGCGCCGATCTATCCGTTCGAGCAGGCGGTGGCGCGGGTGCGGGCGGCGGTGGCGGCGGCGCGGGCGGTGCCGTCCGGCTTCGTGCTGACGGCGCGGGCGGAGAACCTGATTCACGGGCGGGCGGACATGGCCGATACCATCCGGCGGTTGCAGGCGTTCTCCGATGCCGGGGCCGATGTGCTGTATGCACCGGGGCTGCGGACGGTCGATGAGGTGCGGGCGGTGGTGGCGGCGGTGGAGCGGCCGGTGAACGTGGTGACCGGCTGGCTGGAGCGCGGCATCACGCTGGCCGACCTCTCGGCGGCGGGGGCGAAGCGGGTCAGCGTCGGCGGCGCGTTGCAGCGCTTCGCGCTCTCGGCGCTGCTGCGGGCCGGCAAGGCGATGGCCGAGGAGGGGTCGTTCGACTGGGCGGCCGGGATGGTGCCGACGGCGGAGGTGCGCAAGAGGCTCGCGGGGTAGGAAGACTTCTTTTTGTGAACAAAAAGAAGCAAAAAAACTTCATCCCCTGGAGTCCCGGACGTTCGTCCAGACTCCAGGGGATGAAGTTTTTTGCGCGCTTTTTTTCAAAAAAGCGCTGCTTGCTTGCCTACGCTGCCGGCTTCTCGCGCTTGGCCAGTGGGACGGACATCTGCAGCTCGGTGTCCCAGGGGAACAGGATCCAGGTGTCCTGGCTGACTTCGGTGACGAAGCTGTCGACCAGTTGGCGGCCGGCGGGCTTGGCGTAGACGGTGGCGAAATGGGCTTTCGGCAGCAGCTTGCGGACCACCCTGGCGGTGCTGCCGGTGTCGACCAGGTCGTCGATGATCAGGAAGCCGTCGCCGTCGCTGGTGACGCTGGGGGGCTTGGTGATGCGGGCGGTGCCGCGCTGCTCCTCGTCGTAGGTGACGACGCAGACGCTGTCGATCAGGCGGATTTCCAGCTCGCGGGCGATGATCGCCGCCGGGATCAGGCCGCCGCGGGTGATGGCGACGATGCCGCAGAACGGGCCGCCGGCCGGGCCGCGGTCGATGAGGCGCCAGGCCAGGGCGCGGGCGTCGCGGTGCAGCTGGTCCCAGGTGACGGTGTAGTAGTGCGAGGCCATCAGAACATGCGCCCGCCATTGGCGACCTTGAAGTCGGGCCGCAGCAGGATCACCGCGCCGTCGTCGTCGGGCACGCCGAGGGTCAGCACCTCGCTATCGAACGGGCCGATGCGCCGCGGCGGGAAGTTGACCACGCACAGCACCTGGCGGCCGATCAACTGGTCCAGCTTGTAATGCGTGGTGACCTGGGCGGATGAGCGCTTGACGCCGAGTTCGGCGCCGAGGTCGATGGAGAGCTTGAAGGCGGGTTTGCGGGCTTCGGGGAATGGTTGGGCGTCGACCACGGTGCCGATGCGGATATCCAGTTTGTCGAAATCCTCGATGGTGGCCACGGGGGCGATTCCTGCTGCTGCTGGTTGCCCGCAGTCTATCCACCAGGGTGGGGCGGTTGCCAATGGGGAACGCGCGTGCGAGCGTTGCGGCCTCCGTTTCGAGCACTTCACAGGGGATGCCCCATGCGCGATTTCCAGTTTCCGGGGCGCAGCCCGGTCTACGCCACCAACGGCATGGCGGCGACCTCGATGCCGGCGGCGACCTTGGCGGCACTCGACGTGCTGCGCGCCGGCGGCAACGCGATGGACGCCGCCATCGCCGCCGTGGCGGTGCTGTGCGTGGTGGAGCCTGGTTCGACCGGCATCGGCGGTGACTGCTTCTGCCTGTATGCGCCGGCCGGGCAGAAGCAGGTGTTCGCGCTGAACGGCTCCGGCCGGGCGCCGGCGGCGGCCAGTATCGACTGGTTCGAGCAGCACCAGATCAACGCGCTGGAAAACACCTCGCCGCATTCGGTGACGGTGCCCGGCGCCATCTCGGCCTGGGAGAAGCTGCTGGCGGCGCACGGCACCAAGGGGCTGGACGAGCTGCTGCGGCCGGCGATCGGCTACGCGGAGAATGGCCATCCGATTCACCCGAAGGTTGCCAGCGACTGGCTGGGTGCGGTGGCCAAGCTGCAGAAGGGCGGCTCGACGCCGTATCTGCCGAATGGCGGGGCGCCGAAGGTCGGCGACATCTTCCGCCAGCCGCAACTGGCGGCGACCATGCGGGCGATCGGCAAGCACGGCGCGCGGGCGTTCTACGAGGGGCCGATCGCTGCCGACATGGTGGCGACTCTGCGTGCGCGTGGCGGGCTGCACACCGAGGAGGATTTTGCCAACGGCCGGCATGCCGCCGAGTTCGTCGCGCCGATCAGCATCGGCTACAAGGGCTACCGGGTGTCGGAATGCCCGCCGAACGGCCAGGGCATCCTGGCGCTGATGCTGCTGGGCATCCTGGAGGGCTACGGCCCGGCGCCGGACGGGGCGCTGGGGATCAAGCGCATCCACCGCCACATGGAGGCGGCGCGGCTGGTGTATCGCGACCGCGACGCGTTCGTTGCCGACCCCGGCCAGGTGGAGGTGCCGGTCGGCAAGCTGCTCGATCCGGCCTATCTGACCAGCCTGCGCCGCAGCATCCGCGACGACGTGGCGATGAAGGCGTTGCCGGCGGCCGGCGAGGCGGCGCTGCCGGTGCATCGCGACACCATCTATCTGTGCGTCGTCGACAAGGACGGCAACGCCTGCAGCTTCATCAACTCGCTGTTCGAGGGCCACGGCTCCGGCATCCTGGCGCATGAGAGCGGCGTGATGCTGCAGAACCGCGGCTACGGCTTCCGCGTCGAGCGCGGCCACCCCAACTGCATCGCGCCGAACAAGCGGCCGATGCACACCATCATCCCGGCCATGCTGACCGACGGCGACGGCGACGCGGTGATGCCGTTCGGCGTCATGGGCGGGCACTACCAGCCGGTCGGCCATAGCTGGGTGCTGACCAACATGCTCGACTACGACATGGACATCCAGGAAGCCATCGATTGCGCCCGCATCTTCGCCTATCGCGGCAAGGTGGAGGCCGAGCGCGGCATCCCGATGGCGGTGGTGGACCAACTGAACCGCATGGGCCACGACGTCGCCGAGGCACCCCGCCCGCATGGCGGCGCCCAGGCAATCTGGATCGACCGCAAGCGCGGGGTTCTGTGCGGCGGGTCGGAGCCGCGCAAGGATGGCATGGCGTTGGGGTATTAAAAAGAAAGACTTCTTTTTGAAAAAAGAAGCAAAAACTTTTATCCGCCTTGCAACGGCGGTGCCGTGGAGACTGCGGAGTCTCCAAAATGGATGAAAAGTTTTTTTTGCTTCTTTTTGTTCACAAAAAAAAGTGCTTGCCTGCTTCTAGAGGGGAAAATCCATGTTGTTCTATGACTCGGTCGGCCCAAACCCGCGCATGGTCCGCATGTTCGCGGCCGAGAAGGGCATCGTGCTCGACAAGACCACGATCGATCTGCGCGGCGGCGAGAACCGGCGGCCGCCGTATCTGGCGAAGAACCCGGCCGGGCAGATGCCGGCGCTGGAGTTCCCTGACGGCTTCGTGCTCAGCGAGATCACCGCGATCTGCGAGTATCTGGAGGAGAGCAAACCCGAGCCGGCGCTGATCGGCAGCAATGCGCGAGAGCGGGCGGAGACGCGGATGTGGACGCGGCGGATCGACCTCAACATCGTCGAGCCTATGGGCAACGGGTTCCGGTTTTCCCAGGGGCTGAAGATGTTCACCGGGCGGGTGCATGTGATCCCGCAGGCCGCCGATGACCTGAAGGCGACGGCGCAGGAGAAGCTGGCCTGGCTGAATGGGTTGATCGAGGGCCGGGAGTTCGTCTGCGGCGACCGGCTGACGATGGCCGATATCCTGCTGTTCTGCTTCCTGGATTTCGGCGCCGGGGTGGGCCAGCCGCTCGACCCGGCGTCGGGCAATATCGTCGCGCATCATGCGCGGATGGCGGCGCGCGGGAGTGCGGCGGCATGACCGAGGCGTGTGATCTGACGGCGGTTGAGGCGCGGACGCGGATCGGCCGCAAGCAGTTGTCGCCGGTGGAGTTGCTGGAAAGCTGCATCGCGCGGATCGAGGCGGTGGACCCGGCGGTGAATGCCATGGTGGCGCGCGATTTCGCCTCTGCCCGCACCCAGGCCAAGGCGGCCGAGGCGGCGGTGATGCAGGGCAAGGCGCTGGCGCCGCTGCACGGGTTGCCGGTCGGCATCAAGGATCTGAACGTCACCAAGGGCCTGCGCACCACCTCGGGCAGCCCGATCTTCCGCGACTATGTGCCGACCGAGGACGAGGGCATGGTGGCGCGCATCCGGGCTGCCGGCGGCATCATCATCGGCAAGACCAACACGCCGGAATGGGGCGCCGGGGCGAACACCCGCAACGCGGTGTATGGCGCCACCGGCAATCCGTTCGACCCGACCAAATCGGCGGCCGGCTCGTCCGGTGGTTCGGCGGTGGCGCTGGCCACCGGGCAGGCGCCGCTATGCTCGGGCAGCGACACCGGCGGCAGCCTGCGCAATCCGGCGTCGTTCTCCGGCATCGTCGGTTACCGGCCGACGCCGGGGCTGGTGCCGACCGAGCGGCGCGGCATGGGCTGGTCCGGCCTGCCGGTGCAGGGGCCGATGGCGCGCACCGTGGCCGATGCCTGCCTGCTGCTGTCGGCGATGGTCGCCGATGACGGGCGCGACCCGCTGGCGACCACGATCTACGGCAAACAGGTGCGCCGCGCCGAGGATTTCGCGGTGCCCGATCGCGTGGACCTGTCGCGGCTGCGTGTGGCGTTCACCCCCGATCTCGGCTTCGCGCCGACCGAGCGGCATATCAGCGAGGTGTTCGCGGAGAAGACCGGGCTGTTCCGCCAGGTGTTCGGCCGCGCCGAGGACGCGACGCCGGATTGCAACGGGGCGGACGAGGCGTTCGAGGTGCTGCGCGCGGTGGGGTTCCTGGCCGGGCATCTGGAGCGGGTGCGCACCAGGCCGGCCGATGTCGGGCCGAACGTGCGGGCCAACGTGGAGGAGGGGCTGCGCTACACCGCCGAGGACGTGGGGCGGGCGTCGACCTTGCAGACCCAGTTGTACCGCCGCTGGGAGGGCTTCTTCGCCAATCATGACGTGGTGATTACGCCGTCGATCACCATCAGCCCGCGGCCGTGGAGCGAACTGTACCCGGCGGAGATCGACGGCAAGCCGACCCGCACTTATTTCCACTGGCTGGCGCTGGCCTATGGCGTGACCCTGGTCGGCCATCCGGCAGTGAGCCTGCCGGTCGGGCTGGATCGCCACGGCATGCCGTTCGGGCTGCAGATCATCGGCCCGCGCGGTGGCGACCACTTCGTGCTGAGCGTGGCGGCGGCGCTGGAGGAGATGCTGGCCGGCGATGTGCGCACGGCGCGGCCGGTGCCGGATATCGCAGCTTTGAAGGCGGCGAAGCCGATCAGCGCGATGCCGGGGTTCATGGGGTTCGACTGATCCGGCAATTGGCGGTGTCACCGGCGAAACGAAAGGCGTAGTCTGCCCGCCAGAGCGCTTTGGGGGGCGACGGACATGAACATCGAGCGACGCGGTTTCCTGGCCGGGGCGACGGCGCTGGCGATGCCGCGGATTGCCCGC
This sequence comes from Rhodospirillales bacterium, assembly GCA_041691815.1. Taxonomy (GTDB): domain Bacteria; phylum Pseudomonadota; class Alphaproteobacteria; order Acetobacterales; family Acetobacteraceae; genus 70-18. Next base: position 5,249 of record JBEPTZ010000089.1, on the reverse strand, counting down.
GGCGCCGAGAAATTGCTGCTCAAGGTGGTGCCGGAAGGCGATCTGGCCATCCTCGACCCGGTCTACACCACGGCGACGGTGGTGCGGAACCACGGCTACATGGTGTTCGACACGCTGTACGGCTTCGACGACCAGAACGTGGTGCAGCCGCAGATGGTCGAGGGCCATGTGGTGGCGGCCGACGGCAAGCAGTGGACCCTGACCCTGCGCGACGGCCTGCTGTGGCACGACGGCGAGAAGGTGCGGGCGCGCGATGCCGTCGCCTCGATCCGCCGCTGGGCGGCGCGCGACAGTTTCGGCGGCGCGCTGATGGCGGCGACCGACGAGTTATCGGCGCCGGACGACCGCACCATCCAGTTTCGCCTGAAGCGCCCGTTCCCGCTGCTGGCCGAGGCGCTGGGCAAGCCGGGCACGCCGATGCCGTGCATGATGCCGGAGCGGCTGGCGCTGACCGACCCCAACAAGCAGGTGATCGACATGGTGGGCAGCGGGCCGTTCCGCTTCATCACCAATGAGCGGGTGCCAGGCTCGCGCGTGGTCTACGAGAAATTCGCCGGCTACGTGCCGCGCAACACTGGCACGCCGAGCGGTTCCGCCGGGCCGAAGGTGGCGCATTTCGACCGGGTGGAATGGCATGTGATCCCGGATGGCTCGACCGCGGTGAACGCGTTGATCAGCGGCGAGGTGGACTGGGTGCAGACCCCGGCGGTGGATCTGCTGTCGCTGTTGCGTGACAAAAAGGGGTTCAAGGTGGAAACTCCGGACCCGGCCGGCGGCATCGGCATCCTGCGGTTCAACGCGCTGTTCCCGCCATTTGACAATCCGGCGATCCGCAGCGCGCTGATGTGGGCGGTCGACCAGGCGGAATACATGACCGCCGCCTGGGGCACCGATCGCCGGCTGTGGAAAGATGGCGTGGGGGTGTTCAGCCCCGGCTCGCCGATGGACAGCCAGGTCGGCATGGCGGCGCTGACCAGCAAGCGCGACTTCGACAAGGTGAAGCGCGATCTGCTCGCCGCCGGCTACAAGGGCGAGAAGATCGTGCTGCTGGGGGCGTCCGACTACCCGGATATCAACTCGCTGGCGCTGGTGGCGCAGGATATGCTGAAGCGGGTGGGGATGAATGTCGACCTGCAGGCCGAGGACTGGGGCACCACCGTGCAGCGCCGCGGCAGCCGCAAGCCGCCGGCCGAGGGCGGCTGGAACATCTTCTTCACCTATCTGAACGGCACCAACAACGATAACCCGGCCGGGCAGCTGGGGATTCGCGGTAACGGGCCAAAGGCGTGGTTCGGCTGGCCGAGCATGCCGAAGATCGAGGCGCTGCGCGCGGCCTGGTTCGAGGCGCCGGATCTGGCGGCGCAGAAGCAGATCTGCGAGGACATCCAGCTGGAGTTCTTCAAGCAGGCGCCGTATCTGCCGCTCGGCTGCCGCTACGCGCCGACCGCCTATAGTTCGTCGCTGACCGGGGTGCGGTCGAGCTTCATCCAGTTCTACGACGTGCGGCGTGTCTAGGTTTCGTGGCGGACTCTGGCTGGCGGTGCTGTGTGTTGTCGGCTGCGCCGGGCCGCAGGATGGCCAGGTGGTGCGGGTGCCGCCCTACACGCCCGGCGCGGTGGCCCCGCCGCAGTCCGGCGCGGCGCCGGCGATCGTCGCGGTGCAGCCGTTTGCCGAACTGGCGGCGCCGGCTGGCCGTCCGTCCGCCGACGCCGATGTGGTCGAGCATTTCGTGGTGACGCCCAGCCCCGGCCGGCTGCTGCAGCAGGCGGTGACCGCGGTGCTGCGCGCCGCCGGCGAGCAGATCGGCGGCGAGGGCGCGCCGGTGGCGGTGGAAGGTGCGGTGCAGCGCTTCAGCGTCAAGGCCTCCAAGGCCGGGCTGTACTGGGCGCTGGAGGTGGATGTTGCGGCGGCGATCACCGCCCGACGCGGCGGCCTCTCGCTGTCGCACAGCTATGTTTCGCGTTGCCAGGACGTGGCCTATACGGTGCCGGGACCGGGCAACATGGCGCCGCTGGTGGCTCGCTGCGTGGCCAATATCGCCGGGCAGTTTCGGGATGACGCGCGAATGGCGAGGGCGATCGGTGGCTGACCACGACAACCGGCTGGTGCTGCAGAAACTGCCTGCCTGGCGGGAATATCCGCCGGACGAGATGATCGCCCGGGCGCGCGGCTTTCATGCCGATATCGCCCGGCGACGCACGGTGCGGCAATTCTCCGACCGGGCAGTGCCGCGGGCGGTGGTGGAGGCCTGCCTGATGGCGGCGGGCACCGCACCCTCCGGCGCCAACCTGCAGCCCTGGCACTTCACCGTGGTGGAGAGCGACGCGGCCCGCGAGCGCATCCGTGAGGAGGCCGAGGTGGAGGAGCGGGAGTTCTACCAGGGCCGCGCCCCGGCCGAATGGCTGGCCGCACTGGCCCCTCTGGGCACCGATGCCAGCAAGCCGTTCCTGAAGACCGCGCCGGTGCTGATCGCGATTTTCGGCCAGCGCTACGGCCTGCTGCCGGACGGGCGGCGGGTGAAGCACTATTACGTGCCGGAATCGGTCGGCATCGCCACCGGCTTTCTGATCGCCGCCCTGCACCATGCCGGGCTGGTGACGCTGACCCATACGCCGAGCCCGATGAACTTCCTCAACGCGATCTGCCGGCGCGGCGACAACGAGAAGCCGTATCTGCTGCTGGTCGCCGGCTACCCCGCCGAACATTGCGAGGTGCCGGTGGCGGGCGGTGTGAAAAAGCCGCTGGACGAGATCGCCGACTGGGTCTGAAGCCTGCTTCACCCACCGGCGAAGGCGTTGAAGGTGATCAACGTGTAGGTGTCCTTCACCCCTGGCAGCGTCTGTAGCCTCTCGGTGACGAACAGCCCGGTGTCCTGGCTCGGCTCCAGATAGAATTTGCCCAACAAATCGTACTGGCCGGAGGTGGAGTGCAGCTCCGAGAGCTGCTCGATGCTGTCCACCGCGAGCTGGGCCACCTGGTAGGACTTGCCCATCTCACATTTTATCATCACGTAGATCGCTCGCATCGCCTGCCTTGCCCTATCGCCTGATGCCCGATGATGCCGTCATTCCGCGGCCACCGCCAGGGCGGGCTGGCGCAGGCGGTCGAGCAGCTTGGCCTGTTCAGCGGCGGCCTCGCGGATTGCCTTGTCCTTGACATGGCCGAAGCCCTTGATCCGCTCGGGCAGGCTGGCCAGGGCGACGGCGGTGGCGAGGTTCCGGGCGGTGAGGTGCTGGATGATCTCCTCCACCAGCGCCTCGTATTCGCTGATCAGCCGGCGCTCGGTCTGGCGCTCCTCGGTGTGCCCGAACGGGTCCAGCCTGGTGCCGCGCAGGCGCTTGAACGGGGCCAGGATGCGGAAGGCGTGCAGCATCCAGGGGCCGTAGCTGCGCTTGATCAGGTGGCCGGTGCGCTTGTCGCGCTTGGCCAGCAGCGGTGGCGCCAGATGGAACTCGATGCGCTTCGGCGTCTCGAACTGCTCGGCGAGCGAGGCGCGGAACTCCCTGGTGGTGTAGAGCCGGGCGACCTCGTACTCGTCTTTGTAGGCCAGCAGCTTGTGGTAGCCGCGCGCCACCGCCTCGGTGAGCGCGGTGGAGCCGGAGAACATCGGCGCCTCGACGGCTGCCACGCGCTCCACCAGCGCCCGGTAGCGGCGGGCGTAGCGGCGGTTCTGGTAGGCCGCCAGATGGGTGGCGCGGGTGTCGATGATCTGCTCCAGGGTCGGCGGTTCGGTGATCGCGGGCGTAATGCCGGCGGCGCTGGTGACGCGGGCGAGATCGACGGCGGCGGCGCGACCCCAGGCGAACGCTGCCTTGTTGGCCTCCACCGCGGTGCCGTTCAGCTCGATGGCGCGTTGCAGGCTGGCGCCGGTCAGCGGCACCAGCCCCTTCTGCCAGGCGTAGCCGAGCATGAACATGTTGGTGGCGATGCTGTCGCCGAGCAGTGCGGTGGCGATCCTGGTGGCGTCCAGCGTGTCGGTCGCCTCAGGCCCGACCGCCTCGGCGATGCGGCGGCGCAGGCTGGCGCCGGGCAGCCGCTCGGTGTGCATCACGAAGTCGCCGGTTGGGGTTTCGTGGCTGTTCAGCACCGCGTGGCTGACGCCGGGGCGCAGTGCCGCCAGCGCCTCCTTACCGGCGGCAACCACCATGTCGCAGGCCAGCAGCAGGTCGGCGTCGCCCTCGCCGATCTTCAGGCCGTGCAGCCCGGCCGCGTCGGCGGCGAGGCGGATATGGCTGGTGACACTGCCGCCCTTCTGCGCCATGCCCATCTGATCCAGCACGGTCACATGCCGGCCGTCCAGGTGGGCTGCCATGCCGAGCAGCGCGCCGATGGTGACGATGCCGGTGCCGCCGATGCCGGTGGTCAGGATGTTCCACGGCTGGGCCAGCGCCGGCAGCACCGGCTCCGGCAGCCCGGCGGTCTCCGGGGTGACGCGCGCTCGCTTCTTCGGTTCGGCGCCATGCACGGTCACGAAGCTGGGGCAGAAGCCCTCGACGCAGGAGAAATCCTTGTTGCAGGAGGACTGGTCGATCTGCCGCTTGGTGCCGAATTCGGTGTCCACCGGCTGCACCGACAAGCAGTTGGAGGTGCGCGAGCAGTCGCCGCAGCCCTCGCAGACCGCCTTGTTGATGTAGACCCGCTTGGCGGGGTTGGGGAACGTGCCCCTCTTGCGGCGGCGGCGCTTCTCGCTGGCGCAGGTCTGGTCGTAGACCAGCACGGTGGTGCCGGCGGTGTCGCGCAGGCTGGCTTCCACGGTCTGCATGTCTCGGCGGTGATGGATGGTCACACCGGGAGCGAGATCGGTGACGCCGTGGTATTTCTCCGGCTCGTCGGTGACGATCACCACCCGAACCACGCCCTCGGCGGCCACCTGGCGGGTGATCTGCGGCACGCTGAGCGGGCCGTCCACCGGCTGGCCGCCGGTCATCGCCACCGCGTCGTTGAACAGCAGCTTGTAGGTGATGTTGACGCCGCTGGCGACGGCGGCGCGGATCGCCATGATGCCGGAGTGGTAATAGGTGCCGTCGCCGATATTGGCGAACACATGGTTCTCCTCGGTGAACGGCGCCTGGCCGAACCATTGCGCGCCTTCGCCACCCATCTGGCTGAACGTCTCGGTGCTGCGGTCCATCCACAGCGCCAGCGTGTGGCAGCCGATGCCGGCCAGCGCGCGGCTGCCGTCGATCACCTTGGTGGAGGGGTTGTGCGGGCAGCCGGTGCAGAAATAATGCCGGCGGACGGCGAGGATG
>JBEPTZ010000088.1:0-18064 GCA_041691815.1 Rhodospirillales bacterium | reverse complement strand
CCTTGGAACACCGAGAGCTTGGAGACACTGGCGTCTCCAAGCTCTCGGTGTTCCAAGGCGGAGAAAAGTTTCTTTTTGTTCACAAAAAGAAATTTTTACTTCACATGCGCCACCCGCAGTGCATTGGTCGTCCCGGCCTGTCCGAACGGCAGCCCGGCGATCACCACGATCTCGCTGCCATGCGGTGCCACGCCCTCGGCGACGGCGGTGCGGGTGGCGCATTGCACCGTCTCGGTCATCGAGCGGACTTCCGGCGTGGTGACGGCGTGGACGCCCCAGACCACGGCCATGCGGCGGGCGGTTTGCAGCGATGGGGTGAGGCCCATGATTGGCGCGTCCGGCCGTTCGCGGGCGGTGCGCAGCGCGGTGCTGCCCGAGGCGGTGAAGGCGCAGATGGCGCTGGCGCCGATGGTGTGGGCGATCTGCCGGCCGGCGGCGGCGATGGCGTCGGCGGTGGAGTTTTCCGGCGGCAGGCGGGACGATTCGATGATCGCGCGCCAGCCGTCATCCTGTTCCACGCGGGCGACGATGCGGTCCATGATGTTGACCGCCTCGTACGGGTATTGCCCGGCGGCAGTCTCGGCCGAGAGCATCACCGCGTCCGCCCCGTCGAACACCGCGGTGGCGACGTCGGACGCCTCGGCGCGGGTGGGGGAAGGGGCGCTGATCATGCTCTCCAGCATCTGGGTGGCCACCACCACCGGGCGGCCGAGCGCGCGGGCGGCGCGAACGATGCGCTTCTGCGCCAGCGGCACCTCCTCGGGCGGCAGTTCGACGCCGAGATCGCCGCGCGCGACCATCACCGCGTCCGACAACGCGAGGATGGCGTCGAGGTTTTCCAGCGCCTGCGGTTTTTCCATTTTGGTCATGATCCAGGCGCGGCCGGCGGCGATGTCGCGCGCCTCGGCGACATCCTCGGGGCGCTGCACGAAGGACAGCCCGATGTAATCGACACCGTGTTGCAGCGCGAATTCCATGTCGTCGCGGTCTTTGGCGGTCAGCGCCGGGATCGGCAGCACCATGTCCGGCACGTTGACGCCCTTGCGGTCCGACAGCGGGCCGCCGACCACCACCTCGGTTTCCAGATGGTCCTCGCGGACCCGGGTGACGCGCAGCCGCAGCTTGCCGTCGTCGAGCAGCAGCGAGGTGCCGATCGAGGCGGCGGCGATGATCTCCGGGTGCGGCAGGTTCACCCGGGTCACGTCGCCGGGGGTGGGGTTGAGATCGAGGATGAAGCGGCTGCCGGTCTGCAACTGCACCCGGCCGCCGCCGAAGCGGCCGACGCGGAGTTTCGGGCCCTGCACGTCGGCCAGGATGCCGATCGGGCGGTCGTATTCGGCCTCCAGGTCGCGGATGATGGCGATGCGGGCGGCGTGGTCGTCGTGGCTGCCGTGGCTGAAATTGAGCCGGAACACGTCGGCGCCGGCGCGCAGCAGCAGGCCGAGGATCTCCTTGGTCGAACTGGCCGGGCCGATGGTGGCGATGATCTTGGTGCGGCGGCGGCGGCGGATCTTGTCATGGGTTGGCATGGGCTCTCCTTCAGGCGACAAGGATAGCACGGATATCGTTGACGTTGGTCAATGTGGGGCCGGTGCGGATCAGGTCGCCGGTGGCGTCGAACAGGCTGTAGCTGTCATGGGCGGCCAGCACCGCGCGCGGGTCAAGCCCGGCGGCGTGGGCGCGCGCCAGGGTGTCGGGGGTGATCATCGCGCCGGCCGCGTCCTCGGTGCCGTCGATGCCGTCGGTGTCGCCGGCGGCGGCCCAGATGCCGGGCTCGGCTTGCAGGGCGATCGCCAGGGCCAGCAGGAATTCGGTGTTGCGGCCGCCGCGGCCGGCGCCGGCTGCCCCGATGGTGACCGTGGTCTCGCCGCCGGACAGCAGCACCGCCGGGGCGGGCAGCGGCTGGGCGTGCGTGCGGATCGAGCGGGCGATGCCGGCCAGCACGGTGCCCATCTCGCGGCTTTCGCCTTCCAGCGCGTCACCCAGGATCAGCGGCGCCAGACCGAGCGCGCGGGCCGCCTCGGCGGCGGCGGCCAGCGCCATCGCGGGGGTGGCGATCAGCTGGAAGCTGGCATGCGGCAGGCTGCCGGGCTTCGGCGTCTCGTCGATGCCTTGCGCCAGCCGGGCGGCGATCTGCGGCGAGGGATCGATCCCATAGCGTGCCACCAAGGCGCGGGCGTCGGCATATCTGGTCGGGTCCGGCACGGTGGGGCCGGAGGCGATCACCGCCGGGTCGTCGCCGGGCACGTCGCTGATCGCCAGGGTTACCACGCGGGCCGGGGCGGCGGCGGCGGCGAGGCGGCCACCCTTGATCGCCGACAGGTGCTTGCGCACCGCGTTCATCTCGGAAATCGTCGCCCCCGAGGCCAGCAGCGCCCGGTTCAGCGCCTGCTTGTCGGCCAGCGTCAGGCCGGCGGCGGGCAGCGCCATCAGCGCCGAGCCGCCGCCGGAGATCAGCGCCAGCACCAGATCATCAGGCCCTAGGCCGCGCACCGTCTCCAGCATGCGGCGTGCCGCGGTCTCGCTGTTGGCGTCCGGCACCGGGTGGGAGGCGGACAGCACCTCGATATGCCGGGTCGGCACCTCATGGCCGTAGCGGGTGACGACCAGGCCGGAAAGCGCCACATCCGGCCAGGCATCCTCCAGCGCGGCCGCCATCACCGCGGCGGACTTGCCGGCGCCGACCACCACGCAGCGCCCGGTGGGCTTGGCCGGCAGATGCTGGGCCAGCATCACGCGCGGGTCGGCGGCGGCCACCGCGGCGTCGAACATCCGCCGCAAGGCCGCTCTGGCGCGTGTGTCGTCCCACTCCATGCTGGCTCCTCCGTGGCGTTGGGATCAGTATGGCGAAGCCGCGTCCGCGACGCCATGTAGCACCTGTGAGAAGGAGCCAACCCGATGCCCGCACCCGAAATGGACAGCAAAACCCGCACCGAACTGGAGGCTGCCGCGTTCCGCCGGCTGGTGGCGCATCTGCGCGAGCGGACCGATGTGCAGAACATCGACCTGATGAATCTGGCCGGTTTCTGCCGTAACTGCCTGTCGCGCTGGTATCGCGAGGAGGCGGCGACCCAGGGCATCACCATCGCCGACCCGGATGCCCGCGAGATCGTCTATGGCATGCCGTACAAGGACTGGCAGGCGAAATACCAGAACCAGGCCAGCGCCGAGAGCAAGGCCGCGTTCGCCAAGAGCAATCCCGGGCATTGACCGGGGCAGGGCGGGGAGGCTAAGCCCGGCCCCCCGCCGCCCGAGGAGAGCCGCATGGCCGAAGCCGCCGAGAAAGTTGAAGAGAGCGCCCAGTGGGGCAATATCGCCGCCGACCGGCTGCGCAGCCTGATCGAGCGGATCGAGCGGCTGGAGGAGGAGAAAAAAGCCTTGTCCAGCGACATAAAAGACATCTTCGCCGAGGCAAAAAGCGCCGGATTCGACGTAAAAGTGATCCGCCAGCTGATCCGCATCCGCAAGCAGGAGCCGGCCGAGGTGGAGGAGCAGGAGACCCTGCTCGACGTGTATCGTCGCGCGCTGGGGATGTAGCTGCTGCCATGTCCGACCCGTCGCCGAAGCCGTTCCGCCGTTCCCGTGTCGGCTATTACGGGACACTGGTGGGGATCGGGCTGGCGATGGGGGTGATGTTCACCCTGGTTTCGTATTCGGTGACGCTGTACCGGCTGTTCTGCGAAGCCACCGGCTCCGGCGGCTTCACCCAGCGGGTTGCGGCCAATGACGACGCGAAGCTGGGGCGCGAGATCACCGTCGCCTTCACCACCAACGTGGCGCCCGATCTGCCGTGGCGCTTCGTGCCGGTGCAGCGGCAGGTGAAGCTACGGCTGGGGCAGGAGACGGTGGTGTTTTTCCGCGCCGAGAACCTGTCCGACCACGACCTGGTGGGCCACGCCACCTTCAATGTGACGCCGGAGCGCGCCGGCATCTATTTCAAGAAGATCGAGTGCTTCTGCTTCACCGAGGAACGGTTGGAGGCGCATAAAAGCGTCGAGATGCCGGTGGATTTCTTCGTCGACAGCCGGATGGGCCAGGATCACGAGGATGGCGATATCCACACCATCACGCTGTCCTACACCTTCTTCAATTCCAAAAAGCCCGACGGCGCCACTGATATGGCGCGGTTCAGCGACCGGCCGCCGGACGCGCATGCCGGCGAGGCGCTGTTTGCCTCGGTTTGCGCCGCCTGCCACGGGCTGGACCAGGCCCGCGAAGGCCCGCCGCTGCGCGATGTGTTCGCCCGCAAGGCCGGTAGTGCTGCGGGCTATCCGTATTCCAAGGCGTTGCAGAACGCCGATCTGACCTGGACGGCGGCCAATCTCGATCGCTGGCTGGCCTCGCCGCAGGGCACCGTGCCGGGGGCGCAGATGTCCTACCACCTGGATGACCAGGTGCGGCGCGGCGATATCATCGCCTACCTGAAATCGCTGGCGCCATCCGAGCATGCGACGTTAGGCGCCAGCGAAAACAAGCTGTAGACCGCTATTTGTGCGCTGCGGCCAGCAGGAACATCGGGCGGTCGCGCTCCTGCGCCAGGGCCGGGCGGGCGGCAATCTGGGCGTCGGTGGGCGACCATTCCTCGACACGATCCAGCGTGAAGCCGGCGCCCAGCAACAGGTTCAGCGTGGTGCCGAGCGTGCGGTGCTGCTTGATCACGCCCTTGGCCAGCCAGTCGGTCTGGCGCGGGCCTTCCTCCAGATAGCGGTCGATCGGCCAGATGCGGCGGCCCTCGGCGTCCAGCGTGAAGCGGGGGTGCGAGGGGGCCATGTAGATCGGGTGCTCCATCGAGAACACCAGTTTTCCGCGCGGCGCCAGCGCCTGGTGGATGCGGGCCAGCAGGCCGGCGAAACCCAAGATGTAGTGGAAGGTCAGCGACGAGTAGATCAGGTCGTAATCGGTCCCTGGCAGGCGCAGGTCTTCGAGGTCGGCGCGGGCATAGGCTATGCCGGGGTCGCGGCCGAAGTCGCGGGCGCGAGCCAGCATGTTCTCCGAAACGTCGAGGCCGAGCACGCTGGCTGCCCCGGCGCCGCGCGCCCAGCGGCAAAACCAGCCGAAGCCGCAGCCGAGATCGGCCACCTTGAGGCCCTGCATCGGCGGCAGCATGGCCTGGATGGCTGGCCATTCGGCCGCACCGTCCAGCCCCTCCAGCGAGCGGCCGAGCTGGCTGTAGCCGGCGAAGAAGGCGTCGTTGTCGTAGATGTTCTGGGTCATGGCGTATGCGTTCCGATGTGAGGGAGGATCGGACGGAGCAGACATGAAAAAACCCCGTCCGTTGCCGGCGGGGTTCAGGGGAGGCGCGCAGCGCCCGGTCAGCGCGCGCGGTTCCCCCATGGCCCGCCGAGGCTGCGGGTGGGTCTGGCGACGACGAAGAAGTGCCTAAACATGCAGCGAGGGTCGCCCGGCCTGGGGTTGCCTGTCAAGAGAGGCTGATTGTCGGCAGCGGCTCAATTTGAGCTTCTGCTTTGCGTGAATGGTTGACTCTGGTCTACCCGTGTGAGGGATTCTACGGCTGCACAGGTGTACCGCGAAATCGATGCGTCCATTCCAGACTGGTTTCGTCGGCCAGTTTCGCTGTCCTGACATCGACCGAAGCGGCGATCCTCGGATCCAGAGCCAAAGCGGATAGCACTTGCGTCAGAACTTTGCAGGGTGCGGCCGCCAACTCCTCATAGGTCAGCCGCAATGGCGCTATCGCATACCGTGCGAACCACCCGTTCCAGGCTGCATCATCCGTCTGCAATTCCTTGACCAAATCGGCAATACGACCTTCGTCGTAGTCCAATGGCGCAGGTCGGGCCGAGCGCTCCCGCTCAGTCCCATCGGCCGCGCGGTGCCACAAGCCACTCTGCTCCGCCTTGAGCAGCGAGACGGCCTGGGCGACCTTGTCTTGCCTCGAAAGATGAATGTAGAGCGGCTTTCCGAACGCCAGTTCAAATCGCGCAGCATCATCAAGCGAGTCGGGTTGAATGGCGCGCAGGCGCACGGAAAGCTCGGCCACGGTCGACCACATGAGCCTGAGGCCAAAGATGCCAGTGTGCTCGGAACCTGCTTGTCGTACGGCCGCGAGATAAGAGCGCTCGAAGGCTTCGCGGTCGACCACATCAGGCGAGGGCACCCCCCACCCCCGCGCATAGTCAAGAATATCATGACGGCGGTAATACGAATGAGGTTGTCCGGCGATTCTGGTCGCGGAGAGCAGATCGCACAGCAAAGTGCTACCGGACCGGGCCGTTGCGGCGATGATGTAGGACGAGCCTGCCGGAAGGCATTCCACTCTAGGCTTGGCCGTGCGCCCGCACCACCAGATGCCGGCGCACCTTCTGGGTGGCGGTCAGCAGGCCGTTCTCGATGGTGAAGGCGGGCACCAGCTTGTGGCGGCGGATGCGCTCGGTGACGGCGAGGCGGCCGTTCACCATGCTGACCGCGGCGGCAACGGCAAGTTCGTCGCAGCCGTCGGCGGCCACCAGCAGTGCGGTCAGCCCGGCCTGGCCCTCGCCGGTTACCACCGCCTGGGCGATGGATGGCTCGGCCACCAGCATGCCCTCGATGCGAGCGGGGGAGACGTTTTCACCGCCGGACAGCACGATCATATCTTTCTTGCGGTCGGTGATGCGCAGGTAGCCGTCCAGGTCGAGCACGCCGATATCGCCGGTATGCAGCCAGCCATCGTGCAGCACGGCGGCGGTCTCGTCCGGCTGGCCCCAGTAGCCGTCCATCACCAGGTCGCCCTGCACCAGGATTTCGCCGTCCTCGGCGATGCGCAGCGCCACGCCCTCCAGCGGCGGGCCGACGGTCTCGATGCGGATCGCGTCGGGCGGGTTGGCCGAGATTACCGGGCCGGCCTCGGTCTGGCCGTAGCCTTGCAGCAGAGGGATGCCGAGGCCGAGATAGAACAGGCCGGTTTCCGGCTCCAGCCGGGCGCCGCCGGAGATCGCCGCGCGCAGTCGGCCGCCGAACCGGGCGCGCACCTTGCGGCGGACCAGGCGTTCCAGTAGCGGGTCGAGCAGGCGGTCGAGCAGCGACAGCCGGGCGCCGGTGGCGCGCCTGGTGCCGACCGCCAGGGCGCGGGCGAACAGCTTCTGCTTCCAGGGTTTTTCGCGCGCCAATTGCGCCAGGATGCGGCCGCGGATCACTTCCAGCACGCGCGGCACCATGGTCATGATGCTCGGCCGCACCGCCAGGATATCGGCGGCCAGATGCTCGACGCCGCGCGAATACACCACCTCGGCGCCGGTGCTGAGCATGAAGAACTGACCGGCGGTATGCTCGAAGCTGTGCGACAGCGGCAGGTAGGACAAGTAGGTCTCGTGCGGTTCGCCGCCCTCCTGCCGCCACAGGATCTGCAGCAGCTTGAAGGCGCCGCGGCAGTTGGACAGCACGGCGCGGTGCGGCAGCATCACCCCCTTCGGTGCGCCGCCGGTGCCGGAGGTGTAGATCAGGCAGGCCAGCGCGCCGCCGGGGATCAGGGCTGCCTCGGCGGCGATGTCGTCCGGTGAGGCGGTGTCGGTGGTGAGGTCGGCGAACTGCAGTTGGCGGACGCCGGCGACCGGCGCCTTATCCATCGTCACCAGCAGGTCGAGCGGGCCGGCGGCGGCCACCCGCTCGGCGAGTGCGGTGGTCGAGACGATCGCCGCCCGGGCGCCAGAATCGCGCAGCACATGGGCGTGGTCGTCCACCGTGTTGGTCACATAGGCCGGCACCGGCACGGCGCGGATCGCCAGCAGCGCGGTTTCGGCGATCGGGTATTCCGGGCGGTTTTCCGCGACGATCAGCACCCGGTCCCCGGCGGCAACGCCGGCTTCGCGCAGCCGGCGGGCAACGCTGGCGGTCTGACGGGCGAATTCGCCCCAGGTCATGCTATGCCAGGCGCCGTCGCGGTGCCAGCGCAGCATCGGCCGCCGGCCCCAGCTGCGGGCGCAATGAAACATCATGACGGCAAGATTCGGCCAGTTCGGATAGACTTCCACCGCGTTCCCCTCAGCCGAGGGGCGCGCCCCCTTTGCCGTTTCCCCCGCATAACCTACATGCAGGCCCACGACCAGCAGGACAGGACTTCGCCCTTATGCCAGACGGACAGGCTGCCGCCGAGCTTCCCACCTGGGACCTCGCCGATCTCTACCCGGCGCCCGACAGCCCGCAACTGACGGCCGACCTCGACCGCGCCGATGCCGCGGCGCAGGCGTTCGCCACGAAAAATGCCGGCAAGCTGGCGGCGATGTCGGGCCGGGCGCTGGCCGCGGCGATCGGCGAGTTCGAGCGGATCGAGGAGATCCTCGGCCGGGTGATGTCGTACGCGCAACTGCTGTTCAGCGCCGACTCGACGGATGCCGCGATCGGCCGCTTCTACCAGTCGATGACCGAGCGGGTGACGACGATCTCCAGCCACCTGATCTTCTTCTCGCTGGAACTGAACCGCATCGACGATGCGGTGCTGGAGGCCAAGCTGGCCGACCCGGCGCTGGCCGGCTGGCGGCCCTGGCTGCGCGATATCAGGGTGTTCCGCCCGCACCAGCTTTCCGACGAGCTGGAGAAGCTGCTGCACGAGAAGGAGGTTACCGGCCGCGCCGCCTGGTCGCGACTGTTCGACGAGACCATCGCCGGGCTGAAGGTGCCGTGCGGGGCGGAGGAACTGACCGTCTCGGCGGTGCTGAACAAGCTGTCGGACGGCGACCGCGCGGTGCGCGAGCAGGCCGGGCAGGCGATCGGCACGGTGTTCGGCGCCAATGCCAGGCTGTTCGCGCTGATCACCAATACGCTGGCCAAGGACAAGGAGATCATCGACACTTGGCGGCATTTCGACCGCCCGGCCAGCTACCGCAACCGCTCCAACATGGTGGAGGACGAGGTGGTGGAGGCGCTGGTCAGTGCGGTGACCAGCGATTACGCCCGGCTGTCGCACCGCTACTACCTGATGAAGGCGAAGTGGCTGGGGCTGGAGAAATTGCAGCACTGGGACCGCAACGCGCCGCTGCCGGGTGACGATGACCGGGAGATCGCCTGGCCGGAGGCGCGCCGGCGGGTGCTGGCGGCCTATGGCGCGTTCTCGCCGGAACTGGCCAGCATCGGCCGAGATTTCTTCGACAAGCCGTGGATCGACGCGGCACTGCGCCCCGGCAAGTCTGGCGGCGCCTTCGCGCATCCGACGGTGCCGAGTGCGCATCCGTACCTGCTGCTGAACTACCACGGCCGCACGCGCGATGTGATGACCCTGGCGCATGAACTCGGCCACGGCGTGCACCAGGTGCTGGCCGGCGAGCAGGGCTATCTGCGCGCCAGCACGCCGCTGACGTTGGCCGAAACCGCCAGCGTGTTCGGCGAGATGCTGACCTTCCGCGCGCTGCTGGACGCCGAGACCGACCCGGCCCGCCGGCGGATCATGCTGGCCGGCAAGGTGGAGGACATGCTGAACACCGTGGTGCGGCAGATCGCCTTCTACCAGTTCGAGACGCTGCTGCATGACGAGCGGCGCGGCGGCGAAGTGGTGGCCGAGCGGATCGGCGAGATCTGGATGGACGTGCAGCGCCAGAGCCTCGGCCCGGCCTTCGAATTCACGCCGGAATATAACGTGTTCTGGGCCTATGTGCCGCATTTCATCCACTCGCCGTTCTATGTTTATGCCTATGCGTTCGGCGACTGCTTGGTGAATGCGCTGTATTCGGTCTACCAGTCCGGCCATCCCGGCTTCCAGGGCAAGTATCTCGACATGCTGAAGGCCGGCGGCACCAAGCGGCACAAGGAGTTGCTGGCGCCGTTCGGGCTGGATGCCAGCGATCCGGCGTTCTGGACCCGCGGGCTCGACGTGATTTCCGGCTTCATCGACGAACTGGAAAAGGTCGCCTGATGGCGGGACCGGAGGACAAGGCATCGCTGTTCGGCGAACTCCGCCGCTTCGCCCGCACCTCGGGGGCGGTCGGCGGCATCGCCGCGCGGGTGGTCGGCGAGCGGGCGTTCGGCATCAAGACCGACCGCGCCGGGCATGCCGAGAACCTCAAGACCATCCTCGGCGGGCTGAAGGGCCCGATGATGAAGGTGGCGCAGTTCCTCTCCACCGTGCCGGACGCGCTGCCGCCGGAATACGCCGAGGAACTGGCGCAGTTGCAGGCCAACGCGCCGGCGATGGGGGCGGCCTTCGTGCGCCGGCGGATGCAGGGCGAACTGGGGGCGGGCTGGCAGTCCCGCTTCGCCAGTTTCGAACTGGAGGCCGCCGCCGCCGCCTCGCTGGGCCAGGTGCACCGCGCCACGCTGCATGACGGCAGCGCGGTTGCCTGCAAGCTGCAATACCCGGACATGACCAGCACGGTGGAAGCCGATCTGCGCCAGTTGAAGCTGGCGATGGCGATCTATCACCGCATGGACAGCGCCATCCAGCACGACGACGTCTACACCGAACTGGTCGCAAGGCTGCGCGAGGAGCTCGACTACCTGCGCGAGGCGGCGCAGATGCGGCTCTACGGCCTGATGCTAGCGGATCGGCCGGAGGTGCATGTGCCGGTGCCGGTGGCGGCGCTGACCACCAGGCGGCTGCTGACCATGTCCTGGCTGGAAGGCCGGCCGCTGATGCGCCGACTGGAGGAGGACCCGCCGGCCGAGGAGCGCAACGCCCTGGCCCGCGCATTGTTCCATGCCTGGTACGTGCCGTTCTATCGCTACGGGGTGATCCACGGTGACCCGCATCTGGGCAACTACCAGGTGCGGCCGGAAGCGGCGGTCAACCTGCTGGATTTCGGCGCCATAAGGGTGTTCCCGGCGCAGTTCGTGCGCGGGGTGATCGATCTCTATGAGGCGGTGCGCGACAACAACGAGGAGCAGGCGCACCACGCCTATAGCAGTTGGGGCTTCACCGGCCTGACGCACGAGAAGATGGCGGTGCTGAACGAATGGGCGCGCTTCCTCTACGAGCCGCTGACCCAGGACCGGGTGCGCCGCATCCAGGAGGATGACGACCCGCAATTCGGCCGCGCGGTGGCGCAACGGGTGCATGCCGGGCTGAAGCGCACCGGCGGCGTGCGGCCGCCGCGCGAATTCGTGCTGATGGACCGCAGCGCGATCGGTCTCGGAGGGGTGTTCCTGCGGCTGCGCGCCGAGCTCAACTGGCACCAGCTGTTCAACGGGCTGATCGCCGATTTCGATGCTGATACCCTGGCGGCGCGGCAGGCGGCGGCGCTGGCGACGGCCGGGGTGCCGGCAGCCGGTTAGCCTGGGCCAGCGTCGCGCCCGGCCATCGCGCGGGCGCGATCGACGATGCGGCGGATCGGCGCCGTCGCCCGCCAGCTGGTCGAGCCGCGCAGCAGGGCCAGTTCACCGCGCGATGAGACGAGTTGCGCGCTCAGCGCCTCCAGCCGCGCCCTGAGCGTCGCCGCCTCGGCTTCGGCCGGATGCGGCTGGTTCAGCTGGTGCTGCAACGCGTGCCCACGGGCGGCGAGGGCGCGGTTGGCGTCGGCCAGCGCGGCGAGTTCCTCACGCAGCGACTCCAGCTGTGTCCTGAGGAGCGCGGCCTCGGCTTCGGCCGGATGCGGCTGATCCAACTGCCGCTGCAACGCATGCACCCGGGCGGCGAGCGGTGCCAGGTTGGTGATCGGGTTGCGCGGCCCGCGGTTGCGATCGCGGCCATGCGCCACCGGCCAGCGGTGGAACCAGGACTGGTGGTTGTCGATCAGCAGCGCCACCGGCTGCAGCGCCGCCTCGCGCAGCGCCAGGTTGATCGAGAGCTGGTCGCGGCGCGCATAGCGGAGCAGGTGCGCCAGCCAGGTCTGCATCGCCTGTTGGACCCGCCGGTCGCGGTGGTCGCGCAGCATGATGGCGGACCACCAGGGCGCCTCCTGCAGCACCTCCGGGCAGGTCAGCGCGTAATGGTTCAACTGCTCGAAGATGCGGCCGGGGTCGTCCATGCCGAGTTGCACCACCTCGAGGAATTCGTCGAGCACGGTGGCGCGGAAGCTGTGGCGTGGCATCGCCAGGCCGGCGCCGGGCGGCAGCAGCGGCCAGATCGCCTCCGGCGGCTCGGCCAGCACGATGCTGTTGTCGATGTAGATCGAGCCGTCGAATTCCGGCAGATGCACATGCGGTAGAAGCTTGAAGAAGCGCTGGCTGCGGATCGGGTCCATCGCGAAGGCCGGGCGCACCAGCCGGCATTCCCAGCTGGTGCTGGTCAGCTCGGGGTCGTCGGTCAGGCAGATGAAGCGGAACTGCGAGGACGCCGCCACCGGCTGCTCGTTCAATGCCTCGTAGCGGCCGACCAGACTGGTGTAGATGCACCGATTTGCGGGCATGGGCGGGAGCTTTCCGGCTGCGCACATACCGTGGCACTCGCCCAGGCGGACCGCCAGTGGAGAATCCTGCCGAAGGAGCGCGCGGCCGCCAGTCGGGTGCGTTTGCCAACACGGAAAGCAGAAATCTTCTATTCGCCGGCCTCATCCTGGCCATAGATCGGCGCCAGCGACCGGGAGCCGATATAACCGGGCCAATTCCTAAATACCGGCGACCGTGTTCCTCCCCCTTGCGCCCGCCCCGCGCGCCCGGGCATATGTGTGCGTGCAACAAGCGGCTGATATGCTGCCCTGATGCCACGAAAGGATGAGCGGATGCGCCTTGCGGTGCTCAAGGAACGTCGTGCGGCTGAAACCCGGGTGGCTGTCACCGGCGACACAGCCAAGAAATTGACCGCGCTCGGCCTCACCGTGGCGGTGGAAACCGGGGCAGGGGTCACTGCCGCGGTTTCGGACGCCGACTACCAGGCCGCCGGTGCGGAAATCTGTGCCGACCCCGCCGCCACCCTGGCCGGCGCCGGCATTGTGTTCGCGGTGCAGATGCCCGAGCCCGCCGAACTGGCGCTGATCCCGCGCGGCGCGCTGCTGGTCTGCACCTCGGGTGCGGTCAACGAGCCGGCGATGGTCACCGCCCTGGCCGAGGCCGGCATCGACTGCGCCGCCCTGGAACTGCTGCCGCGCATCACCCGGGCGCAATCGATGGACGTGCTGTCGAGCCAGGCCAACCTCGCCGGCTATCGCGCGGTGGTGGAGTCGGCCGGCGCCTTCGAACGCGGCTTCCCGATGATGATGACCGCCGCCGGCACCGTGCCGCCGGCCCGGGTGTTCGTGATCGGCGCCGGCGTCGCCGGGCTGCAGGCGATCGCCACCGCCCGCCGGCTGGGCGCCATCGTCTCGGCCACCGACGTGCGGCCTGCCGCCAAGGACGAGATCCGCTCGCTCGGCGCCACTTTCGTCGGCGTCGAGGACGAGGAGACCGCCAAGCAGACCGGCGCCTATGCCGGCCAGATGAGCGACGCCTTCCGCAAGAAGCAGGCCGAGCTGATGGCCACCACTGTCGCCAAGAACGACATCGTGATCTGCACCGCGCTGGTGATGGGCGGCCGCGCGCCGGTGATCGTCACCGCCGAGATGGTCGACGCCATGAAGCCGGGCAGCGTGGTGGTGGATATCGCCGCCGATGGCGGTGGCAACTGTGCCGCCACCCTGCCGGGCAGCGCCATCACCACCGCCGGCGGCGTCAAAGTGCTGGGCTGGCGCAACTGGCCCGGCCGCATTCCGGTGGCGGCCAGCAGCCTGTATGCCCGCAACCTGATGACCTTCCTGACGACGTTCTGGGACAAAGAGGCTAAGGCGCCGAAGCTCCCGGAGGACGACGATATCGTCAAGGGCGCGATGCTGACCCGCGGCGGTGCGGTGGTGCATCCGCGTTTCCTGCCCGCCAAAGCGGCCTGACCCGGAGACAGTCATGACACCCGACCAACTGGCCAGCCAGGCCCAACAACTCGCCGATAATCTGCACCAGTTCGCCACCGTCGTCGGCCCGGTGGCCGAGGCGGTGCAGCCGTTCGTGTTCCTGCTGGCGATCTTTCTGATGGCCTGCTTCGTCGGCTACTACGTGGTGTGGAACGTAACGCCTGCGCTGCATTCGCCGCTGATGGCGGTGACCAACGCGATCTCATCGGTGATCGTGGTCGGCGCCATCCTGGCCACCGGCATGGCGGAGAGCGGCTGGGCGATGGCGTTCGGCTTCATCGCCGTGACGCTCGCCAGCGTGAACATCTTCGGCGGCTTCCTGGTGACCCAGCGCATGCTGTCGATGTTCAAGAAAAAGCAGAAGTGAGGGCGCGCCGATGTCTGCCAGCCTGACCGCCGTCCTCTACCTCGTCGCCGCAGTCCTGTTCATCCTGGCGCTGCGCGGCCTGTCCAACCCGGAAACCTCGCGCCGCGGCAACCAGCTGGGCATGGCCGGCATGGCGATCGCGGTGCTGGCCACGCTGGCGCATCACGGCATGTCGTCGCGGGGCTTCGGGCTGATCGCGCTGGCCATCATCATCGGCGGCAGCATCGGCACCGTGGTGGCCAGGCGCATCCAGATGACCGCGCTGCCGCAACTGATCGCCGCCTTTCACTCGCTGGTCGGCCTGGCCGCGGTGTTCGTCGCCGCCGCGGCGCTGAATGCGCCGGAATCGTTCGGCATCGGCACCCTGGGCCATGTCCACCCGGAAAGCCTGGTCGAGATGTCGCTCGGCCTGGCGATCGGCGGCATCACCTTCTCCGGCTCGCTGATCGCCTTCGCCAAGCTGCAGGGGCTGATGAAGGGCAATCCGATTAGCTTCCCCTACCAGCACCAGCTCAATCTCGGGCTCGGCATTCTGCTGGTGGCGCTGATCGTGGTGTTCTTCGCCACCGGCGCGCAGCCGGTGTTCTGGCTGATCGCCATCCTGGCCATCGCCCTCGGCTTCCTGCTGATCATCCCGATCGGCGGGGCGGACATGCCGGTGGTGATCTCGATGCTGAACAGCTACTCCGGCTGGGCGGCCTGCGGCATCGGCTTCACCATCCAGAACCTGGCGCTGATCATCACCGGCGCGCTGGTCGGCTCCTCCGGTGCGATTCTGTCCTACATCATGTGCAAGGGCATGAACCGCAGCATCATCAACGTGCTGCTCGGCGGCTTCGGCTCGGAGACCGGCGGCCCGGCGGCAGTCGGCGGCAGCGGCGACCGCACCGTGAAATCCGGCGCCGCCGAGGATGCCGCGTTCATCATGAAGAACGCCTCCAAGGTGATCATCGTCCCCGGCTACGGCATGGCGGTGGCCCAGGCGCAGCACGCGCTGCGCGAGATGGCCGACACGCTGAAGAAGGAAGGCGTCGAGGTGAAATACGCCATCCACCCGGTCGCCGGCCGCATGCCCGGCCATATGAACGTGCTGCTGGCCGAGGCCAACGTGCCGTATGACGAGGTGTTCGAGCTCGAGGAGATCAACAACGAGTTCGCCACCGCCGACGTGGTCTACGTGATCGGCGCCAACGACGTGACCAACCCGGCCGCCAAGACCGACAAGGCCTCGCCGATCTACGGCATGCCGATCCTGGAGGTGGAGAAGGCCGGCACCGTGCTGTTCGTCAAACGCTCAATGGCGGCGGGCTATGCCGGCGTCGACAACGAACTGTTCTTTCGTCCCAACACCATGATGCTGTTCGGCGACGCCAAGAAGATGACCGAGGAGATCGTCCAGGCGCTGAACCACTGACCAGCCGGCACTGACCAGAGGCCACTGACCAGAGGGCTCAGCGCCAGCCCCGGCGATAGCCGCGATAATAGCCGTAGCCGCCGCCGACATACACGCCCGGCAGCGGCGCGTAGGCATAGCCGCCGGGGGCATAATAGCCGCCGCCGTAGTATCCGCCGACCGGATACGCCACACAGCCCGACAGCCCCAGCAGCCCGATCGCCAACGCCAGCGAGGCGAGCAGCGGCGCCGATCTGCGGGTGCGACCACGCGATTGAGTGTTCATCGAGCGCTCCTGTTCCAGCCGGCGCCGACATGGCGCCTTGGTCCTGGCCCGCCCGCACAGATGGCGGCACTTTGCGGCAACACCATGATGCCGCGATGTCGAAACCGGTTGCCTACCGGCTGCGGGAACCTGCTCCCACCCCGCTGACGATCGTGACATCGTTGTGGAAATAGACCCCCGGCGCCCGCACCTGGTCCGACCGGCCATCCGCCGCCGGCACTGCGCCGCAGGCGCATAATCCGAGCAGTACCGCCGCCAGCAGCGCCCAAATGGCCAAGGTGCGGGTGGATTGATCGCTTCTGCCGGGTGCGGTCATGGTCTGATCCCTGTTCACGGCGCTCGGACGATCTGCCGACGCCCCCGCCTCGCCATACCCCGGCCGACCGGCGCGGCGGAAGCTGGCACGCCGCAGATGTCCACCATTTCATCCGCGCCGCCGGGCTTGCCGCATGCCCGGCACCGCATCAACGCGGTTTCGCCACGATCGGTCCCGAGTATAGTCAGGTGCCGCGCCTCGGGCGGCGTTTCGAGAGAGGATCGCGGCGATGCGCCACAATACCCCTTGGTTCCGCCTCATCGCCACCACCGCCAGCGGCGCGATGCTGCTGTCACCCACCCTGGCGATGGCGCAGAACCAGTTCAATGCGCCGCAATACCAGACCCCGGCGCCCGCGACGGCCCAGCCCAACCCGCAGCAGGCCGAAGATCCGCCCGCCGTGGTCGGGCGCGTCGCCGGCATCTCCGGCACCGTCTCGTTTCACACCGATGACCAGACCGAATGGTCGCCAGCCACGCTGAACTACCCGGTCACCTCCGGCGGCTCCTTCTGGACCGAACCAAGCGCCCGTGCCGAGTTGGAGGTCGGCGTCAGCCGGCTGGTGCTGGACCAGTCCACCGAACTCGGCGTCGACACGCTGACCGAGGCCACCACCGCGCTCACCCTCAACCAGGGCGGCGTATTCCTGTGGATACGCGACATGCCGCAGGGCAACACCACCGTGGTGCGCACCCCGCGCGGTCAGATCACCATCACCCAGCCCGGTCATTACGTGGTGCTGGCCGGTGATACCGATCACCCGACCCAGATCACCGTGCTGGACGGCGGCGGCCAGCTCGACGGCGCCGGCGCCACCGTGCAGTTGCAGGCCGGGCAGACCGTCAGCATCACCGGCGCCAACCCGTACCAGACCGTGGTCGGCCCGCAACAGGTGCCGCAATTCGCCGCCGCCGAGATGGCGCGCGAGCGTCCGCCGGTGATCGCCGCCGCCAACGCGCCACCGCCGGTGGTGCAGCAGATGACCGGCGGCGACGCGCTGATCAGCGTCGGCGACTGGCAGGCCTCGCCGGAATACGGCCGGGTCTGGTATCCGCCGGTGCAGAACGACTGGGTGCCGTATCGCGACGGCCACTGGGCCTTCGTGGCACCCTGGGGCTGGACCTGGGTGGACAACGCCTCCTGGGGTTTCGCGCCGTTCCATTACGGCCGCTGGGTGCAGGTCGGGCCGCGCTGGGGCTGGATTCCCGAGCAGCCGGGGGTGCGGATCATGCAGCGCCCGGTCTATGCGCCGGCGCTGGTCACCTTCATCGGCGTCGCCGCCGGAGTCGCCATCGGCGCCGCGTTCGCCCATTCGGTCGGCTGGATTCCGCTCGGCCCGCGCGAGATCTACCGCCCGCCATACCGCCACAGCGACGGTTATCTGCGCAACGTCAACGTCTACAACGTGCGCAACGTGACCAACTACCGCGTCACCCAGACCAACGTGTTCGTCAACCGCCGGGCCGCGACCATGGTGCCGCGCGACGTGATGGTGCGCTCGGAAGGTGTCGGCACCCGTCACCAGGTGGTGCCGCAGCAGGTGCTGGCCAGCGCCCGCCCGCTGGCCGGCCGGCCGGTGGCGCCCACCCGCGCCACCGCCGGCGTCACCCCCGACGTGGCCCGCCGCCTGAACCTGCCGCAGGCCGCCCCTGGTGCTGTGCCGCGTCGTCCGGCGGCGCCGGGCCCGGCAGTGCGTCCGACCCAGCGCGTCAACGCGCCGGGCCGGCCTGAGGCGCCGCGCCCCGGCGGGACTCAGCTTAATGTGCCCCAGCCCGGCCGTCCGGATGGCGTCCGGCCAGCGCCAGGGCGTGTCGAGCCCGGTATTGCCCAGCCCGGTGTTGCCCAGCCCGGCCGGCCGCAGCCTGGCATGCCGCAGCCGGCTCGCCCGGACGGCGCGCGCCCAGACGCCGCGCGCCCGGCCCCTGGGCGCGTCGAACCCGGCCGCCCGCAGCAAGGC
>JBEPTZ010000087.1:0-18485 GCA_041691815.1 Rhodospirillales bacterium | reverse complement strand
ACTTTCCAAACGGCTGAGCAAGGTGGGTAAGCAGGAAAACTTTTATCCGCCTTGCTGCATTTGCCCAGTGGGGATTGCGTACACTCCAATGGATAGAAAGTTTTTTTGCTTCCTTTTGTTCACAAAAAGAAGGCCTTGCTTCACTTGATCGGGATTCCTGAGATGGCTGATAACTGCGCGGCGACGCCGGGCGCCGCGGCGAGGATGGCGTTGCCTTCGGTGAGGCCGTGGCCGCCGGTGAAATCGGAGACCGCGGCGCCGGCTTCGGTGAGGATCGCCAGGGCGGCGGTGACGTCCCACAGGTTGATGTGCAGTTCCACGTAGCCGTCGATGCGGCCGGCGGCGACGTCGGTGAGGCCGAGGGCGCCGGAGCCGCTGGCGCGCAGCATGGCGCCGGCGTTCATTACGCCCTGGGTGAGGGCGTAGAAACCGGAGTTCGGGCGGCGGGCGGACCAGCCGCATTCGATCTGGGCGCGGCCGAGGTCGGTGGTGGCGGCGGCGTGGATCGGGGTGCCGTTGAGGGTGGCGCCTTGGCCTTGTTGGGCGGCCAACACCTCGCCCAAAGCGGGGGCGACGATGGCGCCGAGCAGCGGGGTGCGGCCTTCCAGCAGGCCGATCGAGACGCAGAAGCGCCTGGAGCCGCGGGCGAAGTTGGAGGTGCCGTCGATCGGGTCGACCACCCAGGCCAGGGTGCCCTGCTTGCCGCGGCCGGTTTCCTCGCCCTGGAAGCCGTCTTCGGGGAAGGCTTCGGCGAGGGCGTGGGCGATGAAGGCTTCCACCGCGCCGTCGGCCTCGGTCAGCCAGTCCTGCGCGCCTTTCAGGCTGGCGATCGGGGCACCCGGCGGGGGTTGCTTGGAGAGGGCGAGTTTGCCGGCGGCTTCGGCGATGGCCAGGGCGGTGGCGAGGCGGCGGTCGAGTGCGGTCATTTGATTCCTGCGCGCATGAAGCTCTGCACAAATTGCCGCTGAAACAGCAGGAAGGCCAGCAGCAGCGGCGCGCTGGTCATCAGGGTGGCGGCGGTGATGATCGACCAGTCGATGCCCTGGTCGGTGGAGGCGAACACCGACAGGCCGACGGTGAGCGGGCGGGTGGTGACCGAGTTGGTGATCACCAGCGGCCAGAGGAAGTTGTTCCAGTGGTAGCTGACCGCAACCAGGCCGTAGGCGATGTAGGTGGGGCGGGCCAGCGGCACGTAGACTTTCCAGATCCGGCGCAGCAGCGAGCAGCCTTCCAGGCGGGCGGCGTCGTCGAGTTCCTGCGGCACCGAGCGGAAGGTCTGGCGCAGCAGGAAGATGCCGAACGCCGAACCGAGGTAAGGGAGCGCGATGGCCAGGATGGTGTCGACCAGGCCGAGATGGGCCATCGTTTGATAGTTGGCCACCAGCAGCACGTCGGGCATCACCATCAGTTGCAGCAGCACGACGCCGAACACGATGTCTCGCCCGGGGAAGTTCATCCGGGCGAAGGCGAAGGCGGCCGGGGTGCAGAGCACGAACTGGGCGACCAGCACGATGCTGACCAGGATGGTGGTGTTGAGGAAATAGCGGGCGAACGGGGCGGCCTGCCAGGCGCGGTGGAAGTTCTCCAGGCTGAGCGGGGCGGTGAGTTGGAAATGAGTGGCGAAGGCGGCCGGGTGGAAGGCGGTCCACACCGCGTAGAGCAGCGGCAGGATCCACATGATGCCGAGCACCCAGGCGCCGACGATCTCCAATGTGCGGGTGGCGATTTTCATCGGGCAGACCGAAGCAAGGTAGGATTCACAAAGAGACGTAAAGGCGAAGAGAAGGCAGGAATCGGATTGCCCTGGCTTGCTTCTCTCCGTCTCTCCGCCTCTTTGTGAGCCTTGTTTGCTTCATTCCAAACGCCGCTCATCGGTAGTGCACTCGCTTGCCGAGGACGCCGAACTGGAGCCAGGCGAGCAGGCCGAGGATGGCGATCAGCACCACGGTCATGGTCGCCGCGGTGGAGCTGTCCCAGAAGCGGAAGCCGGTTTCGTAGATGTAGTAGAGCAGCAGGGTGGTGGCGTTGTCCGGGCCGCCGCGGGTCATCACCACGACATGATCGACCACCCGGAAGGCGTTGATCGAGGCGTTGACCAGCACGAACAAGGTGGTCGGCATCAACAGCGGCAGGGTGACGCGGCGCAGGAAGTTCCAGCGCGACGAGCCCTCCAGGTTGGCGGCCTCGGCGAGGTCGGGCGGCATCGCCTGCAGGGCGGCGAGGTAGAAGATCATGAAGAAGCCGGCTTCCTGCCAGACCGCGACCACCATCATCGCCGGCAAGGCCGTGGCTGGCTCGCCCAGCCAGTTATGCCGGCCCATGCCGAACCAGCCGACAATGGTGTCGAACAAGCCGTAATCCGGGGTGAAGAAGAACAGCCAGATATTCGCCACCGCGATCATCGGCAGCATCGTGGGCGTGAAATAGGCCATGCGCAGCAGCGCCCGGCCAGGCAGCGCGGTGTTGACCGCCAGCGCCATCGCCAACGCCAGAATCACGGAGGCCGGGATGGTGAACGCGGCATAGATGGCGTTGTTCTGCAACGCCTTCCAGAACACCGGATCGCCCATCAACGCCGTGTAGTTGTCCAGCCCGACATAGACCGACGGATGGCTGCCACGCGGCGTGCTGAAGAAACTGTCAGCCAGCGTGACTATTGCCGGGTAATGCGTGAACCCGACCAACAACAACAACGGCGGTAACAACAACGCCCAAGCCTGAACCGTCTCGCGACGCATCACGCGGCGGACCGAGGCAAGCAAGACGGGGCGCTGCCCCGCACCCCGCCAAGGGCAAAGCCCTTGGAACCCCCGACTTTTATTGCCTGGGGGTAGAGGGGGCCTAGGGAATGTTGCAACCAGTACCTCGGCCCCCTCTGCCCCCAGGCAATCAGGGGTTGAGATGTCCAGGGGCTCGGCCCCTGGCGGGGTCTGGGGCAGCGCCCCAGCCTTGCCTGCCTCGGTCCGCCCTGTGCCATCAGGTGGCGTACGGGCGCAGGATGCGGTCGGCTTCGGACTGGGTGTTTACCATGGCTTGTTTGGCGGAGATTTTGCCGGAGAGGCAGGCCTGGATGTTGTCGGTGAGGGCCGAGTAGACGCGTTGGTTCTGGAAGGTGGAGAGTTCGCCGACTGCCACTGGCAGGAAGCTGCGGGCGACGTCGGCGGGTGGGTAGGCGGCGACGTAATCCTTCAGTTTCTTGGTTTCGTAGGCGGCCTGGCTGACGGCGATGTAGCCGGTCTGGATGCACCAGTCGGCGGCGCGCTCGGGTTCGGTGAGGAAGCGGGCGAATTTGAGCGAGGCGGCGCGTTCGGCCTCGCTGGCGTGTTTGAAGAAGTAGATGTTGCCGCCGCCGACCACGGTGCGCGGCTCGGTCTGGCCGGGCAGGCCGGCGACGCCGAACGGGAATTTGGCGTTGGTGCGCAGGTTGGTGAGGTTGCCGGTGGTGTGTTCGATGATCGCGGTGTTGCCTTCGAGGAAGTCTGGCGACAGCGCCGACCAGTTGGAGAGGCCTTCGGGGGTGACGTGGTGGACGAAGGCGAGGTCGCGCCAGAACTCCATGCCGGCGATCGCCTTGGGGTCGTTGAAGTAGGTCTTGGTGCCGGCCTGGTTCATCAGGATGTGGTTGGCCTGGTTGGCGATGCCACCGAAGGTCCATTGCGCGGTGCCGACATTGGCCGCCAGCTTGACGCCCCATTGGCTGACGCGGCCGGAGCTGTCTTTCTTGGTGAGTTTGGCGGCCGTTTCGTTGAGTTCGGCCCAGGTGCGGGGGAATTTCTCCGGGTCGAGGCCGGCTGCTTTGAAGGCGTCCTTGTTGTAGTACATGATCGCGGTGGAGCGCTGGAACGGCACCGACCAGGTTTTGCCGGAGACCACCGAGTTGGCCAGGAAGGCGGGGTAGAAGCTTTTCACCCAGGCGGCGCCGTCGTCGGCCAGGCCGCCGATTTCGTCCAGGCTGATCAGGATGTCGATGTCTTGTAGGCTGTGCATCTCGGCGGCGAGCAGCACCGCGAGTTGCGGGCCGCTACCGCCCTTGATGGCGGTGACCGCCTTGGTGGCGGTCTGGCCGTAGTCGCCGGCGTAGACCGGGGTGACCTCGATGCCGGTGGCGGATTTGAATTCGGCGCAATAGCCGTCGAAGATTTTCGGGATCGGGCCGCCAACGGCGATCGGGTAGTAGAAGCTGAGTTTGGTGGTCTCGGCGCGGGCGATGGCGGGCATGGCGAGGCCGGCGGCAGTGGCGGCCAGCAGGGTGCGGCGGCGGATCATCGCGAGTCTCCTTATGTACGGTTCAGTGGGCGTAGGGGCGCAGCAGGCGGGTGCCGTTGGTTTCGGCTTCGTCGAGGGCGGCCTTGGCAGTTTTGCGGCCGGTGATGGCGGCCTGGAGCTGGTCGTTGAGCGCCTGCGTGACGCGCTGGTTGTCGTGGGTGGACAGCTCCGGGACGGCGTATTCGAGCTGGTCGCGGGCGACGGCGGCGGGCGGGAAGCTGGCGAGGTATTTTTCCATCGCCGGCGTCTTCCAGGCGGCCGGACTGACCGCGACGTAGCCGGTGTCGATGCCCCACTGGGCGGCGCGTTCCGGCGAGGTGATCCATTTCAGGAAGGTCATCGCGGCTTCGCGCTGGGCCGGGTTAGCGCTTTTGAACAGGTGGAAGTTGCCGCCGCCGGTGGGGCTGCCGCGGCGCTTATGGGCCGGCAGCATGGCGACGCCGAACGGGAACTTGGCGTTGGCGCGGATGTTGGAGAGGTTGCCGGTGGTGGTCCAGATCATCGCCACCTTGCCGGCCATGAAGTCGCTGGGGGTGGTGCCCCAGTCGACCACGCCGGGCGGGTGGACTTTGTATTTGCGGGCGAGGTCCAGCCAGTATTGCAGCGCCTCGACCGAGCCGGGGTCGTTGTAGAACACCTTGGTGCCGTTGGCGTTGGCCAGTTCGGTGCCGGCCTGGATGGCGAGCGCCTGGAACAGCCAGTAGGGAAAGCCGCTGGCCGGGATCTGGATTCCCCAGCGGGTGGTGCGGTCGCCGTCGCGGACGGTGAGTTTCTGGGCGAACTCGGTGTTTTCTTCCCAGGTGTTGGGGCCGCGTTCGGGGTCCAGCCCGGCCTGCTTGAAGGCGTCCTTGTTGTAGAAGGCGACGACGGTGGAGCGCTGGAACGGCACGCCCCAGGTGTGGCCGTCGATCTGGCCGTTGCGCATGAAGGCGGGGTAGAAGCTGGACAGCCAGGCCTTGTCCTCGGCGGAGGTGGCGAGTTGGTCGAAGGGGACGATGAGTTCGTTGTCGACCAGTGTGTAGGCGTCGACCGACAGCAGCACGGCGAGTTGCGGGCCCTGGCCGGCCTTGGTGGCGGTGATCGCCTTGGTCAGGGTGTCGACATAGCTGCCGGCGTAGATCGCGGTGACCTTGATGTCGGGGTGGGCTTGCATGAAATCGGCCACGTAGCCGTCGACGATTTTGGTGATCGGGCCGCCGACGGCAACCGGGAAGTAGAATTCCAGCGTGGTCTTGGCCTGGGCGCGGGCGATGGCGGGCATCCCCAGCGCGGCGGCGGCGGCGCCGGTGAGCAGGGTGCGGCGGGTGGCGATCGGCATTGTTGGCTCCTGTTGCTCAGATGACGCGGCGGTTCTCGGTGGCGTCGAAAAAATGCAGGTCGGCGGGGTCGGCGGCGAGGTGGATGGGCGCGCCGTCCGGCAGGGTGACGCGGCCGGGCAGGCGGGCGAGCAGGCGAGCCTCGCCGGCGGTGCAGGCCAGCACGGTGTCGGCACCGAGGTATTCGGCGTGCTCGACGGTGGCGGCGATGCCTGTGTCGGCTAGGCGGAGGAGTTCGGGACGGATGCCGGCGAGGAGGTTGGCGGGGCCGCCGGGAGGACGCAGAACCGGGTCGGTGGTGCCCTTGATGGTCCAGCCGGTGGGGCCGGGTTGCAGCGGCAGCAGGTTCATCGGCGGCGTGCCGATGAAGGCGGCGGCGAACGGGGTGGCGGGGCGGGCGTAGATTTCATCCGGCGGGGCGTCCTGCTCGACATGGCCGTCGCGCAGCAGCACCACCTGGTCGGCCATGCCCATCGCCTCGGTCTGGTCGTGGGTGACGTAGAGCATGGTGATGCCGAGGCGGCGCTGCAGGGCGAGGATTTCGCGGCGCATTTCGGCGCGCAGCTGGGCGTCGAGGTTGGAGAGCGGCTCGTCCATCAGGCAGACCGGCGCCTCGGCGACGATGGCGCGTCCGAGGGCGACGCGCTGCTGCTGGCCGCCGGAGAGTTGCGACGGGCGGCGGGCGAGCAGGTGGCCGATGCCGAGGATGTCGACCGCGCGATCGAGTCGGCGGGCGCGATCGGGGGCGGGGACGGCACGGGCCTTGAGGCCGAACAGGATGTTCTCGGCGACGTTGAGATGCGGGAACAGCGCGTAGGACTGGAACACCATGGCGACGCCACGGGCGGCCGGCGGCAGGCGGGTGACGTCGCGGCCGCCGATCTCGACGGTGCCGGCGGTGGCGTGGTCGAGCCCGGCGACGATGCGCAGGCAGGTGGTCTTGCCGCAGCCGGAGGGGCCGAGCAGCACGCAGAAAGTGCCGGCGCGGACATGCAGCGAGACGCCGTCCAGCGCCCGCATGGCGCCCCAGTGGCGGGCGACGCCGGTGAGGCGGATTTCGGCGCCATGCACTGATGCGGGCGACTCGGCGAGATGTGAACTCATATGGCGGCCATACTACACGCGGTCATTCTACACGCAGCCCGGCGCCGAGGCATGTGACACTTCGGTGGCATCCTCCCTTTGCGGCCATTGCCTTGCGGCGTTGGCCTGTGTTGAGTGAAACAATGGCATGGAGCGCCGCGTGGTGAAAGTGATTGGGCTGACCGGGGGGATCGGGATGGGCAAATCCACCGCCTCGGCGGCGTTTCGCCGCGCCCATATCCCGGTGTTCGATGCCGATGCCGAGGTGCATCGCCTGCAACGGCCGGGCGGGCCGGCGCTGCCGGCGATCGGGGCGGCGTTTCCCGGCACGGTGACGGACGGGCGGCTCGACCGGGCGGCGCTGCGCCGGGCGGTGATCGGCCAGCCGGCGGCGCTGCGGCAGTTGGAGCGGATTCTGCATCCGCTGGTGCAGCATGCCGAGCGGCGGTTTCTCGCCCGCGCCTACCGGGCGCGGGCGCGGGCGGCGGTGCTGGATATTCCGCTCCTGCTGGAAACCGGCCGCGAGCAGCTGGTCGACCTGGTGGTGGTGGTCAGCGCGCCGCGGGCGGTGCAGACTCAGCGGGTGCGGCGGCGCGGGCGGATGGACGATGCGCAGATCGAGGCGGTGATCGCGCAGCAGATGCCGGACCGCGAGAAGCGCCGCCGCGCGCATGTGGTCATCCAGACCGGATTGTCCCGCTTCCACGCTCTGCGCCGGCTGCGCCGGCTGATCCTGGAGTTGTACCGATGAGCCGTTCCGTGCTGTTCGACACCGAGACCACCGGGCTGGACCCGCTGACCGGCGACCGGGTGCTGGAGTTCGCCGCGATCGAATTGGAGAACGACCTGCCGACCGAGCGCCGCTTCCATCGGCTGATCCATCCGCAGCGCGATATCCCAGACGAAGTGGTGCGCATCCACGGCATCACCAACGACGCCGTGCGCGATGCGCCGCGCTTCGAGGAGGTGGCCGACGACATCCTGGCCTTCCTCGGCGACGGCAAGCTGATCGCGCATAACGCGCCGTTCGATTTCGGCTTCATGAACGCCGAATTCGCCCGGATCAAGCGGCCGGGGCTGGACCGGGCGCGCATGGTCGACACGCTCTTGCTGGCCAAGGCGCGGTTTCCCGGCATGCCGAACAGCCTGGATGCGCTGTGCCGGCGGTTCGGCATCGATCTCTCCGAGCGCAGCAGCCACAACGCGCTGCTGGACTGCAAGCTGCTGGCCGAAGTGTATGTGGAACTGACCGGCGGCCGGCAACGCGGCCTGGGGCTGGCCGATGACGCCCAGGGCGCGATGGCGGTGGCCAGCTATGCCCCCGCCGGGCCGCGCACGCCGCGGCTGGTGGTGCCCAGCGAGGAAGAACTGGCAGCGCATGACGCCTTTGTGAACCGGCTGACCGAACCGGTCTGGCGCAACTGAAACAATGGCGGTCGCATCCCCGCGGCGGCCATGCTTACATCCGGCCTCGCAATGGAGAATCTCGTGATGCGCCGTTCGATTCGCTTTGCCTTGCTCGCACTGGTGCTGTTGCTGGCGCCGCGGCTGGCGGCCGCCGATGAGGTTTCCGACGCGATCACCGAGGCCGCGCGGGCCTACAAGGCCGGCGACATGGCCGGCGCAAGGGCGGCACTCGGCGAGGCCACCCAGTTCCTCGCCCAGCGCGCCGCCGCCGGGCTGGGTGCGGCGCTGCCGGCGGCGCTGCCGGGCTGGAAGGCCGAGGATGTGCAGACCAACGCCACCGGCCTGGCAATGGTCGGCGGCGGCAGCCAGGCGACCCGCAGCTACCAGAACGCGCAGAACCAGAACGTCCAGATCCAGGTCACCGCCGACTCGCCGCTGGTGGCGCCGATGGCGATGGCGATGAGCAACCCGGCGATGGCCGGTGCCATGGGCAAGCTGCTGCGGTTCGGCAGCCAGCGGGCGATCCAGACCAACGACAACGAGATCCAGATGCTGGTGGGCAATCGCATCCTGGTGTCGATCACCGGCGACGCGCCGATCGAGGCGAAGCTGGCCTATGCCAAGGCGATCGACCTCACCAGGCTGGGGGCACAGTAGCGCGGCCGCTGCCGGCACAAGCCAGCGGGGCGGCCGGCGCCAGCGTCGCAAGCTCGTGCTGCACGTCGCGCCAGAAGCCGGAACGGTCCATCAGATGCAGGCCGCGCGCCACGGCACGGGACGGGCCGGGGCCGAGGCTGATCAGGAAATCCGCCATGCCGGCGCGGGTGCGCAGCAGCGCCGGGGCGCCGACATCGCGCGGCCGGTCGGCGCGGACCGGCGGCAGCAGGCGGGAAACATAGGCGTTCCAGGCGTCGGCCGGCAGCGGCGTGGCGCGCGGCAGCAGCGGCCGGCTTTGCTCGCAGGCCAGTTCGGCCGGATCGACATCGGGGAAGCGGAGTGCGGCGGGGAACGGGCAGGATTGCAACGTCAGGCTGGACATGGCGGGCACCTGTGGGCTCGGGTGACTCTCTGTTGCCGTTGTTACGAAGCGGAGCGCAGCCTGGATGCGTCACCATCGCAGCAATCGCACGCGCGCGCATGTAAACAGGGCGTGACCGGCCGAAACCGCGGGTATCATGTGCGCCGAAGTGCTGGCGGAAATGCAGCGGCGCGCCTACATGGGCGCTGGGGTTTGGCGCGTCGCCGCCCGCGCTGGTAGGGTCCTGCATGCATCACGGTCGTTCGCTCCGGCGTTCCGCTCTTCTTGTGCTGTCCCTGCTGTCCAGCTGCGCCGCGGCCCAGCCCGGCGCGCAGCCCGACAGCACCGCGACTGCCAGGCCGGTGGCGATCACCACGGCGGCCGGCGCGCAACTGGTCGCCCGCCACGCGCTGGCGATCGGCGACCTCGGCGAGGCGGCGCGCGCGCTCGACCGGCTGCTGCTGTCCGACCCCGGCAATTCCGACCTGACGCGGCAGGCATTCCTGACCAATCTGCTGGCGTTCCGGCCCGAGGCGGTGGCGCTGGCGCGGGAATTGCCCAGCCTGCAGGCGGCGCAGATGCTGCTGGCCGATGACGATGCACTGGCCGGCCGCTGGCGGCGGGCCGAGGGGCGCTATGCGGCGCTGGCCGATCAGGGCGCCATGGACGTGGTGCGGCCGCTGATGATGGCCTGGTCCGCTGCCGGCGGCGGCGAGTACGACCGGGCGCTGGCGCAGTTGCAACCGCTGATGCAGGGCACGCATTTCCGCGCGCTGTTCGTGCTGAACGCGGCGATGATCGCCGATCTGGCCGGCAAGGACACCCAGGCCGGGCAGTTGTACAAGCAGGCCGAGGCGGCGTTCGGCGCCTCCAACCTGCCGCTGCTGCGCCAGGTGACCAGTTTCGAGGCGCGGCATGGCAAGCGCGCCGAGGCCGAGGCCAAGCTGCGGCAGCTGGCGGCCGACAATCCGGAATTGTCGCTGGCGCTGCCCGGCATGCTGAAGCAGCTGGACCAGCGCCAGGTGCGGCGCGCCACCGACGGCATGGCCGACGTCTACACCGCCTTCGCCGCCGCGTTGCGCGGGCAGCAGAACAGCCAGCTTTCCAACGTGCTGCTGCGGCTGGCGCTCAACCTGCGGCCGGATTCGACCAGCGCGCGGCTGCTGGCGTCGGACATCTCGCTGGCCAGCAAGCAGCCGGCCGATGCGCTGGCGGTGCTGGCACCGGTGGAGGCCGACGATCCGTTGCTGCCGCTGGTGCAGATGCGCCGCGCGGTGATCGCCGAACGGACCGATCGTACCGATGACGCGTTGCGGATTCTGGCCGATGTCGCCCGCGAACTGCCCGGCCGGCCGGAGCCGCTGGTGATGCAGGGCGATATCCTGCGCGGCCACGCCCGCTATGCCGAGGCGGTGGCGGCCTATGACCAGGCGGTGGCGCTGATCCCGCGCCCGACCGCGGATAACTGGTCGCTGTTCTACAACCGCGCCATCGCGCTCGATCGCGACCATAAATGGCCGCGCGCCGAGGCCGACCTGGCGCATGCGCTGGCGCTGGCGCCGGGGCAGCCCTACGTGCTGAATTACCTCGGCTATTCGCTGACCGAGCAGGGCCGCGACCTGCCGCGGGCGCGCAAGATGATCGAGCAGGCGGCAGCGGCGCAACCCGATGACGGGGCGATCGCCGACAGCCTGGGCTGGGTGATGCTGCGCCAGGGCGATACCGCCGGCGGGCTGAAGCAGCTGGAGCGGGCGGCCGAGCTGGAGCCGAACGACGCGACCATCAACATGCATCTCGGCGACGCCTATTGGGCGGTCGGCCGCAAGCTGGACGCGCAGTTCCAGTGGCGCCGGGCGATGACGCTGAGCCCGGAGCC
This sequence comes from Rhodospirillales bacterium, assembly GCA_041691815.1. GTDB lineage: Bacteria > Pseudomonadota > Alphaproteobacteria > Acetobacterales > Acetobacteraceae > 70-18. The sequence continues at coordinate 7,519 of JBEPTZ010000087.1, read as the reverse complement.
GGAGGACCAGCGCAAGCTGGAGGCCAAGATCGCCGAGGGCGAGAAGGCGCTGGGCATCCCCTCGGCGCAGGCCGAACCGACGACCCCGGCCCCCGCCAAGGCGGTGCCCTGACGCCCGCATCCAACACGCCGGTGCCCAGCGAGGCATGCCCGGCCAAGGTCAACCTGTTCCTGCGTGTCACCGGGCGGCGGGCCGATGGCTATCACCTGCTGGACAGCCTGGCGGTGTTTCCCGCCATCGGCGATCTGCTGCGGGTGGCGCCGGGGGATGGGCTGAGCCTCAACGTCGAAGGCCGGTTCGCCGGCGCGCTGGCCGGCGAGGCGGATAACCTGGTGCTGCGGGCGGCCAGGGCGCTGGCGGCGGCGGCCGATATCGCCCCGGATGCAAGCCTGCTGCTGGACAAGCGGCTGCCGGTGGCCTCCGGGATCGGCGGCGGCTCGGCCGATGCGGCGGCGGCGCTGCGGCTGCTGGCGCGGTTCTGGGGCCTCGATGTGACGGCGGCGGAGTTGCACGCCATCGCGGCGGCCCTGGGGGCTGACGTGCCGGTGTGCCTGGCGGCGCGGGCGGCGCGGATGGCGGGGGTGGGCGAGGTGCTGGCCGCGGCGCCCGGCCTGCCACGGTTCGGGCTGCTGCTGGCCAATCCCGGCGGCGCGGTGGCGACGCAGGCGGTGTTCAAGGCGCGTGGCGACGGGTTCTCGATGCCGGCGCAGCTGCCGGCGCACTGGCCGGATGCCGCGGCGATGGCCGCTGATCTGGCGGCGATCGGCAATGACCTGCAGGCCGCGGCGCTGGCGCTGCACCCGCCGATCGGCGCGGCGCTGACGGCGCTGGCGGCATTGCCGGGCCAGTTGCTGACCCGGATGAGCGGCAGCGGCGCCAGCTGTTTCGCGCTGTTCGCCGACGCCGCGGCGGCACGCGCGGGGGCGCGTCGACTGGCGCGGCCGGGCTGGTGGGTTTGGGGCGGCGAAGGCAACGCGGCTCTTGCCGGAACGCCGGGCGCGACCTAATCAGGTGCCGCGTTGGGGCGTAGCCAAGCGGTAAGGCAGCGGATTTTGATTCCGCCATTCGGAGGTTCGATCCCTCCCGCCCCAGCCACGCATATTCCAAATTCGCCGGTGAGCGCGGTTTCCCGCGAATCGTGGGCAATATCCGTTACTTGCGGACCTACACGGTGTCTCTGCAGATATAACCGCCCCAAGATCGGCGGATTTTCCGGGCGTTGCTCGTCAGAGTCTCTGAAGCGGAATTGCCGATATCCGGGGACATCGGCATCTCACTTCGAAAGACCGGTTCGCATTCGCCGGAGACAAGTTTGTGCGCAGCAGGCCGCCACAGCCGCCGGGCAAGAACGAGCGACCGGCCCGACGGCTGCCGGACCGATTGGGGACGCTATTGCAGGCAGAGGATCAGGCGATGCCGATTTTACGTTCCTGTTCGGACCAGGCGTGCGGCAGGGCGCGTGCCAGCGCCGTGACCGTCATGCCGGCTGGTGCTGTCCCGTCAGCGATCGCAGCGATGATCTGCGGCGATACAAAAGCCAGCGGCGCCAGCAGACGGATGTGACGCTCCCCCCTATCTTCGCGCTGGGCGATCGTCTCAAGCGATTCGGCCCGACCATCCAGAAGATCCTGCACCCACAATCTCGCCTTGCCGATCGCCATCAACAGTGTCTTGCGCGTCTCCGGATCAAGTGGTCCATCGCCCGAAGGTTCGCTGGCAATCCCCTTTCGGGCGCTCCTGCCCCGCCGCGCCCATGGCACCGTCAGAACGATGGATGCAGAACCATCGGCTGGAACTTGCTCGGAGGGCCTCGCACTCGCCTCGATGTCGCTGGCGGATGCTAGGCCGGTTGACCGTCCGTTCACATCCGGTCCGTGGAGGAAGATTGTGACCTCGGTCGCAGCCAGGACAATGCGCTGGACACGAGCGATGATTTCTGGTTCGCCCAACGTCGTGTGTGGGACCAAGGTCGCTCGCGTTCTGCCGGGTGTTTGGGCCGTTCTCGGTGCCAACTTGTCGCGCACCACATCGACAACCAGAGCCTCAATGTCCGGCGCCGCAACCCGGGTTCTGCTTCCGGCATCGGTCAGTCGGTTCTGCATGACCGCCTGGGAGACATAGTACCGGTAGCGGGCCCCCCTCTTGTTTGCGTGGCTCGGGGTCATTCGGTGCCCGCGGTCATCGTAGAGCAGCCAGGCGAGCAGTGCCGCCGGGCCGGAGCGGCTCGTGCGGCGTCCGACCGTCGCATCGCGCAGTCGGTCCTGGACTGCCGCGAATGTTACCCGGTCCATGATTGGCTCATGCTGACCGGCATGCACTTCGTCGCGGTAGGCGATTTCTCCGATGTAGAAGCGGTTCTTCAGGATGTGGCCCAACGGCCCGGCGAGGAACCGGCGGGCGTCGCCGCCGGCTGCTGGTTGGCCGCTTCCAGGGCGCCCTCGTGGGGAGATGCCGCGCTGGTACAGATCCTCGATCAACAACCTGGTCGACCCCACGGCGAGATACCGCTCGAAGATGGTGCGAACGATCCTGGCTTCCTCAGGATCGACGACCAGAGTCTTGGCTTCGCTGCGATAGCCGAGCGGCACTGGCCCGCCGACCCACAGCCCCTTGCGCTTTGACGCGGCAATCTTGTCACGTACCCGCTCGCCGATCACCTCGCGTTCAAACTGGGCGAACGAGAGTAAGACGTTCAGCGTCAACCGCCCCATGCTGCTGGTCGTGTTGAACGACTGTGTCACCGAGACGAACGCCACGCCGTGCGCGTCAAACGTCTCGACCAACTTGGCGAAGTCGGCCAGTGCCCTGGTCAGCCGATCCACCTTGTAGACAACGACGATGTCGACCTTACCGCACTGGATTTCAGCGAGCAGGCGCTGCAGTGCCGGACGGTTCAGCGACGCACCGGACAGCCCGCCGTCGCCATAACGTTCCGGCAGCAGTGACCAGCCTTCATGAGCCTGGCTCTTCACATATGCTTCGCAAGATTCCCGCTGGGCATCAAGCGAGTTGAAAGCAAGATCCAGGTTGTGCTCGGTGGATTTGCGCGTGTAGACCGCGCAACGCATCGGCTTTGGTTGGGCGGGTTTCATAGCGCCGCTGCGGTCCGAGGTGGTTGGTTCGGTGCGACGAGCCCGGAAGGAGCCGATGCTTCGTCGCTGGACCGGACCGACCCGCGCCGCCCGGTACGCAGCCTTTCCTTGACCCCGGTAGCATCGACTTGGCCCTTCGTGGTCGCTTGCTGGCGGCCGCGCAGCCCGAAGAAGCGGGGTCCGTTCCAAGCCGTTCCAGTGATCGCCCGCGCGATGGTCGACAGGCTGGCATAGTCGGCGCCCTGCCATTCGAACCCACCGGCAACGACTTTAACTTCATGCAGGACGCCCTGGTGCTCGCGCACCAGGGTTGTGCCGATCTTGAGCCTGCGGGCGACATCGCTGCTGCCCTGAGCCGCACGATCGAGCAGCTTGCGCAGGCCCGGAGCAAGCCCTCCAAGGCATTGCTCCTGAAGCCGATAGGCAACCATACGGGCCAGCATGTCGTGGCTCAACGCCGCAGGTGGGATGCGGCGAAAAGTTTTGCACCAGAGCGACCGCGCCGCATCGATATCGGACGACGCGATCTGATCAAGCCGGGTAGCCAGATTGGCATCAGTTGGCGTCGAAGCTGGCTGATGCGTCGAGTTGGGTATGCGCGCCACCTCATCGCACTCCGGTCATCCGGTAGCGCGGGCCGCCGTCAGCATCACGGTCGCGCTCCAGGGTGTGTCCGGCTTTTCGAAAGCCGCTCAGCATCGCCCGAATGCTGTGCTGCTGCCACCCAGTCACGCCCATCAGTTCGGCAAGCGAAGCCCCTTCCCGGCGCCGCACCAATGCTTCGACGGCAGCCATCTTGCCAGGTCGACACGCGGGAGGTACGTCGGGAGTTGGCGTTTTGACCGCCGCTCGCGTCGCCGTCGTGGCTGCGGTACGGCGCCCGTGCGGCGTCCGGCTCTCTTCCCCCGCGCTATGGCGGTCAGCCGGTTTCGTTTTGGCCACATCTCGAGGGGTTTGCTTTGTCGGAATCTTGTTCATCGTCGTCTCCAGTGATGGCAGGCCACCGTGGCCCGTCACCACCGCACGCCCCGTACGCCTCAGCGGCTGTAGCGGGGCTGCCCAGTGAGGGATCAACCCCCCGCTTGGACAGCCACATGCATGCTTCGTCTCTCGAATAAGTCGAGCTCTTTCTCTGTGGATTGTTAGCCTAGGAGCCCGTCCTGGTAACGCCGAATTCTTCGTTAAGTGACGTGATGGATTAAGTTCAGGGGTGCGCGGTTATGCGCACGCGGCGAGTTTAGCGATGTTATGGGCGGTGCAGAGGATGGCCCATTCGCTGGTAACCTTTTCTATGCCGCGGAGGAGGAGTTGGCGGAAGCCTCTGGCTTGGGCGCTGACGAATGAAGGCAGCAGTAGTGGCAGGGAAGAAAGCGTGAGCAGCATCACCTTGCCCGGCAACGGGAGCCGCGCGAAGCAGAAGGCCAGCGGGACGCCGATGATGCTGGCGCCGATCATGGCAAGCGCCCCAGCTACCAGGCTATTAGTAAGACTGCGCAAATAATGGCGATTGGATAGAGTGTCGAGATAGGCCGTGATGCTCCACGCACCGTTATCGGCTTGCAGGCTCGCATGTAGAACCAGACTGAGCGGATAGAACAGAAAGACTGCGAGGAACGCGAGCGCGGCTACGCAGATCCAGGCACGGAAGATGGACAGCCCAGAGAAAGCTCTCATGAACCGGCAAAGACCGTGATATGCGCAGGATCGTAGGCCAGCGTGATCGCTTCGCCCGGCCGGATCGGCAGGTCCTCCCCACCAAGGGCGGAGATACGGATCGCCGTGCCGTCTGGCAGCACCGCGTGCAGACGCTGCACCGGACCGAGAAACTCCCGAAGGGTAATCCGCGCCTGTAGAACCGGGCCACCAGCGCCGGGCACGGAGAGCCGCAGCATTTCGGGGCGGATCGAAAGCTGCAGCCGATCGCCTGGTGCACCAACTTTGCGCGCGAGGCCAAATTCCGCCCCACCGGCAGATACCGTCTCGCCATCCGCCGCCACAATCCCGGGGAGCATGTTGGTCGCTCCCATGAACGACCCCACGAACGCCGTTTTGGGCGCGTGATAGAGTGCCTCTGGCCGGTCTATCTGTTCGATCCGCCCGCCGCGGAGGACCGCGATCCGATCCGAGATCGCGAGTGCCTCCTCCTGGTCGTGTGTCACGTAGACCGCGGTCAGGCCGAGAGATTGCTGGAGTTTACGGATCTCGACGCGCATATGCATCCGCAACTGGGCGTCAAGGTTGGAGAGCGGCTCGTCGAACAGCAGCACGGACGGGCGGATCACCAGGCAGCGGGCGATCGCCACCCGCTGGAGCTGACCGCCGGATATCTCATGAGGAAAACGTTCGCCATGGTCGGGCAACTCCACCATGGCAAGCGCTTCGGCCACGCGGCGCGCAATGTCCTGGCGCGGCACCTTTCGGGCCCGGAGCCCGTAGGCGACATTCTGTGCGACCGTCATGTTCGGGAAAATGGCGTAGTTCTGAAACACCATGCCGATGTTGCGCTGGTGCGCCGGCAACGTGTCGATCCTCGTGTCGTCGAAATAGATCGCGCCCCGCTCTACGTCGCAGAATCCCGCGATCATCCGTAGCAGTGTGGTCTTGCCGCAGCCAGATGGGCCGAGCAGGGTGAACAGTTCGCCGTCCGCGATGGTGGCGGAGATATCATCCACCGCGCGGACGGCGCCGAAGGCGCGGGTCAGCCCATCGAGGCGTATCGTCGTCATAATGGGCCTTCCCTCAAGTGTTCAGCGACTGTTTTGGATGATGGTCCGCAGATGATCGAGCGTCTCGCGGCGCGCGGCGTTCCATTTCGCATTATCGTAGTCGCCGATCTTGATCTCCGAGAGCGGCGTCATCTTCACCCCGGCGAGGTCGAGGCCCTGGCGGGCAGGCCGACGGAACGTCGCGCGCAACAACTCCTCTTCCATCGGCTTGCCTTCGATGAAATCGACAAGCTGCTTCGCGGCATCGAGGTTCGGAGCGCCTTTGATGATGGCGATGCCCTCAGGCAGAACTACGGTCCCCCCGGCCGGATAGGTGACCTTCACCGGCGCACCGTTATGCGCCCAGAGATAGCCCGCGTATTCGAGCGAAATGCCGAGCGGGAATTCTCCGTTGCCATTGCCGTTGAACACAAGCGTGGAGCGGCTGAGCACTTTGGTGTTGGCAATTAGCGCGCCGAGCTTGGTCCAGGCTGCCTCGTTGTCGCTCCAGAGCGATACCAGGTAGGTTGCCGTGACGTAGGAAGAGCCGGAATTGGCCGGGTTGGTATAGGCGATTTTGCCCTTCCATTTGGGGTTGAGCAGATCCTCCCAGCTCTTCGGCCCATCGGCTGCCGGAATGGACTGCGTGTTCTGGTTAATGGTGAGTATCTGCAGGTTGGTGCCAATCCAAAGATCGTCCGGGTCGCGATACGCCGCAGGGACTGCGTCACGTTCCTTCGCGGCATACGGTTGGAAGTGCGCCTTGTTCTACTTCAGAAGATCGGCGCTCGTTCCCCAGATGACATCGGCCTGCGGATTGCCGCTCTCCGCGGCAATCCGTCGATAGAGCAGGCCAGAACCGGCGGAGATCACATTGACCTTGATGCCGGTCGCCTTGGTGAAGGCGGTGGCGACCATGGGTACGGCGACGGTTCCGGGCCGGCGTGGAACGCCACGCCGCCGTCAATCACAGGATCGGGCGTTGCACGTTCCCATTTGCGCCGGGCAGCCCGGTCGAGTGCCGCCGCGGCCGCGGCCGTGGCGTCCATCGAGCTGCGCGCCATCTCGGCGGACATGCGGCGGCGGGCCACCAGCAGCAACTGGCGCGCCGTCCAGCCGGCCGGCGCGGACACGGCGTCCACGCGCACCAGCAGGCCGTGCCCGTCGCCGCCGGTGTCCGCCACCGCCCCCCACCAGGGCAGCGGCCAGCCGGGTTGCACGTCGGTGGAGGTGAAGATGACGAAGCGGCCGTCCGCGGTCTGGCGGGCGGTGACGATGTCGGCCTTGCTGATGTCGATCATCGCTCGGCTCATGGCTCGAACAGGAGCTAGGCGCCGTCGCTGGCGACCACCACCGCCACGCCCTCGGCGACGCGAAAGTTTCTGATCTCCTCTTCGGACTCATCGTCGTTAACCAGCAGCAGGTCGTCGAGGCTGGCGACCGACATGCCGATTCCGGCCAGGTAAGGCAGGATGTGCAGCGGGTCGTCGCCCAAGCGGATGGCGTCGGTCAGGCTGACGGTGGGCACGGCGCGCGGCTCGCCGTCGTCCTGGCGGTAGCGGCGCAGCAGAGCCTCGAGGGGCTCGGCGGTGTCGGTCATGAATGGAGCCTCCAAATGCGGAAGGCCCCGTCAATGACGGGGCCTTCGGGTTCACGGGGTGTGCTCGGCTAGCAGCCTGTCGGACTTAACGCGGCGCCTTGGTCTGGGATAGAATCCGGGG
>JBEPTZ010000086.1:0-18696 GCA_041691815.1 Rhodospirillales bacterium | reverse complement strand
GGGGGGGGGGGGGGGGGGGGGGGGGGGGGGGGGGTGCCCCCCCCCCCCCCCCCCCCGCGGCCCCCCCCCCCCCCCCCCCGCCGCCGCCGACCCCTACGCCATCGGCGGCGCCCCGAAAGACACCGGCTGGACCGACGCCGCATCCTCCAACAGCCAGCAGGACGCCTGGAGCAGCCCGACCAGCGACCCCACCCCGGCCGACAGCGGCTGGTCCGACCCCGACCCCGGCACCGATGGCGACGACGCCGGCGACGCCGGCGGCTGGTCCGACCCGGATCAGGTCTGACTCATCCATAGCGCCCCTTGATGCTCCGGCCCCGATCCATGTAGCATCACTCATGGATCACCCGGAGCATCCGATGCGCTACCCCGATCTCGATATCGACCTGCTGCGCTGCTTCGCCACCGTCGCCGAGCAGGCCGGCTTCACCGCCGCCGGCAACGTGCTCGGCCTCACCCAGTCCGCCGTCAGCCTGAAAATCAAGCGCCTGGAAGACATATTGCGCAAACGCGTGCTGGAACGCACCAGCCGCCGCCTCTCCCTCACCCCGGACGGCGAGGTGCTGCTGATCTACGCCCGCCGCCTGCTCAGCCTCAACGACGAGGCAGTGCGCCGGATGATCGCGCCCCCCGTCCACGGCCACCTGCGCCTCGGCGTCGCCGACCACTTCGTGCCGCAACACCTGGCGCCGATCCTGGCCCGCTTCGCCCGCACCTACCCCGACGTGCAACTGGAAGTCGAAGTCGGCCGCAGCCACGAACTCCGCGCCGCCTGCGAACGCGGCCAGCTCGACCTGGTGATCGGCAAGCGCCGCGACGGCGAAACCACCGGGGTTGCGATCTGGACCGAAACCCTCGCCTGGACCGGCGCCCGCGCCACCATCGATGTCGGCCGCAACGCCCCGCTGCCGCTCGCCATGCTCCCCCCCGGCTGCATGTTCCGCGACCGCGCCCTGGCCACCCTGGCCCGCGCCAACATCGCCCACGAAATCGTCTACACCTCCGCCAGCCTGCTCGGCGTCATCGCCGCCGCCGAGGCCGGCTTCGCCATCACCGTACTCGGCCGCTCCACCCTCACGCCAAAACTGCGCGAAGTGGCCGACCTGCCCAGCCTCGGCACCGCCGAAATGGCGATCTTCGGCGACGCCGAGGGCCGCTCGGCACTGGTCGAACCTTTGGTCGGCTTCATCCGCGAAAGCCTCGCCGCCACCACCGCACTGCGCCCGGCGGCATGAAGGCAAGTCTTCTTTGTTTGAAAACAAAGAAGCAAAAAAACTTCACCCATAAGAGCAGGAAGAAGCGATGTCGTTGCGCGGCCGATTATTCTGCGCGATCGTCGTCTATCTGGCCGGCGGGGCCGGCATCATCGCGCTGACCGCAATCGTCGCCGGCGGCTGGGTCTGGCTGCTGTTTCCCTGGCTGGCAGCGTGCGGCTGGTATGCCAGCAGCTTACGCTGCCCCGAATGCCGCAAGCCGATCGCCTGCAACGGCGGCATCTGGATGCCCTATGCGCCCCGCAGATGCAGCCAATGCGGCCACGACCTGACGGCACATGTTCCCCGCCGACCACCGCCTTCGCCCAGGGTCTGATTGCCAACAAGCAACCACTCTTCTTCGCTTGCTTCTCCGTGCCTTCGTGTCTCTGTGGAGAATCTTCCTGCCTTGCTCCCTTCCGCCACCCTCACCCCCCGGCATCCCGCCGCAAGCCAGCGGCGCGCTAGTAGCCCTTGGCCCGCCGCTTCACCTCTTTCACCATGCCGGCATCGAGCTTGACGAAATCATAGTCCTCCACCCGCACCCATTTGCTCGCCCCGTCGAACGGCTTGAAGTGCCATTTCGACCCGGCGGTGCTGCCGACCGACGCGCCCTTCGATCCCGGATGATAATGGAACACGAAGCCGACACGCGGCAAAAACCGATCGCCGCGCATGACGCCGACCGCCACCGAAATGGTGCCATCCCGCAACCCATAGGCTTTGCTGTACTGATACGACAGCGACCGGTCGGCGTCGGTCGCCGCCTTGACCGAGTACATCCATAACTTGAAAGCGCCAGCCTCGGTCTCTTCCTTTCGGGTCTTGGAGTCCACCCGCACCGTGACCACCACCGGCGTCGGCGTTGGCAGCCTGATCACCACCACCGGCGGCGGATTATCCTCATAGGCCGCATAGGCGATGACGGTGCTCAACGACCAGTCATAGCTGTCAGCAGCGCATTGCTTGAAGACCTCGCGGCCCTTGCCCTGGCAGGCGATGTAATCGTCCCATACCTGTTTTTCGAGCGCGATGCCCTGCATGCTGTTGATGACATAGGCTTCCTCGGCCTCTTCGCGCCAATAGATGATGCCCATCCGCTGTCCCCTTGACCATGCCTGGCCGCATCATTGGCAGCACGCGCCGCCCGGTCGGCAGCCGCCGGAATATCAGATCGGCAGACCGCCGTTGAGCAAAATCCGCACAATGCCGCAATTGTGCATCGCCACCGATCAACCACCCGCAACACCCATCGGTGCGAATATAATATCATCGTGAATAACGCATCATTCGCCACGCCGAATACAACCGCCAGTGCAACCCAGGCGACCGCTCCTCACCCTTTCCTCTCCCCCGCCTCCTCTTCGCCTCTACGTCTCTTTGTGATCTGCCTTGCCGCCTTGCTGCCTTGCTAACCCAGCCTCACCCGCACACTTCCAGAATCACCCCGCCGGCATACCCCGCCGGCACCAGCACCCGCCGATGCTCGCCCTCCTCCACCCGCACCCCGGCCACCCGCATCGCCCGCACCACCGCCGCCGCGAACCGCCCGGTGTGCACCGACAGCGCCACCACGCACGGCGCCCGCCGCGCCGCCCCCACCGGCAGCCGCATGCCGGGCAACCGCCGCAGCAACGCCGCCTCGTCCAGCACATGCAGGCCCACGCCGCCGGCCGCTACCAGCAACCCGCCCGGCTGCTCGCTCACCGCCTCGGCCCCCCACACCGTCGCCAGCCGCGCCGCAACCCGCGCCGGCTGCGGTGCGAACACCAGCACCGCAACCAGCGCATCGGCGCCGTTCGGCTGCACCGCCCGCGCCACCGCCGGCCCGCCCGCCTGGCGCAGCACCACCGCCAGATCGGCAAAATCATCGTCCGGCAGCACCGCCAGACCCCCCTCCACCGTCCCCGCGCTCCAGCCGCCGCGCGCCTCGATCGCCGCGACATCGGCCGCCAGATCGCCGCTGTGCAGCCCCAGCGCCGCCACCCCCTCGCCCCGCTTCAGCGCCTCGGTGATCAGCCGGCCGAGCACATGCCGCGCCGCCGCCTCGTCCTCCACCGCCACCAGTTCGATGCCGTGCACGCCCAGCCCGATCACCCGGCTCACCGTGCCCCAGGGCTGCCGCTCCGTCGCCGCCGCCACAAAGCCCAGCGCCTGCCAGCGCGCCGCCACCGCCTCCAGGTCGGCCACCGCCAGCAGCGGATATGCGATGCCCAACACGCCCAGTCCCCCAGCCAGTGCCATGCCGCGCTCCCTCGGTTCCGCCGCCCATCCTGCCCCGGATCGCCGCACCGGTGGAGGGGGCCGGTGGAGGGGCTCGGTGTTGTATTGCCACAGCAATTCCACTATATGAAACTTACAGGAGAAAGCCATGCTGGCCACCGCCCCTCGCCCGCTGCCCGACCCCGCCCCGGCCGCCGCCGTCATCAGCAAGGCGGTGCTCCGTGCCGCCGCCATTCTCGGCCTCAACAACGCCACCCTGGCCCGCGTGCTCGGCGTCTCGGCGGCCAGCATCACCCGCCTGCAGGCCGGCAGCTACACGCTCGCCGCCGACAGCAAGCCGTACGAGCTGGCGCTGCTGCTGATCCGCCTGTTCCGCGGGCTGGACGCGCTGCTGGCCGGCGAGCCGCCGGCGATCCAGTCCTGGATGCGCACCGCCAACCTCGCCCTCGGCGACACCCCGCAGGCCCGCATCCTCTCGGTCGCCGGCCTGGTGGAGGCGGTCGATTATGTGGACAGCGCCCGCGCTCGCCTCTGAGCGGCGGCCACTGGCCGGCACCGCCTGGCGGGTGGTGGAAAGCCAGGCCCGCATCGCCACCATGAAGCTGGTCGACAACCTCGCCGAGCAGGCCTTGCTGGAAGCCGAACTGGAGCGCTGGAAGCCGGCCCTGCCGCCGGCCTGCGCGCATCTGCACTGGCTGCTAGCCGCCCCATTCCGCTACGCCCCCTACCCGCATGGCAGCCGCTTCCGCCGCGCCCGCCAGCGCGACGGCTGCCTCTACGCCGCCGAGCGGATCGAAACCGCGATCGCCGAAGATGCCTTCTACCGCCTGCGCTTTTTCCTCGACGCGCCGGGCGCCATCCGCCCGAACAACCCGCTGGAACGCACCGCCTTCAGCTTCCGCGCCGAAACCGACGCCGCGCTGGACCTCACCGCCCCACCGCTGTCAGCCGACCGCGCGCTGTGGACCGCCGCCGCCGACTACACCGCCTGCCAGGCGCTGGCCGACACCGCCCGCGCCGCCGGCATCAGCCTGCTGCGCTACGCCTCGGTGCGCGACCCGCAGGGCGGCGCCAACTGGGCGGTGCTGGACTGCGCCGCCTTCACCACCCGCAGGATCGCCCAGTCGCAAACCTGGCACTACATGCTCCGGCCAGACCGCATCGAGGCACTGTGCGAAATGCCGCCGGCCACGCTGTCGCTCCGCTATGCCGCCTGGGCGGCGGTCGATAAGCGGATTCCAGCGCTACTCAAGTGAAGTCTGCTTTTTTGAAAAAAAAGCAGCAAAAAACTTTTCATCCGCCTTGCAACACCGGGGGGCGGAGATGCCGGTGTCTCCAAGGGATGAAGTTTTTTTGCTTCTTTGTTTTCAAACAAAGAAGACTTGCTCATTGTTGCCGCTTGTAACCCTGGGAGAGCGCCATGCGACTCGGCCTGTTCGCGCTGCTGCTACTGGTCACCTCCCCGGCGTTCGCCGAGGCGCCGCCCGCGCCGTTGCCGCCCGGCCGCATCACCGTGCCCGGCCCCGCCGGCGGCAGCGGCGAGGCGCCGGTTTATCTGTCGGCCGACTGGAGCCAGCCGCTGCCCGGCATCACCCGCGCGGTGATCATCCAGCATGGGTTGTCGCGCGATGCGATCGGCTATTTCAACGGCGGGCTGCGGGCGAAGCAGGCGGCGGGGGCGGCCGGCGCCAACACGCTGATCCTGGCCCCGCGCATCCTGGATACCACCGACGTCAGGACGCTGGATGCGCCCGCCGCCCTGCTGCGCTGGCGGCACGGCAACTGGGCCGGCGGCGACCCGGCGGAAGGCCCGGTGCCGGCCAGCAGTTTCTCGGTGTTCGACGCCATCATCGCCAAACTGGCCGACCGGCATTTGTTCCCCGACCTGAACGAGATCGTCGTCGCCGGCCACTCTGCCGGCGGCCAGATCGTGCAGCGCTACGCGGCTGTGCAGCACCCCAACCCGACCCTGGCCAGCGAGCGCATCGCGCTGCGCTTCGTGATCGCCAACCCGTCCAGCTACCTCTATTTCACCCCCTGGCGGCCGCAGCCGACCGCCGGCTGCCCGCGCTACGACGACTGGAAATACGGCTTCGCCAAGGGCATGCCGCCCTATGTGCAGGGCAGTGCCGCCAGCCTGGAGCGGCACTTCTGGGGCCTCGACATCACCTATCTCTATGGCACGCTGGACACCGACCCGAACCATTCGGTGCTCGACAAAACCTGCATGGGCGAGGTGCAGGGCCCGACCCGCTACGCCCGCGGCCACGCCTGGTTCGCGCATCTGCAACAGGTGGCCGGCGCCGCCCTGCATCAGCGCATGTTCGACGTGCCCGGCGTCGGGCATAGTGGGGGCAAGATGTTCAACTCGGCCTGCGGCCTGGCCGCGCTGTTCGGGACTCCAGGCTGCAAATAAGGATGCAAGATGCAGGGTAACGTGCCGTTCGACTCCGGCGAGGGCGAGGTCCTGCCGGGCTGGATCGATTCCAACGATCACATGAATCTGGCCTATTACGTGGTGCTGTTCGACCACGCCACCGATGCCATCTACGACGCCTTCGGCCTCGGCCCGGACTACAAGCAGCGCACCGGCTACGGCACCTTCGCCGCCGAATCGCACAACCTGTACGAGCAGGAACTGCGCCTCGGCGAGCGGGTGCGGGTGGCCACCTGGGTGCTGGGGGCGGACGCCAAGCGGCTGCATCTGGCGCACGAGATGTACCGCCTGTCCGACAACGCCCGCGCCGCGACGCAGGAACTGCTCTACCTGCACGTCGACCTCGACCGCCGCCGGGTGGCGCCGTGGCCGGATTTCGTCGCCGAAAAATTGCAGGCATTCGCCAGGTTGCACGCCGGCTTCGAGCGGCCTGCCTGGGTCGGGCGGCGTATTGCCATGCCGGACTGAGAAACGGTCACCCCAGCGGCGGGGCTTCGGTGGCAAACCGGTCACCGCATGCGGCGTCAGGGTTGCGTTATCGTCACATCACCATTGCATTTAATTTCCGTTAATGTATTAAGCCAATCGGATTAAGCTTTCCGTATCAACATGAGGAAGTGAATTATGCGCGCTCCTTTCCTGTTAGGCCTGTTGCTGGCGGCCTCCTGCCTCGCCGTCCCGGCGATGGCCGCCGAGACGGTCGTCACATCCCCTCCCGGCCTGTTCACCAGCGCCAGCCCGAGCGGCGCCACCGGTCCTGGTGGTCCCAGTTATGACACCTGGTATGCCGACAACGTCCGCAATAACGCGTCCGTCGGCATCACCAGCGCCTATCCGGACAGCGGCAACGGTTCCATCCAGTTCAGCGTCCCCACCGGCGCCAAGGCCGATTTCGTCTATAACTTCTCCACGCCGTTCGCGCTGTCCAACCTCAATGCGTTCTCCTACGACGTCACCCGCGACTCCTCGAGCACGGCCGCGGTGCATTATGATCCGGCGCTGCGGCTTTACGTGTCCGATGGCGCCGGCCACAGCGGCTATCTGGTCTATGAAGGTGTTTATAACGGCCAACTCGTCGCTCCGCTGGACACCATTACCGCCACCAATGCGATCGGCGGCAGCTTCTGGTCCACCGGCACCCTGCCCGACACCTTTGGCCCCTGGCGCACGCTGTCCACCTGGATGGGCCTGGTACCCAATCTGCAGGTGCTTGGCATCAGCGTTGGTGTCGGCTCCGGCTGGGACGGCACATTCGATGGCGCCGTCGACAACGTCACCTATGGCCTGATCGACCAGGACCCCACCACCTTCAACTTCGAGGTCGCGCAAGTCCCCGAGCCCGCTTCGCTCGCCATTCTGGCGATCGGCCTGCTGGGCCTTGGCGCCTGCCGGCGCCGCAAGGCATAGCCCGGCCTCCACCCGGCCAATGCATATTCCGTGCGCCTGTCAGCACGGAATATGCGCTGAAATTGCTCTAGAAAATCCCCAGCTTCAACCCGGCGCCGATCGCCGCGCCCCGCTCGGCGCAGCGGGCCAGTTCGGCGGCCTCGATATGCTTGAGCGCCAGGATCGCCTCCGGGGTCTGCGCGTGGGTGCAGACGATCAGCGGTTCGGCGATGGCGCGCAGCCGCCAGCCGGTGCAGATGCGGGCGAGTTGGCTGGCGGCACTGTTGCCGTCGCTGCCGGCGCAGATCAGGCTGCAATACGGCCGGCCCTCGATGCGGCCGAGTACCGGGTAGTAGCAGCGGTCGATGAAGTGCTTGAATTTGCCCGAGATTGCCGCGAGGTTTTCCGGCGTGGCGAAGATGTAGCCGTCGGCGGCCAGCAATTCGTCGGGGCCGGCATCGTCGACATGCAGCAGCGTCGTTTCGGTTTCCGCACGGGCGGCGACCGCGGCGGCGCGGGCCATCTGGGTGGTGCCGCCGGTCATCGAATGATAGACAATCAGCAGTTTCATACCCCAGGGATACCCTTGGTGGTGGAATACTCGAAATGCAGCGCGGTATCGGGGTAGACGATCGGGTAGATCGCATGCGCCGCCATTGCCGCTTCACTGAAGCCCTGCAGGATCAGCTTCAGCTTGCCGGGATAGGTTACGATGTCACCGACCGCGAATATTCCGGGAATACTGGTAGCACAGGTGGCCGGGTCGATCGTCAGATTATGCCGTTCGAGTGCCAGATTCCACGTCGAAATCGGCCCCAGATCCATCGAAAGACCGAAAAAAGGCAGCAGAATATCGGCCGCAAGCCGCCGCTTCGCACCGTCCATATCGGCCACTTCGACCGCCTCCAGCCGCCCCTCGGTGCCGTGCAGGGCAAACAACTGATATGGTATAACCATCTCGACCTCGCCACGAGCCGCTGCCGCATCGAGTTGCTCGGCGGTGCCGGGCGCGGCGCGGAATTTGCCGCGCCGGTGCACCACATGGATGCTGGCCGCGATGCCGCGCAGCGCCAGCGCCCAATCGACCGCCGAATCGCCGCCGCCGGCGATCACCACCCGCTTGCCGCGCAGGTCCTCGCGGTGGCGGATGTAATATTGCACCGCACCACTGGCCTCGAACGCCTCCAGCCCGGCCACCGGCGGGCGGTTGGGGCCGAATGCGCCGGCGCCGGCGGCGATGATCACCGCTTTGGCGTGCACGATGTCGCCGTGGTCGGTGGTGAGCCGGAACGCGCCGATGCTGCCTTCCAGTTTCTCCACCCGGCGGCTCATCAGGCGGGGGGTGGCGAACGGTGCGATCTGGCGTTCCAGTTGCACAATGAGGTCGCTGGCCTCGATCGCCGGGTGGGCCGGGATGTCGTAGATCGGCTTCTCCGGATACAGCGCGGTGCACTGCCCGCCCGGCTCGCCGAGCGCGTCGATCAGCACCGCGCTGAGTTTCAGCATGCCGAGTTCGAAGGCGGCGAACAGGCCGACCGGGCCGGCGCCGATGATCGCCACATCGCGGGTAATCTGTTGGGTCATGCCCGCCAACTAGGACGCGCGGGCGATGGACACAAGGTGCGGTCGCCAAGCCGGGCGGTATCGGGCAGGATCGGGGGCATGATCGTGCCGCTCCCCGACCTCGATTCGCTGCGCGCGCTGGCCGACTGGGTGGCGCTGCGGCTGCAACCCGGCGATGCGGTGCTGCTGTCCGGCCCGCTCGGCGCCGGCAAGACCGCGCTGGCGCGGGCGATGCTGCGGCGGCTTTCCGGCGCCCCTAAGCTGGAGGTGCCGAGCCCGAGTTTCACCCTGGTGCAGAGCTACGAGACCCGGCTCGGCTGGGTGCATCATTTCGACCTGTGGCGGCTCGACGGGCCGGCGGGGGTGGAGGAGCTGGGTTGGGACGAGCTGGTGCAGGATATCGTGCTGGTGGAATGGCCGGACCGGCTGGGCGCGCTGCGGCCGGAAGCGGCGCTGGATGTGGTGCTGCGGCTGCTGCCGGGTGGGGTGCGCCAGGCGGTGCTGAGTGGGTGGGAGGGGCGATGAATCTGGCCAGTATTCCGGCAACGGCGGCGTTTCTCGACACGCTGGCGCGGCGTTGGCTGGCCGAAGCCAGCGGCGATCTGGCCGAGGGGTTGATCCTGCTGCCGACCAGGCGGGCGGCGCGGGCGCTGGCCGAGGCGTTTTTGCGCGCAGCCGGCGGGCGGGCGCTGCTGCTGCCGCGGATTACCGCGCTGGGGGCGCTGGATGAGGCGCCGCTGGCGCTGGCGGGCGCGCTTGATCTGCCGCCAACGGTGGCGCCGGCGCGGCGGCTGGCGGAACTGGCGCGGCTGATCCTGGCGCTGCCGACCGAGCGCGGCGGGCCGGCGGCGGCCGATGGCGCCTGGCGGCTGGCCGGCGAACTGGCGCGGCTGATGGATGAGGCGGAACGGGCGGAGCTTGATCTGCCGCAGGCGCTGGCCGTCGCCGCCGAGGCGGAGCATGCCGAGCATTGGCAGATCACCTTGCAATTCCTCGATATTGTCACCCGCGCCTGGCCGGGCTGGCTTGAGGAGCAGGGGTTGATGAACCCGGCGGCGCGGCAGGTGGCGCTGCTGCGGGCGCAGGCGACCGCATGGGCGGAGACGCCGCCGCCGTTCAAGGTGTGGGCGGCCGGCACCACCGGCGGCATCGCGACGGTGGCGCGGCTGCTGCGGGTGGTGGCCGGGATGCCGCAAGGGCTGGTGGTGCTGCCGGGGCTGGATGTCGGGCTCGACGAGGCGGCCTGGGAGGCGGTCAGCGACAGCCATCCGCAGGCCGGCTTGAAACGGCTGCTGGCCGGGCTGGAGGCGCGGCGCGGCGATGTGGCGGTGTGGCAGGCCGGGGAGGTTTCGCCGGCTGGGCGGGCTTCGCTGCTGTCGCGGGCGCTGCTGCCGGCCGCCGCGCTGGAGCAGTGGCGGCA
Source organism: Rhodospirillales bacterium (assembly GCA_041691815.1). Lineage (GTDB taxonomy): Bacteria > Pseudomonadota > Alphaproteobacteria > Acetobacterales > Acetobacteraceae > 70-18. The sequence goes on along the minus strand of JBEPTZ010000086.1, from coordinate 8,414 downwards.
ACCGGTGCCGCCGGAGACGACCGGGTTGCAGCGGCTGGACGCGGCCGATCAGCAGGAGGAAGCCGCCGCCATTGCGCTGGTGCTGCGTGAGACGCTGGAGACGCCGGGGGCGCGAGCGGCGCTGGTGACGCCGGATCGGGCGCTGGCCGGGCGGGTGGCGGCGGAATTGCTGCGCTGGGGGATCGTCGCCGATGACAGCGCCGGCGAGGCGCTGGGCGAGGCGCCGCCTTCGGTGTTTCTGCGCTTGCTGGCGGCGGCTTTGGCCGATGGGCTGGGGCCAGTGGCGCTGCTCGGGCTGCTGAAGCATCCGCTGGCGGCGGCCGGGCTGGCGCCGGCGGCCTGCCGGGCGGCGGCGCGTGAGCTGGAGTTGGCGTGCCTGCGCGGGCCACGGCCTCCGGATGGGCTAAGCGGGCTGCGGCTGGCGGCGGCGGATGCCAGCGATGAAGCGCGGGGGTTTGTCGAGCGGGTGGAGGCATGTCTGGCGCCGGCGCTGCGGCTGACCGGGGTGGTGGCGCCGCCGCAGGCGCTGCTGGAGGCGCTGGTGGCGGCCGGCGAGGCGCTGGCGGCGACCGATGATGTTGCCGGGCCGGCGCGGCTGTGGGCGCTGGAGGAGGGCGAGGCGCTGGCGCTGCTGCTGGCCGAGGCGCTGCCGTGGCTCTCGGTGCTGCCGGATCAGAAGCCGTCGGTGCTGCCGGGGTTGCTGGATGCGCTGCTGGAAGGGGCGGCGGTGCGCTCGCGGCGGGCGCTGCGCGGGCGCGAGGCGGCGGTGGAGCATCCGCGGGTGTTCATCTGGGGGCTGCTGGAGGCGCGGTTGCAGGCGGCGGATACCATTGTGCTCGGCGGGCTGGCGGAGGGGGTGTGGCCGCCGGCCACCGAGCCTGGGCCGTGGCTCAGCCGGCCGATGCGCGCCCGCGCCGGGCTGCCCAGCCCGGAGGAGGCGGTGGGGCAGAGTGCGCATGATTTCGTTTCCGCCGCCTGTGCGGCGCCGCGCGTGGTGCTGTCGTGCCCGCGTCGGCGGGATGGCGCACCGGCGGTGCCGGCGCGCTGGCTGGCGCGGCTGGATGCATTGCTGGCGCCGGCTGCGCTGGAGGTGCATCAGGCGGCTGGCTGGGCGCGGCTGCTGGACCAGCCTTCCGGGCCGCCCATGCCGGTGCGGGCGCCTCGGCCGTGCCCTGCGCTGGAGCTGCGGCCGCGGCGGCTCAGCGTCACCGAGATCGAGACCTGGCTGGCCGATCCTTATGCGATCCATGCGCGGCGCATCCTGCGGCTGGAGGCGCTGAAGCCGCTGGAGCAGGCGACCGATGCCGCGGATTACGGCTCGCTGGTGCATCGCGGGATGCAGTTTTTTCTCGCTGCCAACGGGGCGGCGTGGCCGGCTGATGCGCTGGCGCAGTTGTGCCGCGCGATGGACGCGGCGTTGCAGCGGGCGCCGTTGCGGGCGGCGCTGCGGGAGTGGTGGCGGCCTCGGCTGTACCGGATCGCCGGCTTTGTCGCCGAGGTGGAAGTGGCGCGGCGCAGCCTGGCGCCGCCGGTGGCGATCGCCACCGAGGCGAAGGGCGACTGGGTGCTGGATTCCGGCTTCACCTTGCGCGGGCGGGCCGACCGGATCGAGCGGCGCGCTGACGGCTCGCTGGCGATCCTGGACTACAAGACCGGCAAGCCGCCATCGCAGAAAGAGGTGGAGCGCGGGTTCGCGCCGCAACTGCCACTGGAGGCGGCGATGGCGGCAGCGGGGGCGTTCGGGGCGGAGTGGCAGGGGGTGGCCGCCGCACTGGTCTACTGGCACCTGACCGGGGGGTATGAGGCCGGCAAAACCCAGGCGCTGTTCAAGGGCGATGCGGATTTGACCGCCGGCTCGGCGGCGGAGGCGGCGGATCGGCTGCGGGAATTGGTGGCGCGGTATCGCGACCCGGGGCAGCCGTATCTGTCGCAGCCGCATCCGGGGCGGGTGCCACGGTTTTCCGATTATGCGCAGTTGGCTCGGGTGGCGGAGTGGGGGGCGGTGGATGATGAGGAATAGGGAAGCGTTCTTTTTTATAAAAAAGAACCAAAAAATTTCTTCCGCCTTGCAGCATTGGCGCGCGGGAGATTGCGGAGTCTCCATAAGGGGCGGTCGGCGGTATGTGGGTTGGTCGGACAGGGGGGACGGTTATGGCGGACAGTAAGGCGGCTGCGGATGATGATGATGGCGCCGGCGACCTGGCGCGATTCAGCGGCACGGCGGAGTCTGTGACCCCGCTTGGCAGGGTCATTCGGCAAACCGTGGCCGATCCAAAGGAACTTGCCAAGCAGGCGGAGGCGCGGCGGCTGCTCGATGAAGCGCGCAAAGGCGGCTGATTGCAGCGTCGGAGGTATTTGTTGGTGACCCAACGGATGGATGAAGTTTTTTTGCTTCTTTGTTTTCAAACAAAGAAGACCTCGCTTTGATTTCTCCTCGGGAAGTCGCCAACGCGGCGCAGCTGGTGGCCTCGCAGCCCGGCGTGTCGGCGTTTGTGGCGGCGTCGGCGGGGTCGGGGAAGACCAAGTTGCTGACTGATCGGTTGTTGCGGTTGTTGCTGGGGGGGGCGGACCCGGCCAGGATTCAGTGTTTGACGTTTACCAAGGCGGCGGCGGCGGAGATGGCGTTGCGGTTGCAGCGTCGGCTTGGTGAATGGGTGCGGATGGATGATGCGGGTCTGGATGCGGCGCTCGGGGCGTTGGAGGTGGTGGCGGACGGGGCGCATCGGCGGCGGGCGCGGGCGTTGTTTGCGCTGGTGTTGGATTTGCCGGGGGGGATGCGGATCGGGACGATACATGCGTTCTGCCAGTCGTTGCTGCGGCGGTTTCCGTTGGAGGCGAGGATTTCGCCGCATTTCCGGCTGATGGACGATATCGATGCCGGGATTGCGCTGGGCGAGGCGCGGGAGGCGATGCTGGCCGAGGCGCATACGCCGGAGCGTCGGCAGGCGCTGGTGGCGCTGGCTGGGTTGGTGAGTGTGGAGGGGTTTGGCGGGCTGGTGGGTCAGTTGCGGGCGCGGCCGGGGGCGTTGCGGGCGGCGCTGAAGGATGGGCCGGGGGCGTTGGCGGCGCGGTTGCGCGGGGTGTTGGGGGCGACGGAGAGTCCGGAGGAATTGACCGCGCGGGCGGTGGCGCCGCCGGGGGAGGCGGCGTTGCGGGCGGCGGCTTTGGTGATCGCCGAGCGGGGGTCGCCTTCGGTGCAGGCGATGGCGGAGGAGGTGCTGGGGTGGCTGTCGTGTGGGGCGGAGGATCGGGCGGCGAACTGGGATGCCTGGCTGGGGGCGCTGCTGACCAAGGCGGGGGTGGCGCGGGCGGCGGGCGGGCTGGTGAATGCGAAACTGGCCAGGGCGTCTCCGGAGTTGCTTGATCCGCTGGTGGCGGAGCAGGGACGGGTCATTGCCATTGAGGATCAGAAGCGGGCGTTGCTTGTGGCGGAGTTGTCGGCGGCGTTGGTGCTGCTGGCGGCACCGGTGGCGGAGTCTTATGCGGCGGCCAAGCAGGGGGCGGGGTTGCTGGATTATGATGATCTGATCTCGCGGAGTTCGGAATTGCTGTGCGATCCGGGGGCGGCGTGGGTGCTGTACAAGCTGGATGGCGGGCTGGATCATCTGCTGCTGGACGAGGTGCAGGATACCGCGCCGGCGCAGTGGGAGATTGCCGGGGCGTTGGCGCGGGAGTTTTTTGCCGGCGAGGGGGCGCGGGATCAGGCGCGCAGCGTGTTTGCGGTGGGGGATCGCAAGCAGTCGATCTACTCGTTCCAGGGCGCTGATCCGGATGGGTTCGAGCTTTGGCGGGGGCGGTTGCGCGGGATGGTGGAGGGGACCGGGCTGGGCTGGGAGGACGTGCAGTTGCAGGTGTCGTTCCGCTCGACGGCGCCGGTGTTGCGGCTGGTGGACGCGGTGTTTGCCGATCCGGTGGCGGCGGCGGGGGTGGCGGACGCGGGGACGCTCGCGCATCTGTCGGATCGGGCCGGGCATGCCGGGGTGGTGGAGTTGTGGCCGCTGGCGCCGCTGCCGGTGGTGGCCGAGCCGGAGCCTTGGGCGGTGCCGACGGAGAATCGCGGGTCGGTTTCGGCGTTGCAGGCGCTGGCCGATGCGCTGGCGGGGTGGATCGCCTTGCAGTTGCGCGAGGGCGTGATGCTGGAGAGTCGGGGGCGGGCGCTGGCGGCGGGGGATGTGCTGGTGCTGGTGCGGCGGCGCAATGCGTTTGCCACCGCTCTGGTGCGGGCGCTGAAGGGGCGCGGGGTGGCGGTGGCGGGGCTGGATCGGCTGGTGCTGACCGAGCAGCCGGCGGTGGCTGATCTGCTGGCGCTGTGCGACGTGCTGCTGCTGCCGCAGGACGATCTGGCGCTGGGGTGTGTGCTGACGTCGCCGCTGGGGGGGGTGTCGGATGATGGGTTGCTGGCGTTGGCGGCTGGGCGGCGGGGGAATTTGTGGGAGGCGCTGGGGGCGCGGCACGGCGAGCGGGCCGAGTGGGCGGCGGCGTGGCGGATGCTGAATACGCTGCTGGCGCGGGTGGATTACGTCAGCCCGCACGCGCTGCTGGTGGAGGCGCTGGGGGTGCTGGGCGGGCGGGCGCGGCTGTTCGCGCGGCTGGGGCCGGAGGCGGCGGAGCCAGTGGATGAGCTGCTGGCGGCGGCGTTGCGTTATGCGGCGGTGCATCCGCCGGGGTTGCAGGGGTTTCTGCACTGGCTGCGGCAGTCTGGCGCCGAGGTGAAGCGGGAGGCGGAGGGGGCCGGCGGCGCGGTGCGGATCATGACCGTGCACGGCGCCAAGGGGTTGCAGGCGCCGCTGGTGATCGTGCCGGATACCACGTCGCTGCCGCCGGATGAGGGGGCGGTGGCCTGGGCGGAGGGGGATCTTCCGGTGTGGGCGCCGCGCAAGGAGTTGCGCTGTGCGGCAGTGGATGCGCTGCGGGCGGAGGCGGGGCGGCTGCGGGCGGAGGAGTATAATCGGCTGCTGTATGTGGCGCTGACGCGGGCCGAGGATCGGCTGCTGGTGTGCGGCTGGCAGACCGGCAAGACGCTGGCGGAAAGTTGCTGGTACGAGGTGGTGCGGCGAGCGTTCGAGGCGCTGGGGGCGGAGGTTGCGCCGGCGCCGTTCGAGGGGGAGGCGCTGGTGCTGCGCAGTGCACAGCTTGAGGCGCCGGTGCCGGAGCCGGTGGCGGCGGCCGGGGCGGTGGTGGCGCTGCCGGGCTGGGTGGGGGCGGCGCCGCCCGTCGAACCGGCGTTGCCGGCGCATCTGGCGCCCAGCCGGCCGGAGAATGTGGGGCTTGGCGGGGTGCCGGCGGCGGCCTCGCCGCTGGGCGAGCGGGGACTGGCGGAGCGGGATGCCGTCGAGGCGCGGTTCCGGCGCGGCCAGGCGGTGCATGCGCTGTTGCAGCATCTGCCGGCGCTGCCCGAGGCGGCGCGCGGCGAGGCGGCGCGGCGCTGGCTGGAGCGCAGCGGGGTGGAGGAGGCCGGGGCGGTGGCCGAGGAGGTGCTGGCGGTGCTGGCGCATCCGGCGCTGGCACCGCTGTTCGGGCCACACGGGCGGGCCGAGGTGCCGCTCGCCGGGGTGGTGGGGGAGCAGGTGGTCGGCGGGCTGGTGGATCGGCTGGCGGTGCTGGACGGGCAGGTGCTGGTGGCGGATTACAAGAGCAATCGGGCGCCGCCGGGCGATCTGGGCGGCGTGCCGGTGCTGTATCTGCGGCAGATGGCGGCGTATCGGGCGGTGCTGCGGCAGGTGTTTCCGGGGCGGGCAGTGGCGTGCGCGCTGGTGTGGACGGTGGGCGGGATGGTGATGACGTTGCCAGACTCGTTGCTGGACAGCCATGCTCCGGGGGTGCGGGCGGCGGCTTGACCGGCTGGCGCCGCGCGCCCATCTGGCTGATACCTGACCCACAAGCGAAAGAGCGACCCATGAGCGAGAATACCGTCCAGGTGACCGACGCCAGCTTCGATGCCGACGTGCTGAAGGCCCCCGGCACCGTGGTGGTGGATTTCTGGGCCGAGTGGTGCGGGCCGTGCAAGATGATCGGGCCGGCGCTGGAAGAGATCGGCGCCGAGTTGAAGGGCAAGGTCACCATCGCCAAGGTGAATATCGACGACAACCCGATGACGCCGAACACCTATGGGGTGCGCGGGATTCCGACCTTGATCATGTTCAAGGACGGCAAGCAGGTGGACACCATCGTCGGCGCGCGGCCGAAGAGTGCGCTGAAGCAGTGGGTGGAGAAGGGGCTGTAGGCAGCGGTTTGACGGAGGCCGGGCTGGCGTCGCGCTGAGTTTGGCGGCAGCCTTGCCGCGTCGCTGCGGCTGCCCGCCGTGGTAGGTTGGGCGATGGGCTATGACCTGGTGCAGGTGACAACCGAGCGCGACTGGCGCGCCTATCACGCGCTGCGCCGGCAGGTGCTGTGGGAAGCCCGGGGACGCGACGACTATGACGAACGGCACCCGGACGAATATCTGGCCGCCAACCATCCCCTGCTGCTGAAGCTTGACGGTCGGCCGCTTGGAACCACCAGGCTTGATGATCTGGGCGATGGCAGGGGTGTTGTGCGGCTGGTGGCCATCGACGCCGCCACACAACGGCGCGGGCATGGCCGGGTGTTATCGGCGTTGGTTGACGACTATGCGCGCGGATTGGGTCTGGCGACGCTGCTGGTCAATGCCGCCCCCGACGCGGTGGGCTACTACGAAAAGTCGGGGTGGAATACCTGCATCTGGGACGCCGGGGAACTGACCGGCAGCGCGACGGGCTGCAGACAAATGGCCAAGAAGCTGTTCCAGAATTGTTAACTCAGGGATGGTCCGCCGCATGCAAGCGTCAAGGCTTCGCCGCCACGGCCGGCCCATCCAGAACGACGGGAAGGAGCGGTGGACAGGGCGACATCAGATGTCTTAGCGTGGAGTCCAGGTATCAGCCCGGCGCATGTTGGGAACGGATTGCTGGTAAAGCGGCTCTGACGAACATCAAGCCTGGCAGCTGGAGGAAAGACCGAATGGCGGCTGGCGAACGGCGTATTCCGGCCGAAGCGGTGGAACTCTATACTCAGTTCATCCACGGCGAAATCAGTCGACGGGCGTTTGGGAGCCGTCTTCGGCGTTACGCGGTTGCAGGCCTGACAGTGCCCGCCTTGATCGAAGCCTTGATGCCGAACTACGCACTTGGCCAGCAGGTCCGCCGCGATGACGAGCGAATCGAAGCCAGCTATGAGACCATTCCTTCGCCCGAAGGCAACGGCTACATCCGCGGCTATCTTGTGCGCCCGTTCGCCGCGGACCATTTCGCGGCAACGAAGGCCAAACTTCCCGGCGTGATCGTCATTCATGAGAACCGCGGGCTCAATCCGCACACCGAAGACGTCGCCAGGCGTTTCGCGCTGGCAAACTTCATGGCCTTCGCGCCCGACGCGCTGACGACGGTCGGGGGATATCCGGGGGACGATTACAAGGGCGGTCAACTCTTCGCGGCGATCGATCGGCGCAAGATGGTGCAGGATTTCGTCGCTGCGGCGCGCTGGCTCAAGGCGCGGCCGGACTGCACGGGAAAGATCGGCGCCATCGGCTTCTGCTTCGGCGGAAATCTGGTCAACACCCTCGCCGTGCTCCTTGGATCCGATTTGGCCGCCGCGGCACCGTTCTATGGCACGCCGCCGGCCGCGGCCGATGTGCCGAAGATCAAGGCCGCTGTGCTGGTACAGCATGGGGCGCTCGATAAGACCTTGGCCGGCGGATATCCCGCGCAGGAAGCGGAACTGAAGAAGAATGGTATTCGCTACGAGGGCCACATCTACCCAAACAGTGTTCACGGCTTCTTCAACGATGCGACGCCTGCGCGCTACAATGCAACTTCAGCCGGTGAGGCGTGGACGCGAACGATTGACTGGTTCAATCGGTATGTGAGGGACGCGCAAGGCTAGTTTGCCAAGGTTGAACGGCAGCTTCGCGAAGAGGAATTCGGTTTGAAACCTCCTTCGCTCCAATGCGTGGTTGCGCTCTGCTATAGGCAATGCTGATCCGCTCTCGCCGGTGCAAGCCCGTCCCGAAATTCTTGAGTTTCGGATCAGGCCTGCCGTCTATCGGTCACTGCGATCGGAAGATTATGGATCAATCGCCATTGCAGACATCGCAGAGCGCAAATTCGGAAGTAACCACGCCATCAGCAAGGCGGAACGAGTTACCACAATGCCCACAAGTCGCTGATGAAACGCCCTGCTCGACCTGATCGTCCGATCTGCCTGCTTGCCGATCAGCATGCCACTTCCGTTTCTCTGCTTCGGTAAAGGCCATCTTCAACACTCCTTAAGGGGAAGGGTCTTGTTAACCGCACGATCTTAACGGCAAATTTCTACCCAATCAATTTTTCCTGATGCAAAAGCTTTGCAGACCGTGTGAAAACGCGGCGGAGTTGCAGTTCTGGCGAAATCGACGGTTA
>JBEPTZ010000085.1:0-18916 GCA_041691815.1 Rhodospirillales bacterium | reverse complement strand
GTGTGGGCGCGGCCGGCGGTGGGCGGGCTGCTGCTGGGGCTGCTGGCGCTGATCTCGCCGAAGGTGCTCTCTTCCGGCCATGCGGCGCTGCATGTGACGTTCGACGCGCCGTACGGGCTGCCGGAGCTACTGCTGCTGATCCTGCTGAAGACGATGGGTTCGGCGATCTCGCTGGGGGCCGGGTTCCGCGGCGGGCTGTTCTTCGCCTCGCTGTTCCTCGGTTCGCTGCTGGGCAAGGCGTTCGCGGCGGCGCTGGCGCTGGTGACCACGACGCAACTGATCCCGCCGGTGGTGTGCGCGCTGGTGGGGATGAGCGGGCTGGCGGTGGCGGTGGTCGGCGGGCCGCTGACCATGGCGTTCCTGGCGCTGGAGACCACCGGCAGCCTGCCGATGACGGTCGCCGTGCTGGCGGCGGCGGTGGTCTCGGCGCTGACGGTGCGAAGAACTTTCGGCTACTCGTTCGCCACCTGGCGATTCCATCTGCGCGGCGAGGCAATCCGCAGTGCGGTGGATATCGGCTGGATGCGCAACCTGACGGTGGGGCGGATGATGCGGCGCGAGGTGCGCACGGTGCGGGCCGACACCTCGATTGCGGCGTTCCGGCGCGACTATCCGCTTGGGGCGAGCAGCCGGGTGGTGGTGGTCGACGCGGCCGGCCGCTACCTGGGCATCGTGATGGTCGCCGAGGCGCATGCCGACGACGAGTCGGTGAGCAAGATCTCGGAACTGCTGCATTACGAGAACGAGATGCTGCTGCCGCAGATGACCATCAAGACCGCGGTGGGCATGTTCGAGCAGGCCGAGGCCGACGCGCTGGTGGTGGTGGACGGCGCCGAGAGCCGCCGGGTGATCGGCATGCTGACCGAGCAATACGCGCTGCGGCGCTACAGCGAGGAACTCGATCGGCGGCGGCGCGAAGTGGTGGGCGAATAACCCCGCCGCTTGCCGCAGGCGTGATCGCGGCGTCGGTTTGTCGCCATAATCGCTTCCCCATATGTACCGGTATCCGAGGGTTTCGCAGAAATCCTCAACCGGAATCATAGACAAGGGAGTGAAGTGATGAAGAATGTTAGGCGGGTGGCGGTGCTGGTGCTGGCAGCCGGGTCGCTGGGGGCATGCTCCGGCCTGACCAGGACGCAGCAGCGGGTGCTGAGCGGCGGCGCAATCGGGGCGGCCGGCGGCGCGGTGATCACCGCGGTGGTCGGCGGGCCGGTGCTGCTGGGGGCGGCGGTGGGCGCCGGGGCCGGTGCGGTGGCCGGTGCGGTGCTGCACTGATCGCGCGGCTGCAACCGGGCCGGCGGCCTGATCAGGGCCGTTCCTTGACCCGCACGCTGGCATGCGCGGCGCCGCCGGCGGCGTCCAGCACGGTGAGGCGGTAGAAGCCGGGGGCGGTTGGCCGCCAGGCGGCTTCGCGGCGGGCCGGGTCGGTGGCCAGCGGCGCGCCGTCAACCAGGAAGGTCAGCGGGCGCCGGCCGCCCATGGCGCGCAGCACCACCCGGCTGGCATCGCCGGACAGCGGCGCGCCGAGCACCGCACCGGGCGGCGGGAACAGCAGGCGCAGGCTGTCGGCATGGGCCGTGTGCTGCTCGCGGGCCGCCGGCAGCGGCGGCGGCTCCGGGCGTGGGGCGGCGGGGAGCAGGCCGAACAGCCGGGCCAGCATCGGCAGCGCCATGCTGGCGCCGGTGGCGCCGGCGACCGGGGTGCCATCCGGCCGGCCGATCCACACCGCGGCGACGTGATCGCTGTCGAAGCCCAGCGCCCAGGCGTCGCGGCCGCCCCAGGAGGTGCCGGTCTTCCAGGCGACGCCGGTGGGGCCGCCATCGGGGAAGCGATGGGTCAGCACGGCGGCGATGCTGGCGGCGGCGCGGCGTTGCAGGAAGGGTTGCGGCGTGGCCGGGTCATCGGCGCGCAGGCGCAGCTTGATCGCGGTGCCGTCGGTGGCCAGCGCGGCGTAGAGGCCGGCGGCGTCGCGCAGCGTGATGCCGGCGCCGCCGAGGGCGATCGGCAGCGACGGGTCGGCGCCGCGCGGCAGCACCAGCCGCACCCCGGCCTCCTTCAGGGTGGCGACGAAGCGGATCGGGCCGACCCGGTCGAGCAGCGCCACCGCCGGCAGGTTGAGCGATTGCTGCAGCGCCTGGGCGGCGGTGACGGTGCCGGAGAAGCTGCGGTCGAAATCCTCGGGGGCATAGGCGCCGAACCGGCGCGGCAGATCGTCGACGCGGGTTTCCGGCCCGGCGATGCCGTCCTGGAAGGCCATCGCGTAGATGAACGGCTTGAGCGCCGAGCCGGGCGAGCGGACCGCGCGGGTGAGATCGAGCGCCCAGGCGCGGGCCTCGGAGCGGGCGGTGCCGCCGGAGACGATGGCGCGGATTTCGCGGCTGTGGACGTCAGCAATCAGCATCGCCAGCGAGACATGCGAGGGCAGTTGCCGCAGCCGGTCGTCGGCCAGCCGTTCCACCGCCTGCTGCAGGTTGGCGTCCAGCGTGGTGGCGATGCGCGCGGCATGGATGATCTGGTCGGGTGATGCAGACCCAAGGCGATCCCGCCTCCGGTCCTCACGCTCCAGTGCCGCCACCACCTGCGGCGCATGGCGCGGCATCGGCTGGCGGAGGGTCGGCATGGCGCCGCCATCGGCGTGCAGGATGCGGTCGCGCAGCCGGCGGGCGCGGGCGGCGTGGCGGTCCGGCCGCAGCGCCTCGGGGCGGCGCGGGATGGCGACCAGCAGGGCGGCCTGGGCCGGTTCCAGGGCGCCGGGCGGCACGCCGAACCAGGCCAGCGAGCCGGCGCGGACGCCTTCCAGGTTGCCGCCGTACGGCGCCAGGGTCATCCAGATCGACAGGATCTGGCGCTTGCTGAAATGCGCTTCCAGTTGCACGGCGCGGACCAGTTCGATGAGTTTGCTGCGCAGGGTGCGCGGGCGTGGTTCCAGCAGCCGGGCGGCCTGCATGGTGAGGGTGGAGCCGCCGGAGACGATGTGGCCGGCGCGCAGGTCCTGCAGGCTGGCGCGCAGCAGGGCCAGCGGGTTGATGCCGGGGTGGCGCCAGAAGTGGCGGTCCTCGGTGGCGACCAGCATATCGACAAACACCGGCGAGACGTCGGCCACCGTGGTGCGGAACCGCCAGACCCCACCAGGTGCGGGCGCCAGCGCCACGATCCGCCCGTCCTTGTCCACCACCTCGGTGCCAACCTGCGCCAGCCGAGCGAGATTCGGCGGAAACATGCGGTCAAGCGTCACCGCCGTGATCGTGATGATGCCGAGACTCGCCACTGCCCATCCGAGCAGTCGCCAAGGGACAAAGTTTTTTTGCTTCTTTGTTTTCAAACAAAGAAGCCTTTCTTCCCCTTGCGTCACCCCGGCGGCAGCACGGTAATCCGCCCGGTATTCTGCCGCGCGAAGATGCCGGGCCGATACATATCCGAGAGTTCCGCGCCCGGCAGTTCGAACACCCCAGGCGTCACCGCGCGCAGCCGCACCGCGATGCGGAAGTCCGGCTTGCTGGCGGTCAACGCCAGCACCGCGGCGAAGCGGTCATCGGCGGCCGGTTGTGCCTCGGGGTCGGAGAGTTTGCCGAGCCAGGACATGCCGGGCACCTCGCCGCCGCCGAGCCGCCCGGCGATCTCCCAGCCGGCCGGCAGGCCTTGCAGCAGGGTGGCGCGGTGGTCCTGGCCGTCCTCGGCGCGGCCTTCCACCAGCAGGATGAACACGGTGTTCTGGTGCAGGGCGTCGAGGTTCAGCGTCGAGCCGTCGAGGTTGAAGAACTGCCGGCTGACCCGCATGCCGGCGCGCTGGGCGGCGAGCGGGGTGGCCGGCACGCCGGTGGCGGAGACCGATTGCCAGACCGCGGTGGCGCCGATGTTGCGCAGGTCCTGCGGCTGGCTCAGCGCCAGGGTGATGGTCGGCGCGGTCAGCGTCACCCGGCTGTCCAGCGTCACGTGCGCCGGCTTGCCGTCGCGGCCGAGCACGGCGGCGGCGGCGGCCCAGGCTTCCTCCTGGGTGCTGATCATGCTGGGCGAGAGATCGGCGCCGGGCAGTTTGGCGATCAGCCCGGGCAGCCGGTCGGCGAGCAGGCCGCTCTCTTTCAGCAGCACGGCGGTTGCGGTCTGGTCGCGCAGCGCGGTGCCGTAGTCGTAGCTCCACCAGCCGCGTGCCGGCGCGTCCAGTGCCGAGGTGAAGGCGGTTTCGGCGCGCGGCCGGTCATGCGCCAGCGCCAGGGCGGCGGCGAGTTGCGCCTTGGCCAGCGGGGTGGGGATTTCGTCGAGCTGGGTGGCCAGCACGCGGGCGGCACCGGGGCGGCCCTGGCCGGCCAGCGCCAGCACGTAGAGCCGGTAGGCCTGGGTGACCATCCAGCGCTGGCCGTCGCCCCCACCATCGGCGGCATCGGCGAGGAACTTGATGCCGTCCTTCATCGCTTGCTCGGGGATTGCCGCACCGGCGCGTTTGGCGCGCAGCAGGAACTCCATGGCGTAGGCGGAGAGCCAGGGTTCGGCCTCGCCATTGGCCGACCACAGCGCGAAGCCGCCGTCGTAGCGCTGGCGGTCGAGCACCGAGGCGACCGCGGTTTGCAGGCGGCCGGCGCGGTCCGGCCCGGCGATGGCGCCATCCGGCAGCAGGGCGAGCGGCAGGCCCTGGCTGGCGGTCTGCTCCAGGCAGGACAGCGGGTAGTCGGACAGTGAGCGCACCAGCGCGGCGGCGTCGTAGCGCACCGGCGCGCCGATGGTGGCGACCGCCGCCCCGGTGCCGGCCAGGAAGCGGGCGAGGTCGGGGGTGAGGCGGGTGGTGGCGCCAGGGGCCAGTTCGGCGCCGGCGACGAAGGTGACGCGGCCGCGTGCCGGGCGGATGGTGATGGCGGTGTCGCGCTTCAGATGGAAGCCGCCGGGGCCGTTGATATCCAGGCTGATCACCCCCCTGCCCGCCCCGGTGGCGCGCAATTTGGTGGCCGGCAGCGCCTGCTGGCCGGGCGCGAGATTGGCGGCGAGGCGGTTGTCGCCCTCCACCTGCAACGGCCCGGTGGTGCTGATGGTGACGCTGGCCTCGCCGTTCGGCAGGTCGAGATTATGCAGCAGCACCGCCAGCCGGGCCTCGTCGCCGGGCGCCAGGAAGCGCGGCAGCAGCGCCTCGGCGACCAGCGGGTCGCGGATGGTGATGTCGGTGTTGGCGGCACCCAGCCGGCTGCCCGACCAGGCCACCGCCATCAGCCGCACCTGGCCGTTGAAGTCGGGCATGTCGAGCGTGATACGGGCGATGCCGTCCGGCCCGGCCTGCACCGGCGGGCTGAACAGGATGACGGTGCGCTGCGGGATGTCGGGCAGCGCGAAGCTGCCTTCGTCACCGCCCTGGCGCAGCAGCGCGGATTCGCCCTCGGCGGGCGGGATCAGCCGGCCCCAGTCGTCGCGGATATCCAGCCCCAGCCGGCGGCGGCCGAGGAAATGCGGGCGCGGATCGGGCGAGACGAAGCGGGTGAGCCGCAATATGCCCTCATCGACGGCGGCCAGGGTCACCCAGGCGCCGGGGGCGGCGCGCACCGGCACCACGAGCTTGGCGCGCGGGCCGGCCTTGTCCGGGGTGTCGATCGCCACGTCCAGCGTGCGGGCGGTGGGGTCGACGCCGACCCAGGTGAGGCCGATGGCGCGGCTGGGGCGTTTGCCAGCGACGTCGCCGCCACGAAACACGTGGACGGCGACATAGGCGCCCGGCCCCCAGGCGGTGGTCACCGGCACCTCGACATCGGTGCCGCCCTCGGCGACGTCGATATCACGCAGCGACAGCACCTGGTTGCTCAGCACCAAGAGGGTGGCCTTGCCGGCAAACGGGGCGGCGATATGGATGCGGACGTTCTCGCCGGCCGGCACGCTGCGGCGGTCGGCCGAAACGTCGACACGGTCGGGCACATCGGGGCTTTCCGAGTTGGTCCAGCCGGCGCGGAAGCGGTACGAGGCCAGCGCCATGCCGCCGATCTGGGAGACTTCCAGCCGATAGCGGCCGAACGGCAGCTTGGCGTAGATCTGCGACAGCCCATCCGGCGGCAGCTGCACGGTCTTGGTTTCCAGCGGCTCGTCGCGCCAGACCACCTCGTAGCGGGCGAGACGGTCATGCATCACCATCCGCCAGTCCGGCCGCTCGCGCACCAGGCGCAGCTTGGCTTGCATCGGCATCGGCGCGCCCTCCGGGGTCACCGCGCGGATGGTGAAGCCGGCCGGCGCGCCGGCATCCACCGCGTTGTCGTCGAACGCCGGCTTGATGCCGAGCAGCGGGTTGGCCGGGCGCACCTTCACCGTGGCGGTGGCGCGCGAGGCATGGCCGGAAGGGTCGTTGACCGAGACGTTGATCTGCGCCTGCAACGCGAAGGTCACGTCGGGCAGGGTGGCCAGCGACACGCTGAGCTGCGTCATCCCCTTGGCGTCGGTGTCCGGCAGTTCGAGGTCGCGGCTGTCCGGCGCGTAGTTCTCGCCGGCCAGCCCGATGCGGTAGCCGGCCAGCGCCGGGAACGGCGCCGGGTCGGCGATCAGCCGCAGGCTGCCCTTGCCGGACAATTCGGCCCCCGGCGCGCCATACAGATAGCGCGCGGTGACCGGAATATCGCTGGCAACGCCGGCCACCAGCGTAGTCGGCAGGGTGCCGAAATCCACCGCCATGCGGTCGGGCACGAAGGCATCGACGCGGAACTCGGCATGGCCGATCGGCGCTGCCGTCGGGTCGGCGGCGACATCGATGGTCCAGGTGCCGGCGGCCGCCCCTGCCGACAGCTTCACCGGCAGATACAGCGAGGCATCGGCGGCGCGCGCCGGGGTGGTGCGCAGGAACACCTGGCCGTTCGGCCGCCGCACCGTCACCTGGGCCGGAATATCGGCCGGCAGCCCGGCGGCATCGCGCAGAAGCGCCATCACCTGCACCGTCTCGCCCGGCCGGTAGATGCCGCGATCGAGCCAGACATAGGCGTCCAGCGGCCCCGGATGCGGCATGCCGGAGACGCCGCGATCCGACAGGTCGAACGCCGCGACGTTCAGGTCCAGCGTGGCGAAATCCTGCTGCAGATCGCCGGTCTTCGGCGCGAATGCCTGAATCGAGGCGGCCGCCAGCGAGCCGGTGCCGGCCAGCAGCGGGGCGGCGAAGCGGGCGACGCCATCGGCATCGGTGGTCGCCTCGCCCAGCACGTCGTTGTTGCGCGCCAGCAGCACCACCCGCACCCCCGGCCGCGCCGCCGCATTGGCATAGTCGCGCATCTGCACGGTCAGCCCATCGGCACCGCGCCACAAGGTCGGGGCCAGATCGGTGCGCAGGATCACCTGCACCGCCCGGGTGATATCCCCCCCGGTGCCATCGCCCGGCCCGGCGACCAGCGCGTAGATGCCGGGCCCGGCGGTCTGCAGCGGCGGCGGCACCGGCAGCGCGGTGCGGGCCGGCCGATTGGCCTCCCATTTCGGGATATCCGCCTTGCCCTCCCACACCACGCTGCCGACATTGTCGGCCAGATTATCGGCGGTCCACGAATCCACCGCCTGCCCCAGCCGGTTCTCCCGCAGCAGCGTCGCCACGCTGCGGTCGGACAGCCGGATCAGCCGCAGCGACACGGCGGACAAATTAACCGTGGTCAGCGTCACCGCCGGCGTCTGGCCGCGCGGCAGCACGAACAGCCTGGTGTCGAAGCCCAGGCTCGGGTCGCGATTCGGCACCGCGATCGGCAGCGACACCTGCTTGCTCAGCGCCAGCCCCTGCTCGCCCGGCAGCCCCTGGCGCAGGATGATATTGGTGGTCTGGCCGGACGGCAGGCCCGAGACGCAAAGCTGGTCGCCTTCGCGGGTCACCGCCGCCTCCGGCCGCGCCGGCTCCAGCCGCACCCAATCCGGCGGATTGAAACTGTCGCCGCGCCGGGGCGGCACGGTGAAGGCGACGCAGGCGCGCGGCGGATCGGCCTCGCCCTCGGTGGTCACCTTGCGGACCAGCATGCCGGCGGCGCGGCGGGCGTCGGCCAGTTGCTGCTGATAGGCGGCATCGCCCGGCGCGCGCTGCACCACCGCCTCACGCACCTGCACCTCCTGCGCCTCGCGGCCCAGCAGATGCAGCGCCTGCGCCATCACCAGCAGCGGCTCCACCTCCGGCTGGCCGCTTTCCGACAATTGCAGCGCCTGCCAGCCGGCACCCAGCGCGTGCACCGCATTCGGCGGCGTGCGACGCAACTGCGCCTGCGCCAGTTCCAGCCACATATCGGCGCTCACCTGGCCCAGCGCCACCCGCGCCTCCAGCCCGGCGGCCACGCCGTCCCAATCCTTGGCGGCCCGCGCCGTGGCGGTGCGCTGCTCGGCCGCCGCGCGCGCCGAGGGGGTGCCGCCGGCCGGATAGCGGGCAGTCAGCGAGGACTGGTAGGCCCGCGCGTCGCGCGACAGCCCGGGGAGATCGAGATCATCGGCATGCACGGCGCCGGCGACGAAAGTGAACGCCAGAACCACCAGCAGCAACAGACGGATACGCATAAACGGTCTCCCCGGACTCGCGCCGAGCATACCGCAACGAACGGCCCTAGGCGACCGCTTTCATTCTGCGATCAACAAGTTGTGCCAGCCGCGCGATGAACGGATCGACGATCCCCATCTCCGCCAGCCCCTGGTGGGTGCGGAACAGATATTCCGCCCCGCTGCCCAGCCGCCCGTGCGCGGTGGCCAGCCGCCCCACCACCTCCGCCTCGGCCAGATCGCCGCAATACCCAGCCCCGTCGCAGTTGATGGTGAAGGCGATCGCCTGCCCGAACCGCACGCCCGCCGCATCCTCGATCGCCACCCAGCGCGGCGTATAGCCGGCGGCGATCATCTCCCGCCGCCACAGCACATCCAGCTCCAGCGCAAGCGCCGGCTCGGGAATGCGAAACACCACCCCGCCGCAGCCCGGCCCCTCCGGCTGATCCTCGATCAGCCCGAGCATCAGCCCCGGCGCCTCCGGCGTGCCACGGCCGGACTTCACCGACAGGCAGAAGCTGCGCCGCCAACCGGGCACATGCGCCAGCCGCCGGTCGGTGAAATGGATCAGCGGATTCCAGATCAGCGAGCCATAGGCGAACACCCACAGCCCGTCGCCCTGCTCCGGCCGGCTCGCCAGCATTGCATGCAGCGAGGCATTGCGCGCCTCATCGGAGAGCACAACCATCTCGGGGTTGGTGGCGGCAATCATCGCCGGCAGGTCGCCGCTCAGCAGCAATTCGCGGGTAAGCCCCTGCCCGGCTGGCGGCGCCGGCGTCTCAGCCATCGGCTACTTCGCCACCTCTTTGGCCAGCAGGTCGCGGATATCCGCCAGCAGCACCTCGGTCGTGGTCGGCGGCGGCACCACGACGGGGGCGGCTTCCTCCTTGCGGTGCAGCGCGCTCAGCCCCTTCACCACCCAGAAGATCGCGAAGCCGATGATGACGAACTGGATCACCGCGTTCAGGAACACGCCGATATTCAGCGTGACCGCGCCGGCCGCCTTGGCCGCGTCGAGCGTGGCGACATGCGGCCCCTTCAGGGTGATGAAGATGTTGGTGAAGTCGATCCCACCCAGCAGCAGCCCGATCACCGGGGTGAAGATGTCCTTCACCAGGCTGCCGACGATGGCCGAAAAAGCGGCGCCGATGATGATACCGACCGCCAGGTCCACCACGCTGCCGCGCATGATGAATTTCTGGAATTCCTGCACCCAGGAGGGTGATTTGATCGGCAACGGCATAACGCGATACTCCGGTTGGGGGGGCGGCACCCTGGCGGCAACAGCCGGTGGAAGACCGGCATGTATGAAGGAATCCGCGGATTCGTCCAGGTTTTTTGCGCCCGCTTTATGCCGGCCGGCAACATGGTCTAGCCTCGCGCCGGACTGAACCGCAGGAGAATGCGATGCGACTGCACGGCAAGACCGCCCTGGTCACCGGCGCCGGCGGCGGCTTCGGCGAAGGCATCGCCCGGCTGTTCGCCGCCGAGGGCGCCAACGTCGTGGGCGCCGACCTCAACGCCGAAGCCGCCGCCCGGGTCGCCGGCGAAATCGGCGGCACGGCCATCCAGGGCGATGTCAGCCAGGGTGCCGACGTGCAGAGGATGGTCGACGCCGCGGTGAAAACCCATGGCGGGCTGGACATCGTCGTCAACAATGCCGGCACCACCCACCGCAACCAGCCGCTGCTCGGCGTCGACGAGGCGAGCTTCGACCGGGTGTTCGCGGTCAACGTCAAATCGCTATACTGGATGGCGCAATCCGCCGTGCCGGTGCTGCGCGCCCAGGGTCGCGGCGGCTCGATCATCAACATCAGCAGCACCGCCGGCATCCGCCCGCGCCCTGGCCTGGTGTGGTACAACGGCACCAAGGGCGCGGTGAACACCATGACCCAGTGCATGGCGATCGAACTGGCGCCCGATAACATTCGGGTGAACGCCATCTGCCCGGTGCTCGGCGCCACCGGCCTCACCGAGTTGTTCATGGGCCAGCCGAACTCCCCCGAAGTGCAGCAGCGCTTCCTGTCCAGCATCCCGCTCGGCCGCATGAGCCAGCCCAGCGACATCGCCAACGCCTGCCTGTGGCTGGCCGAGGACGCCTCCAGCTTCATCACCGGCATCTTGCTGCCGGTCGATGGTGGCCGGGTGGCATGAGACAACTGGCGTGAACATCCTCTCCATCCAGTCCTGGGTCGCCTACGGCCATGTCGGCAACGCCTCGGCCGCCTTCCCGCTGCAACGCCTCGGCGCCGAGGTCTGGGCGGTCAACACCGTGCAGTTCTCCAACCACACCGGCTACGGCGACTGGGCCGGCGACGTCTACACCGGCGCCCAGGTGGCAAAAATCATCGCCGGCATCGAAGCCCGCGGCGCCTTCCCGCATTGCGACGCGATCCTCTCCGGCTACATGGGCGACCAGGGCATCGGCGCCACCATCCTGGACACCGTCGCCCGCGTCAAAGCCGCCAACCCCGCGGCCCTCTACTGCTGCGACCCGGTGATCGGCGACGACGACACCGGCATCTACGTCCGCCCCGGCATCGCCGAACTGCTGCGCGACCAGGCACTGGCCGCCGCCGACATCATCACCCCCAACCGCTTCGAGGTGCAGCGCCTCACCGGCCAGGACTGCGCCACCCTGGCCGGCGCCAAGGCCGCCATCGCCCAACTGCAGGCAATGATGGCGCCCACCGGCCCGCGCACCGTGCTGCTCACCAGCCTGCGCACCAACGAAACCCCGGCCGACGCCATCGACATGCTGGCCGCCGAGGCCGGCAGCGTCCACCTGCTGCGCACCCCGCTGCACCCGCTCGCCGTCAACGGCGCCGGCGACGCCATCGCCGCCCTGTTCCTGTTCCACCGCCTCAACACCGGCAGCGCCAGACAAGCCCTGGAACAGGCCGGCAGCGCCATCCACGGCCTGCTCGCCCGCACCGCCGCCGCCGGCTCGCGCGAAATCCTCACCGTGGCGGCACAGGACGAGTTCGTGCATCCGTCCCGGCGGTTCGAGGCGGTGAAATGTTAAGAGAAGGAAGCAGTTCTTTTTTTGCAAAAAAAGAACCAAAAAAACCATCCGCCTTGCAACAGCGGAGTGGCGGAGAGCCCGTACACTCCAATGGACAAAAAGTTTTTTTGCTTCTTTTTGTTCACAAAAAGAAGACCTTTTTTGCTGATTCCTGCCCATGACCTTCTTCGCAGTCTACCGCCGCAGCCTGGTTTTCTTGGGCCGTGACCTCAGGCTGGCCGCGGCCCTGGGCGCCGCCAACCTGCTGGTCGCGGCGTTGCAATTTCTCGACCCGATCCTGTTCGGCCTGGTGATCGGCCTGCTGTCGCGTGCCTCCAGCATGGACCGGGCGGAGCTATGGCATGAGGCGGCCAGGCTGCTCGGCATCTGGGCGGTGATCGGGCTGGCCGGCATTGTCGCCAACATTATCGCAGCCCTGCATTCCGAGCGGCTGGCGCACCGCAACCGGCTGGCGGCGATGAGCCGGTTCTTCAGCCATGTGCTGACCCTGCCGCCGAGTTTTCATGGCGATGCGCAGAGCGGACGGTTGATGAAGATCATGCTGTCGGGGGCGGATTCGCTGTTCTGGCTGTGGCTGTCGTTCTTCCGCGACCAGCTTTCCACCTTCGTCGCGGTGCTGGTGCTGCTGCCGCTGACCTTGTTCATCAACTGGCGGCTGGCCTCGGCGCTGATCGTGCTGGTGGTGCTGTTCTGCACCCTCACGCTGATCGTGATCCGCCGCACCGAGGCCGGCCAGCAGCAGGCGCAGCGCTATCAGATCCAGCTTGCCGGCAACGCCCAGGACACCCTGGCCAACGTCACCGTGATGCAGGCGTTCACCAGGCTGGCGGCCGAAACCAACCGCTTCGGCGAGATCGTCCAGCAGGTGATCAAGCACCAGTTCCCGATCCTCAACTGGTGGGCGGTGGTCAACGTGATGACCCGTGCCGCCAGCACCATCGCGGTGATCGCCATCGTGCTGATCGGCACTATTTTGCATGTGCAGGGCCAGGCCAGCGTCGGCGAGATCGTCAGCTTCATGGGGCTGGCGACCATGCTGATCGGCCGGCTGGACGGTGCGATGAGCTTCAGCGCCAGGCTGTTCTTCGAGGTGCCGAATCTGCGCGAGTTCTTCGCGGTGCTGGACGCGCAAAGCTCGGTGCCGGAGCGCCCGAACGCCGCGCCCCTGGCCCGCCCGGCCGAGGCAGTGTCGTTCGAGGCGGTCACCTTCGCCTATCCCGGCGGCCCGCCGATCCTGTCCGAGGTGTCGTTCACCGCCCGGCCCGGCAGCTCGGTGGCGCTGGTCGGCCAGACCGGCGCCGGCAAGTCCACCGCGATGGCGCTGCTGCAACGCGCCTGGGACCCGGATTCCGGCCGGGTGCTGATCGGCGGCCAGGACATCCGCGACGTGACGCTGCAAAGCCTGCACCAGGCGATCGGCGTGGTGTTCCAGGAGAGCATGCTACTCAACCGCTCGATCCGCGAGAATCTGCTGATCGGCAACCCCGACGCCACCGCCGAGATACTCGAACAGGCCTGCAAGATGGCCGACGCGCACGAATTCATCATCCGCCAGCCGCACGGCTACGACACCATGGTCGGCGAGCGCGGCAGCACCCTCTCAGGCGGCCAGCGCCAGCGCCTGGCGATCGCCCGCGCGCTGCTGAAAGACCCGCCGATCCTGATCCTCGACGAAGCCACCAGCGCACTCGACGCCGCCACCGAAGCGCGGGTGTCGCGGGCGCTGAAAACCCTGATGCAAGGCCGCACCACCTTCATCATCGCCCACCGACTCTCCACCGTGCGCGACGCCGATGAAATCCTGGTGTTCGACAACGGCCGCATCGTCGAGCGCGGTGATTTCCACACGCTGCTGGCGCAACAGGGCCGGTTTGCCGAACTGGTGGCGACGCAGTTGTCACCGGTGAGTTGAGCAAGGTCTTCTTTTTGTGAACAAAAAGAAGTTTTTTCATCCGCCTTGCAACATCGGTGGGGGTGGAGACACCGGAGTCTCCACCCCCACCTTTTTTGCAAGGCGGATAGATTTTTTTGGTTCTTTTTTTCAAAAAAGAACACCCTTGCTGCACTGCACACCTGTTTTTTGCATCCGATGATTTCGCTGCCGTATACTCTACATAGGTTGACCCTCTGGCATCCGCCTGGGGGCGCAGGCGGGTCTGCCCGTCATGGCGACCTGGTATGACGGGTGTGGCCCCGCTCCGCTGAACACGGAAGGAGCCGACCGATGACTGTCGCAGCGATTCTGAAACACAAGGGCCATGATGTGGCCGCCGTGCATCCCACCGACACGGTGGCCGACGTGGTGGCGTTGCTGTCGGCGCGCGGATTTGGTGCGGTGCTGGTGCGCGATTCCGCCGCCCAGGTGCTGGGCATCGTCAGCGAGCGCGACATCATGCACGGCCTGGCGCGCCACGGGGCGGCAACCCTGGCAATGACGGCGGCGCAGTTGATGACCCGCGATCTCATCACCATCACGCCGGCCACCACGGTGGAGCAGGCGATGAAGCTGATGACCGAGCGGCGTTTGCGCCATCTGCCGGTGCTGGATCAGGCCCGGCTGGTCGGCATTATCAGCATCGGCGACGTGGTGAAATCCCGCCTGGAGCAGCAGGAACACGAGGTGGACAGCCTGAAGGCCTATGTCGGCGGCGTGGCGTAGCGCTACGAGCGCGGCGCGCCCAGCGGCTGGCTGGTCACCGCGCCGCCGCTGTCATCCGGCACATAGGGCTGCTGCAATTGCGCCGGCGCCGGCGGCCGGTACTGCGGGTCGTTGGAAACGCGGGCCACTGGTGGCGCGCCATCGTTCTTTTCTTGCCAGATCGGCTTGCCGAGATCGAGCTGATCCGAGGTGGTCACCCCCCCGGTCACCGCCCCGACCCCGGCACCGATGATGGCGCCAACGCCGACGCCGATCGGGCCGCCGAGCAGGCCGATGGTGGCGCCGGCGCCGGCCCCGGCGCCGGCGCCGGTGCTGACGCGGGAGAATTGGTCGGAGCCGCAGCCCGCCAGCAACGGCAGGGCGGCGGCCAGCACGATCAGGTTGCGCATCGTGGTCTCCTGCAGGGGCGGCGGTTGACGATATCTTAGTATCGCACGATAGCCCATTGTTTTGAAATAAAATTGTGTCGAAGCGATGGCGCCAGCATGCTGCACCGCAACATTCACGCGCTAACATCTTGCGATCGCAGCCGCGAAGCCGGCCCGGCGTGCAGTTGCGGGCAACACGCCGAATCATGCCCTGACGCGCCAGGCCAGGGTGGCGCGCACGGCGGCGGCGGGGTCCGGTGGCGCTATTCCGCCGGCGGAAACACCGGGTTGCCGTACGGATAGAACGCCTTGAGATCGACGTTGCGGTAGTGCAGCCCATCCAGCCGTACCGTGCCGAGGAACGGCTCATCCGGCTCGACCACGAAGATGCTCTGCGCGAAACCGCTATCATCGAACCCGCGGCGGAAATGCACGCGGGACTTGATGGCAATGATCTCGAAGTCGTTGGGTTCCAGGCCATAGGCCCGCAGATCGTCGGGCTCGATGATCTGCACCAGATAGGGGCTGATCGCCACCACGTTGCCCTGGCCGACATCGACCACGATCCAGGTCTGCGCATTGCCGCGCCGGACGCCGCCGGGCAGCGCCAGCACCCGGCCGGTAACGCGCACCGGCACCCCGGCCGAGGGGTCCACCCTGCCGCCCACCGGCTCATCGAACGCGTCGCCCACCGCGATGCCACGCTCGACCAGGCGTTCCACCAGCTTGCCGTCGGCGATGGTGGCCACCAGCGTATTTCGCAGCTTCTGCGCCAGGATTTCGCGCAACAGCCAGGTGGCGTAGCCGGAGCGGTCGGAATGGTCGGCCAGGATCGCCGGCTTGGCGGCATCGCGCGCGGCGGCCACGCCCTCGGCGATCGACAGCACCCTGGTGGTGTTCAGCAGCGCCTCACGCTTGCGCCAGGCCCATTGCGCCATGTCGTCGGCAACCCGCCGGGCCAGCGCCGGATTGTCGTTGGTGGTCACCTGGATGGTCATGCCGACATCCGGCACGTCCGCCCACGGGAAGCCGAAAAACACGTTGACATAGGTGTCCACCGACCGCGCCTCCCACACCAGCGCGCGCTGGATCAGGTCGCTCCACGGCGAGGCGCCGGTCCATTGCAGCACGGTCGGCGAGATGATCGGCACCCGCACGGTGGCATGCGCCGGCGTGTAGTCGCCGCGGATCGCCCGCAGCAGCATGCGCGCCGCCCGCTCGCCCTGCAGATGGCTGTCGTAATGCGGATAATACTTGACGGTGAAAGCGAAGTCGGCGTGGCGGAAGAATTCCTCGTCCTCGTTGCCGTGCGGGTCGAAGGTGCCGGCGATGCGCGGCTTCGGCCCCACCGCCTCGCGCACCCGCCGCGCCAGCTCCGCCTCCGGCCGCGCAACACCGCGCGCCCCCATCGCACCATGCACCGCCAGGTAGACGCCGTCATACGGCCCGCTGGCGCGCAGCTCGGCGATCATCCGGCCGACGAAATGCTCGAACGCCTGCTCGGTGACCCAGCCCGAGCCGGTGCCGGTTTTCGGGAAGCCCGGGCTCTCGATGCCGACCAGTTCCACGTCCGGCTGCTCGCGTGCCACCTGCACGAAGCCGCCGATATAACCGCCGGGGTCCAGCTTCAGCAGCGCCTCGCCCGAACATGGCGAGCCGGGGTAACGAAAATCGTCAAGCGTGGTGTCATTTTCGAGAAAAGTGACAGTCTCGTGGGAGAAGTGCAGGACAGCGATACGAATCATGATTTCATCTCACGGCAGGAGGATGGGGTGGTCGGAAGTTCTCCGGAAAAAACTGGAATCTTGTCAATCTGAGTTTAATCCGGCTGGTCCTTCAGCGGCTCTCATTCTACACTCAAGCGGAATATTTCAGGGGAATTCACAGTGTTTCACAGCGTTTCTTCGATCCAGCACACACTCATAGCAGGCATCTTCGTCACCGGCTTCATGGCGCTGGCGCCCATCGCCGCGGCGCGGGCCGAGACGATCCCATTCAACCAGGTGATTTTGGGGAGCACCAACCCGGAAGGCGATCAATACAACGCGCAATACGGCTTCCATTCCTACTCCATCAGGACCAGCAATTCGGATCCGGCTTCGCTGGCTGCCGAGGAATATGCCAAGGCAGGCACCTGGGGCAGCGTGCAGGCCAGCGGCTCGGCCGATCTGGCGAACGGACGACTGAAATTGCAGGTTGGCGCGGCGGCCAACGACGACAGCACCATGCCCTCTGTCAGGGCCAACGCGATTTTCGGTGATGGCTTCCGCTCCAGCACGCCGGACGGCCAGCCGTTTGCCTGGACTTCGGACAGCCAGGCGCAGTTCGTGCTCGACTTGACCGGCATGATGACCATCTCGGGGGAGATGACCGCAGCTTTCCACCCCGGCGTGTACGTCATACTTTCGATCCTCGCTCCCGGCACGCTGGACCCCGACGGACCGCTGATCAACGGGCCGACAGCGCTGGACTATTTCTTCTGGAGCATCGGCGATCCCAACCCCGACGTCTACTACGAGGACCGCGACCATAATATCACACGGTTGGTGCCCACCGAGTCGTATGACGCGCTTCCCATCGACGCCCTCACAGCCAATTTCACCCCAGGCGGGGATTTCGACTGGGTGCTGGTCCTGGCTGGCGCCGGCCAGGTGACGGAAGCGGGCCAGTCGTTCAACTACGACCTCTCGCATACGCTGGAACTCGCCTATAACGGACCCGATGGCACGGTGACCCGCACGGTGTCGGGCCAGTTCGGCGGCTACGATCAGGTGGCCCCGGACCCCATCGCACAGGTGGCCGAACCGGGAACGCTGCTGGCGCTGCTCAGCGCGCTCGGCATCTTCGCCTTCGCGCGGCGCCGTGGCCGTGCCCAGCGCGGCAGCAACCGGTTCGCGGCCGCGTAACGCCATTGACTGCCTGACACCGCGCGACTCCGACCGGGGCCGCCCCGGTTTCAACCGGCAAAAACCCCCAGTGGCCCACCCCCCCCCCCCCCCCCCGCGGGGTGTAAAAAAAACCCGGCCCCCCGCCCGCGCGCCCCGCCCCCCCCCCCCCGGGCCCCGGGGGGTTCCCCCGGCACCACCCGGCTCTGGCCCGATCCGCCCTCCCCACCCCCCGCAGGGTTGCGGCGCCGCGCCCGATCCGGCAGCCTGAGACGATCGTCGCAGGAGACCACGTCATGGCCCCGCTCAGCCTGCTCGCCACCGGCGACAGCTTCATCACCCGCCGGCTGCCGGGCGGCGCCGACCAACAGGCGCTGGCGAAGCTGATCGCCGCCGCCGATGTCCGCTTCACCAATTTCGAGGTGCTGACCCCCGGCGCCGACGCGGTTCCCAACGCGGTCAGCGGCGGCACCTGGGCCAGCGCGCCCGAAGGGGTGATCGCCGACCTGCTGGCGCTCGGCTTCAACATGGCCTCGCTGGCCAACAACCACACGCTGGACTACCTGCATGACGGCATGGCCGCCACCGCCCGGGCGCTGGACGCGCACGGCATGCTGCACGCCGGCACCGGCATCCACCTGGCCGACGCCACCAGGCCGCGCTACCTGGAATGCCCCACCGCCCGCGTCGCACTGATCGCCATCACCGCCAGCTTCCACGAAACCGCGGCCGCCGGCCAGCAACGGCCCGACATGCGCGGCCGCCC
This sequence comes from Rhodospirillales bacterium, assembly GCA_041691815.1. Classification (GTDB taxonomy): domain Bacteria; phylum Pseudomonadota; class Alphaproteobacteria; order Acetobacterales; family Acetobacteraceae; genus 70-18. Next base: position 765 of record JBEPTZ010000085.1, on the reverse strand, counting down.
CGGCGTCAACATGCTGCGCCACACCACCACCTACACCCTGCCGCCCGACCGGCTGCACGCGCTGCAACTGCTGGCCGACGAAAGCGGCGTCAACGACGGCCACAAGCTGCGCGTCAAGGAAGGCTTCGCGCCGGCACTGGAAGACGGAGTCGTGCTGTTCGGCGGCCAGCGTTTCCGCGCCGGCCCGCAACCCGGCGTGCAGACCACCGCCAACAAGCACGACGTCGCCCGCATCGTCGCGGCCATCGGCGAGGCCCGCCGCCAGGGCGACCACGTGCTGATCAGCCTTCACGCGCATGAGATGCTCGGCGCCATCAAGACCCGCCCGGCGACCTTCCTGGAGGCATTCAGCCGCGCCTGCATCGACGCCGGCGCCCACGCGGTGATCGGCCACGGCCCGCACATCCTGCGCGGCATCGAAATCTACCAGGGCCGGCCGATCCTCTACAGCCTCGGCAACTTCATCTTCCATAACGAGACGATCGGCGCCCTGCCCCACGACTTCTACGAGAAATTCGACCTCGACCTCACCGCCAACGTCGCCGACGCCATCGACAAGCGCTCGGCCGTCAACACCCGCGGCTTCGCGGCCGACCCCTGGGCGTGGAAATCAGTGATCGCCCGCTGGCGCTGGCAGGACGACGCACTGGCCGACCTCGAACTGATCCCGGTGGAACTCGGCTACGGCCTGCATCGGGCCCAGCGCGGCACCCCGAAACTCTCCACCGATCCGGCGATCCTGCCGCATCTGGCAGAACTGTCCGA